>JBNMKW010000024.1:0-34366 GCA_050874545.1 Megasphaera sp. | reverse complement strand
CCGACACGGGGATTTTCAGTCCCCTGCTCTACCGACTGAGCTACCTGAGCAAATATGGCGACCTCGATCGGATTTGAACCGACGATCTTCGCCGTGACAGGGCGACATGTTAAACCGCTACACCACGAGGCCATTCATATTTCGGAACCTCTCTCGTTCCGACAAAAAGTATTCTACCATAGAGCAACCTCTTTGGCAAGTCTTTTTTTTACTTTTTTTTATTTTATTTTATTTTTTCAAAAAATCCCCTGCCGACAAACGGCAAGGGATTTGTATTCATTGTTATTTTGCATAATCTATCATCCGGGTTTCCCGAATGACGACAACTTTGATTTGTCCCGGATATTCCAGCTCGGATTCAATTCGTTTGACAATGTCATGAACTAAAAGCACACAGCCGGCTTCATCCAGTTTTTCTGGTTTAACCATGACGCGGATTTCACGTCCAGCTTGAATAGCAAAGCAGTCTTCAACACCATCAAAGGATTCTGCGATTTCTTCAAGTTTTGTCAGCCGCTTCAAGTAATTTTCCAGTGTTTCTCTTCTAGCACCCGGACGTGCTGCCGAAACAGCATCGGCCGCCGAAACCAAAACAGCTTCCACGCTGCGCGGTTCTTCATCTCCGTGATGAGCCGCAATGCAGTTGACAACCATTTTGGATTCACCATATTTTTTAGCTACTTCTGTACCAATCGAAACGTGCGTGCCTTCCAATTCATGATCAAGCGCTTTGCCTATATCATGAATCAAGCCAGCCCGTCGAGCCAAGGTTTCATCCACACCCAGTTCGGCAGCCATAATGCCTGCCAGCTGCGATACTTCAATAGAATGACGCAGTACATTTTGTCCGTAACTGGTACGATAACGCAGTCTGCCCAAAATCTTGATCAATTCCGGATGCAGGCCATGTACACCTGTTTCATATGTAGCCTGTTCACCAGCTTCACGAATTTTCTGATTGACCTCTTTACGAGCTTTTTCAACCATTTCTTCAATACGTGCCGGATGAATACGGCCATCGGCAATTAATTTTTCCAATGCAATGCGGGCAATTTCACGACGAATGGGGTCGAAACATGACAAAATGACAGCTTCCGGCGTATCATCAATAATCAAATCAACACCTGTAAGCGTTTCAATAGCTCGGATATTTCGGCCTTCCCGACCAATAATCCGGCCTTTCATTTCATCATTCGGCAGTGAAACAACCGATACGGTCGTTTCTGCTACATGATCGGCCGCACAACGCTGAATAGCCATCGAAATAATTTCCCGCGCCTTACCTTCAGCTTCTTCTTTGGCTTGTTCTTCCAGCGTTTTTATCAGCTGTGCCGTATCATGCTTAACTTCAGTCTGTACATTTGCCAAAAGCAGTTCCTTAGCTTCATCAAACGTAAGTCCAGAAATCCGTTCCAGCTCTGCCATTTCCTGCACATGAAGAGCCTCAATCTTTTCTTGTACTTGAGATACTTCATCTTCTTTGTGCTGTAAAGCTTCTTCCTTCTTTTCCATGGAATCAGCCTTTTTGTCCAAATGTTCTTCTTTTTGCAGCAGGCGCCGTTCCATGCGCTGTAATTCGTTGCGGCGTTCTTTATTATCCCGTTCCGCGTCGCTGCGCAGTTTGTGTACTTCTTCTTTACCTTCGAGAACAAGTTCCTTCTTGCGGGCTTCTGCATTCTGCTGGGCTGTCGTCAAAATACGCTGTGCTTCAATTTCAGCTTGACCAATCTTACCTTCTGCAATTTTCTTGCGGTAAAAGTATCCTGTCCCAGCCCCGATAATGCCGCAGGCGACTGCTGCTGCAATAATAGCCAACATGTATTGATTTCACCTCCTCTTTTTCTCTTTCACAAAAAAAAGCCGAACAACCAGTCCGGCTTTTTTATAATGAGTATGTGTTGTTTACATCATTTTCAAAAACCTACAATTATGCAAAATATACCAGTGTATCAAACCGGCTTCTTTAATTGTAAATTTTTTTTATACTGATGTCAAGAAAAAAGGAGTTGTGCAGTTCAGCTTCCATTCCTTTCCTATTTTTATATTCCAAACACTTTTTGTTGTCCTGCATCAATTATATTGTCTTTTATCCACATTTATAGTATGATGTTACATGATTTTTACTGTTTTACTATACGCTGCAGTAAAAAAGAAAGGAGAGTTGTACGTAATGGTAGATGAATTTTTACAATCTTTTTTAACCATTAGTGATTATCGTACCGTTATTTTTTTAGCCGTATTGGCTGTATTATTTTGGGTCATTCATTATTTATACCGAATCCGCAAGATGGATTTTTCTCTCGTCGTAGTAATCGGCATGGTTCTCGGCGCGTTATTGGGTCTCAGCATGCAAGTTATGTCCGGTTTTTCCGAGGCTCCCATGAAAGTAACCTTTGTCAAAGAAACGACAACATGGTTCCAATTATTTGGCAACGGCTACATCGACCTCATCAAGATGATTGTCGTTCCGCTTGTCATCGTCTCGATTGCCCATGTTATCGTCAATATGGATTCTGACAAAGGCATGAGCCGCCTTGTCAAACGAACGATTATCGTCACGATGGGCATGGTCGCCGTGTCCGCCGCCGTCGGTCTTTTCTTTGGCATTCTCTTCCATGTTGGCGGCGATGCAGCAGCTGTTGCTTCTAATGCAAAAGCCAAGGATATTACCAGTATTGCCACGACAATTCGCCATTTGATTCCAGGAAATCTTGTCGATGCCATGGTAAAAAACAACATTATCGGTATGGTTATTTTCGGTGCTTTCTTTGGCCGCGCAATCTGGTGGATTAAAGCCGATATGCCTGAAGCCGGTGCTTTCATGAAAAACCTCATCAATGGACTGCACAAAGCCATGATGAATATGGCACTCTTAATTCTTGATTATATGCCTTGGGCTGTCATTGCCTTGTTAGCCAATACCATTGCTCAAAAAGGCTTACCGAGCATTTTAGAAGTTGGCAAATTTATTCTCGTTTTGTATTTAGCCATTATCGTACAGTTTATCATTCAATTGCTTTTCTTGAGTCTAAACGGCATCAATCCGGTCCATTACCTAAAAAAAGCTATTACATTGCTGATTTTGGCATTTACATCTCGTTCCAGTGTCGGCTGTCTGCCAGTCACGATTGAAACGCTTGTCAAAAAGTTAGGCGTCAATCAGGGGACAGCTAGTTTTGTCGCCGGGTTTGGAACAACTGCCGGTATGCAGGGCTGTGCCGGTATTTTCCCGTCCCTGCTCATCGTCTATGTCTGCAACCTTACAGGTTCTCCCTTAGATTTCAGCATGATTATTATGACCATCATCGTCGTCAGTCTCGGTTCTCTTGGCATCGCCGGTATTCCCGGCACGGCTACGATGGCCGCTTCTGTCAGCTTGTCCGGTGTCGGCATGGCATCTTCCTTTAGTCTTATCGGCCCTATCCTGGCTATCGACCCTTTAATCGATATGGCACGCACCATGCTCAACGTCGCAGGCTCTGTCGTCAATGCGCTGGTCATCGACAAACAGCTTGGCACTTTCGATGCCGCAGCATACAAACAAGATAAAAACTAAATACTGTCATATATACGCTAAAAAGGGCTGTCGCACAAAGCGACAAGCCCTTTTTGCTTGCAGTTTTTAAGGTATTATTGTTGTATAGCTGCTGCGTATTTTTATTTCCCGTCCAAGTACTTCGCCTGTACTTCTTCCGGCGTCATGAGAATTTCTCTAGCTTTACTGCCATTGCTAGGGCCTACAATATGCATCGCTTCCATCGTATCGACCATGCGGGCTGCCCGCGTATAACCGATGCGGAACCGGCGCTGCAGCATGGATGCTGATGCCTGTCCTGTTTCCAGTACCATATCAATGGCCTGTCTCATCAATTCATCTTCAAAAAAGTCAATTTCACTGTCGCTGTGTTCTGATTGTGCTTTTTGGACAGATTCATCATATTCAGGTTCTCCCTGCTGTTTAATAAATTCCGTCATCTTATCGATTTCTGCGTCAGAAATAAAGGCACCTTGAACACGCAGCGGCTTGGAAGCTCCCATCGGGTAAAAGAGCATATCTCCCTTGCCAATCAATTTTTCCGCTCCAGCCATATCCAAAATAGTACGTGAATCAATTTGACTGGATACGGCAAAGGCAATACGGCTCGGCACATTAGCCTTAATCAAGCCGGTAAGGACATCTACAGACGGACGCTGCGTAGCCAAGACAAGGTGCATGCCGCAGGCACGTGCTTTTTGTGCCAGACGGCAGATCGATTCTTCTACATCATTAGAAGCTACCATCATAAGGTCTGCCAATTCATCAATAATAATGACGACAAACGGCATGGCTTCTTCCGGATGCAATTCATTATATCGCGAAATGTCACGCGTTTTGGTCAAGGCAAATCGTTTATACCGGTCATCCATTTCCCGTACAGCCCAGCGCAATACACTGGCTGCTTTTTTAGGATCTGTAACGACAGGCGTCAGCAAATGAGGAATGCCATTGTAGTTGGATAATTCGACAACTTTCGGGTCAATTAAGATAAGCTTAACGTCTTCCGGCCGCTGCTTAAATAAAATACTGGCAATAAAGGTATTGATGCAGACGCTCTTGCCGGAACCGGTAGAACCGGCTACCAGCAAATGCGGCATTTTCGTCAGATCGGCGATAACAGGATTACCGGCAATATCCTTGCCCAGACTGACCGGCACGCCGCCTACGGCATTTTTAAATGCATCTGTATCAAGGACATCACGAATGGTTACACCGGACAATTTTTTATTTGGCACTTCAATGCCAACAGCCGCTTTCCCAGGAATCGGTGCTTCAATACGAATATCCGTCGCCGCCAGTTTCAGCGCAATATCATCTGCCAAATGGACAATTTTGCTGACTTTAACCCCAGCTGCTGGTTCCAATTCATAACGCGTAACAGCTGGACCTTGGCTGGCATTGAGAATTTTGGCATCAATATTAAAGCTTTGCAGCGTTTCCTGTAGGATGCGGGCATTCTGCCGTACTTCGTCGCTTAAACCGCCGCTTTGCGCTTTGCCGGGATTCAGCATGGTCATCGGCGGCAAATGATACGGCCGTTTTCCTTCAGCTTTGGGAACCGCACTCGTGCCAGCCGTGCCAACATCAGCCGTTGCCGCTGTTTTTTCTACTTCTACAGGTTTTAAATCCGCCATATCAGCCTGCAGTACATCCGTTTCACGAGCTAAGTCGGTATGCGTCGGTGTATCCTGTATCTGTTCTTCTGCTTCGTCCTGTTCATCATATTCATCGTATTCATCTTCATATGCAGAATCTGCTTCATCATCATCTGCAGCTTCATCTGCATAGACCGGAGTAAACGGCACTTTTTCTTCTGGTTCCATTGTTTCCGCTTCGCTATCTTCTTCCGGCACAGATGCTGCATCCCTTTCTTGCAGCAAGGCATTTCGTTCTTCTTCTTTTTCCTCTTCTTTTTGGAAATCAAAAATATGCGGCTTTTGCCAGCTGCGAATGGCTGTCGATGCGTCCTGAATACTTTCTACGGCTTTGTCTGACATTTTAGATACTTCTTCTGTCGCTTTATTGGAAACAATCGCCACAGGTTCAGCAATAGACCATTTTTTCCACAAAAGCGCAGTGACAACAGCCGCAATCACAATAAACAAAATGCCGCCAATCTGTCCAAACAAGCCGCGCAGCGCTGACGCCAGTACCGCTCCGGCTATGCCGCCGCCAACACGCAGACTGGCAGGCATAAATTCTGCCCCATCAGGAACAACTACAAGATGTATCAATGTTAAAAAAAGTTCATACGCCCAAGCGCCCCACGCCCAAACAGCAGTAAAAGGCCAGGCATTGCGCATCATAATGTATTTGAGGCCTGCAATAATCAAAGCCAGCGGCACGACAATGCGTCCAAACCCAAATCCATATGCCAAAATACTATCCAGTGCATACCCCATACTGCCTGTATCGACGCCTAAAATGCCGATAGTTGCAAAAATGCCAAAAAAGATAAGAATAAGACCGACAATTTCAAATTTAAGCAGCGGAGCACTTTTCTTTTTCGGTTTTGCTCGTCTGCGCGTCTCCGAAGCTCGTGTACTCCGACGAGTTTTTCGTTGTGTCAATCCGTTCACCTTCTATTATATTATGTATCATTACGCCGCTGATGCCAGCGTGCCGCCATCTCTCTTTCTTTACCATGATCTGTTTCATGGTAATATTTTTTATGTTTCAGCGGATCTGGTAAATACTGCTGCGCTACCCAGCCATTAGGGAAATGATGGGGATACTGATACCCTTGTCCGTGTCCCAGTAAAGCAGCACCGCTGTAATGACTGTCCCGCAAATATGCCGGTATATCTCCGCAGCTGCCATGGCGCACATCGGCAATAGCCGCATCGACAGCCATGTAGGCACTGTTGCTTTTGGGCGCACATGCCACGTAAATGACAGCTTCTGAAAGGATAATGCGCCCTTCCGGCCAGCCGACAAACTGTACCGCCTGTGCTGCGGCGTTGGCAATAAGTAATGCCTGCGGATCTGCTAGGCCCACATCTTCAGCTGCACAAATAACAAGACGGCGGGCAATAAAAGACGGCTGTTCTCCCGCTTCTATCATACGTGCCATATAGTGAAGCGCCGCATCCGGATCGGAGCCGCGCATACTTTTGATAAAAGCAGAAATGGTATCGTAATGGGCATCCCCTTTTTTATCATACGTATATACCTGATGCCCAGCCGTTTTTTCTATATCTGCATGCGTAATCTCACTGCCGGCTGGCACCAGCATGGCCGTCTGTTCCAGCAAATTAAGGCCAACGCGGGCATCTCGGTCTGCCAGACGGGCTATGGTATGCAGTGCTTCCGGAGAGGCTGTTATATGAAGATTTCCCAGGCCTCTTTCTGTATCCTGCAGGGCACGCATCAAGACATGTACAATCGCATCTTCAGAAAGCGGTTCCAGCGGCACGACCCGCAGCCGTGACAAAAGCGGTCTGTTTACTTCAAAATACGGATTTTCCGTCGTTGCGCCAATTAGTATCACCGTCCCGTCCTCTACATACGGCAGAAGAACATCCTGCTGGCTCTTATTAAACCGGTGAATTTCGTCAATAAACAATATCGTTCGCCGCTGATACATATGAATCCGGTCTTTCGCTTCCTGAATGACGCTGCGCAGTTCTGCCGTACCCGCTGTCACGGTGTTGAGACGAACAAAAGAGCTTTTCGTTTCTTGTGCAATCACATGGGCCAGCGTGGTCTTGCCCACGCCGGATGGACCATACAGCAGCAACGACGGAATGGTATCCCGTTCAATCATGGCACGCAAAAAAGTTCCCGGCCCTATTATTTTTTCTTGTCCATATACTTCATCTATCGTTTCCGGCCGCATCCGCACGGCTAAAGGTTCATACGACTGGCGCTGTGCCTCTCCGGCAAACGAAAAAAGATCGTCTCCGTTCATTTGTTTGCTCTCCAATCAAAATAGAACGCCGCCAAGAAATCTTAGCGGCGATTGCATTTCTATTCTACAAGTAAAAGAAGCCCCACCATGCCGCTTATAAACCGAGTTTTGAGCCTGCCTAAGCAGGTGGGTGTCCTCCTGCAAGGATCGACAGTCCAGTAAAGGCATTGTCTTGCGGTGCAGAGCCCAGACTCCCAATGTAAAAAGTGTTGGTTCAAAACATCGAGACCATTTACGTACACAGTAGGGTTTTCTCTTGTTCATAGTATAATAAAAACTATGTAAAAAATCAAGTCTTGACAAAAAAGCAAATTATGCCTTCTTTACGACATCCTTGACTACTGCTGCGACATGTTCTGCCGTAAAGCCGAATTTCTTGAAGAGAACGCCGGCCGGTGCAGAAGCACCAAATCCAGTCATGGCAATCGTTTGTCCGTCAAGGCCGACATATTTGCCCCAGCCAAATGCCGAACCTGCTTCTACGGCAACACGAGCCCGTACGTTTTTCGGCAATACGCTTTCTTTATAGGCGTCACTTTGCTGATCAAAGAGATCCATGCAGGGCATGCTGACAACACGGACATCTAATCCTTCTTTAGCCAACGCTTCTTTGGCACTGACGCCCAGTTCTACTTCCGAACCGCTGGCAATAATAATAGCATCTGGTACGGCTTTGGTAGAATCTGCCAATACATAGCCGCCTTTAAGTGCTTCTTTGCTGCTGCCGGAAAGCTGCGGCAAGTTTTGGCGCGTCAAAATAAGCGCTGTCGGCGTGTGTTTGCTCGTAGCTGCCAAATACCAGCCAGCAGCTGTTTCTGTCGCATCAGCCGGACGGAATACATTAACATTCGGCATCGCACGCAGCATAGCAAGCTGTTCAACCGGTTCATGTGTCGGGCCGTCTTCCCCAACGCCAATACTGTCATGCGTCAATACATACGTCGTCGGCAGTTTCATCAAAGCAGCCAAACGAATCATCGGCTTCATATAATCACTGAAAACAAAGAATGTGCCGGCATACGGACGCAAACCGCCATGCAGCGCTAAGCCGTTGGTAATACCGCCCATAGCCATTTCGCGAACGCCAAAGTGAAGATTGCGGCCGCTGTAATCGCCATTTTTAAAATCGCCTTCGCCATTCATATTCGTCTTGTTAGACGGTGCCAAATCTGCGCTGCCGCCAATCAATTGCGGCATAATATCTTTTAACCGGTTAATCATCGTACCGGACAAATTACGCGTAGCCTGCGGCTTATCTTCATATGCCCAAAAGCTTTCGTTATCCAGCAGTGCCTGCGCATCTACATCCTGATGGAAAGCATCCCATTTTGCTTTCATTTCCGGATATTTTGCTGCATATTCCGCAAAAAGAGCCTGCCATTTAGTTTCTGCTTCTTCCCCTTTTTTGCCTAATTCTTCATAATGTTTATATACTTCATCAGGAACATAGAACGGTTCCGTACTCGGCCAGCCAAGGTTTTCTTTCATAGCAATAATGTTGTCTTCACCAAGCGGCGCACCATGGGCAGAGGCCTTTCCTTGTTTAGCCGGGCAGCCATAGCCAATCTGCGTATGTACCGTAATAAAGGATGGATGTTCTTTATCAGCTTTAGCTTCTTCAATCGCTTTGCCGATAGTTTCCATATCATTGCCGTCCGCAACTTCCAACAGCTGGAACCCAAATGCTTTCATCCGTTCCTGTACATTTTCCGTAAAGGCAATATCCGTACCGCCTTCGATAGAAATGTTGTTGCTGTCATAGAAAATAATCAATTTGCCCAAGCCCAATGTACCTGCCAAGGAAAATGTTTCTGAAGAAATACCTTCCATCATGCAGCCGTCACCACCGAGGGCATAGGTATAATGGTCAACAACAGGATAACCCGGTTTATTAAAAACGGAAGCCAAATGTGCTTCTGCCATTGCCATACCGACAGCCATTGCCATACCAGCACCCAGCGGTCCTGTCGTAGCTTCTACACCAACAGTATGACCATATTCTGGATGACCCGGTGTTAAAGAATCATCTTGGCGGAATTGTTTGATATCATCCAACGTCAAGCCATATCCAAATAAATGCAGCAGCGAATACAGCATCATGGAACCATGACCAGCAGAAAGAATAAAACGATCCCGATTGGCCCACTTAGGATCTTTGGCATTATGATTCATATGATTTGCCCAAAGTTCGTAAGCAATCGGTGCTGCCCCCAAAGGCAGTCCCGGATGACCGGAGTTGGCTTTTTGAATCGCATCTGCAGAAAGTACGCGGATAGCGTTTACACAGGTCGTATCAATTGTACTCATTGTTTTTTATCGCTCCTTTATAAAAGCTACGAATAGTTTATCGTGTCTGTTACTATTATGTATAATATTCACCGGATTTGTCAATGCTCAACCTATAACCTATTTCTTTATTATCATCGTACTTGCTGCTGACACAGCCCCTATACCGCTGCTTTTTCATGTCATTTTTTTATTGCATAACTCTGTATTACACATATTTTACATGCCCCATACGCTTTCTTGCCTTTGATTTCCACAGGCAATACAGTATAATACAGTTATCCCCATTCACTATGTCTATAGGAAAGGACTGTCCTTATGAAAAAAAAGTATTTTTTCTTTGATATTGACCGCACGCTCGGTTTGGATATTACCAGTATTATTCCAGCAGATACACTGTATTGTCTGCGTCAGCTGCAACGCCGCGGCCACTTTATTTCCATTGCTTCCGGCCGGCTGCAGTGCGATGCCCAGCAGTTTGCCGACCGTTACGGCGTACCGGCTGTCGTCTCAGACGGCGGCAATAGTTTCTCTCTTGACGGCCGTGTCATTGAAATGAACGGCCTGCCTTTAGAAAACTGCAAAGCGCTGCTTCATGAGTTGGATGCACACCATCTTCCCTGGGCCGTTGTTACAGATAATACCATTTACCGTTACACCCCCTACGATACATTTCCTCATGCGGACCGCAGAAATTATATGAAAACTGTTGTCCGGCCTGTTGATATTGATGCATTAACAGCCGTCTATAAAATCACGTACGTTCGTCCGGATGATGAAAAAAATGAACCAGATAAACATCAGCTTCCCCATTTGACCTATTTGGATCATACGTACCTTGTCGAACCTACAGATAAAAGCATCGGCATTCTGCGCATGCTGGACTACATCGGCGGCAGCCCGGAAGATGCCGTTGTCTTTGGCGACGGGCTGAATGATATCTCCATGTTCCGCAAACCCTTTTTCTCCGTTGCCATGGGCAATGCCAAACCCGAACTAAAAGCGCGGGCAGATTATATTACAGACGATAATGACAAAGGCGGCATTCTCCATGCCTGCATAAAATTTGGCTGGATCTAACAACCAAATTATTACTTTTATTTCGACGCCAAAGGGGCTGTCGCACGAAAAGAAAGTGAGAACAATTTACTCACGTCCCTTCGTAATGGATGATTTGAAAGGCACCCCAACATTTGACAAAGAGCCTTAAAAAACCGGAATCTACATTTTCAATTTCTTTGACACAAACCTCTTCCCAATTTAAGTTTTTTTCGATAATTCGATAAAATGATACAGAGACATATCTATACTCCTTTCGACTCTTCGTGGTGGTTGCGTTGAAATGCGGTTTAGGTATGTCTTATTTTATATAAAAAGGGGCCTTGTCTACAAGACCCCAACATTTAGTATAGAACCAAAAAAAAACGTATCATACAGAACATATTCTGTACAATACGTTTTTGGGTTTTATGTCAAAATTGTGATGCCAAATCAATGGCCCGAATTCTTTCGACTGCTGTAGCAGTCTTTTCGCCGCTGCCTTCTTTTTTGCCGCTGTCTTTCGTACCTTTGACTAAGTCTTCATTCTGTGTGACTTCTTCTGCTTCGTCACTAATTACAGCTTTTGCTTCATTAAGCTGATGGTTTTTATTGAGATACGCATCCCGTTTTTCCGGCGGAACAACTTTTATCGTAATCTGTCCGTCTCCTTTAACAATATACGGTGTCGCAATCGATGATTTTGCTTCTTTCTTGGCATCTTCATTTAACGACCGTTTATCTGGCTTGAGAATATCTTTGCTGCCTGTGTCCGGTTCTTTGCCGCGGATTTTTACTTTCTTGGTTTTCGTGCTGCCATCATTAATCATGCTGACATTCTGTTCCAAGATTTCAATCACCAAATCATTATTAGCATCTTCCCCTTCAATTTCTTTCTTCAATTCAGCAAAATCTTTATAATGGCGCAGCCGTTCCAAGATTTCATCAGTTAAATTATATCGCTGTTTTTCAATCAAGTACGGTAGAGGAATAACGCCACCGCCGCGGACTTCCAAGACCATATTGCCAATAGGCTGTTTTTTAGGAACAGTAAAGCTCATGGTCTTGACTTCATCGACACCATGGTAGGGATGAAGCTTGATTTTAAAATATACCGTGTCTCCCGGACTAACTACAACAGGCGCAGCTGTTGCGTCTACAATACGAGCTGATTTTTTAGCTTGTGTCACATCGACAGCCATGTTGATATCCAGCACTGGATAATCTATAAATTCATTATGCTTGAGTATATCCAGGACATTATATAATTCATCAATACTTTTTTCATTAATATTATCTTCTGAATAATACATATTGTGCCGCGTAATATCTTTGTCTCTGCCGTTGGAAGAGCGAATCGTATATTGCAGTGTTGCCGTGCCGCCGCCGCTGCGGTCAATCGTCTTATTGACCGTATTGTATACTGTTGTCGCAGCCAGTACGGGTGTCAGCTCGTTATCTTCTACAATTTTAACGCGTTTGAGCATATTCGTTCCTGTATCCGTATCGCGCGCCTTAATAATGACAGGTATGCCCGGTGCCAAATACCCATATCTCCCTGCTATGCCTGCACCGCGGTCCTGACTGATTTTGCCGACTTCTGCTCCGATAGACCCCAGCTTAAATGAACTGGACATATTATTGACTACTGTAAAAATATAGGCATTATGCATAAAATAATTCATACTGCCTTTCTTTAAAAACGGATGTCCAAATGCTACAATACGGTCACCATCTACATACGTCACCGTGCCAATGGCTCCCATTGTCATATCACCGTTGACGAGAGATGCCGCTACTGAGCTGCCGGCTTCCAGCGGTTGTACTGTCGTATCTGTCGCAGCCGATGCGGTATCAACAGGTGTAAAATGATACTGTGGCAGTTTCGACTGCATCCAAGATGCAGACAACGAATCAAAGCCGCCCATCATCAACGGTGTGGCAATCGGCACTAAAGAAGATTCTCTGGCATTAAACGGCCGAATTTCTTCTTTAGCCGGCACGTTCCACAGCTTGATCATATCACCAATTGGCGTAATCATGCCCAAATGAGACCGCGTAAAGCCCCAGCCGTACGCAATCGCGCCGACCAGCTTTCCGTCAATATAGACAGGACTGCCGCTCATACCTTGGGCAATACCGCCTGTTTGTTCAATGAGCGGACAAGAGAAATCTGCTAAGATTAAGTCACCGGACGGTCCTTGATTTTTCATCACGCCTAAAATTTTCACAGGAAATGTTTCAATTTCATTTCCATGTACTACTGTTTTTGCATATCCTGTCATGCCCTCTTGAATGTCACTGACATTCATAAATTCCTGCGCAAACGCCGTTATCGTCATGACGCAGCAAACAGCTGTTAAACAAGTACGTACGGCTATACGCCGTAATGTATGCAGTTTACTCATCACATCGATTCCCCTATTTCTCTTCAACTATCAAGACAACAGTTCCTTGCTGTACCTGCGTTCCCGGATGGACAAGCACATCTTTGACTGTACCTTCAACATCAGCACGTACAGCCGGCATCGGGCCTGCCAGTGATTGTACCGTCATCAGCACATCGCCTGCTTTGACAGGTGTGCCTGCAGGGGAAACGCTGACTACATTGCCGCTTAGCACAGATGTATAAGATACATCTGCTGCCAGCACAGCAGATATATTAACCAACGTAATAGCAAGTACCGCGAATATACAACGTAATTTTTTCATAACGCTTCCCCCTTTTTTGGATTTATACATCATCAAAACTGTCTTTTAATCTATCCATTTCCTTTAATGATTTACCGGCCCCATTAGCCACGCACAGCAGCGGTTCATCACATAAATAGGCTGCCATGCCTGTCGTTTGGGATATTAATTGGTCAAAACCATCTAACAAAAGACCACCGCCTGTAAGGACAATGCCGTGGTCTGCAATATCAGCAGCCAGTTCCGGCGGCGTTTTTTCCAAAATAGAAACAATCGTCCGCAGTACCGTCTGAATCGGTTCTTCCAACGCCTTGCGTATTTCTTGTGAATCTATGTCAATAATAGTCGGCAAGCCTGTTTCCAAACTTCTGCCCCGAACATCTGCCGTTAAGTTACGGCCGTCTGGAAGAGCTGTGCCAATCAATATTTTTAATTCTTCAGCCGTGTGGCGTCCAATCGTGACATGCTTAATCTTTTCCAAATAGGTAATAATCGCTTCATCAAAAGTATTGCTGCCAATGCGCAGCGATTCACTGATGACAATGCCGCTTAAACTCAGTACAGCCACATCTGTCGTACCGCCGCCCATATCGACAACCATCGAGCCGTTGGAACTGGCAATATCCAAGCCGGCTCCAATAGCTGCTGCCAACGGTTCTTCCATAACAACGGTCTTTCGCGCGCCAGCCTGCATAGCCGCTTCCATGACTGCCCTTCGTTCGACATTGGTAACGCTGGACGGTACACAAATAATCACACGAGGCTTAAAAAATAAGGCATTGCCAATTGCTTTGCGAATAAAATACCGCAGCATATATTCTGTAGCATCATAATCAGCAATCACACCGTTCTGCATGGGATGATACGCATCAATATGTTCTGGTGTGCGTTCCAGCATAGCCTGTGCTTCCTTACCAATCGCAATGACTTTATTCGTATTTTTATCGACAGCAATAACAGCCGGTTCATTGACAACAATACCGCGTTTTTTTACATAGACGATAATATTTGCTGTTCCTAAATCAATAGCAATATCGCTGCCCAGCCAATTTGCCAGAAAAAAAGAATGTGACTTTTTCGTATGCCGTTCTTTTTTCTTAGTTTTCTTCTTCTTCTTCAATATTGACCCGAACAATGTCAGCACCTAGCCTTTGTAATTTTAATACAAGATTATCATAGCCGCGGTCAATGTGGTACAAATAGCCGACCCGCGTTTCTCCTTCGGCAACAAGCCCTGCCATAACCAACGCCGCACCAGCGCGAAGGTCTGTCGCATTGACATCGGCCCCATTCAGTTTGGGGACTCCTTCAACAATAGCACTCCGGCCTTCAATGCGGATTTTAGCACCCATGCGTTTAAATTCATCGACATGCATGAAGCGGTTTTCAAACACGGTTTCAGTGATAACGCTTGTACCTTCACAAATCGTCGTCAACGCCATAAACTGTGCCTGCATATCCGTTGGGAAGCCAGGATATGGCAGCGTCTTAATATCTGCCGGTTTGAGCGGTTTATGTCCAATAACACGTATGCCGTCTATTTCTTCCTGTACTTCTGCGCCTACTTCTTTTAATTTGGCAATAAGCGGTTTTAGATGTTCAGAAAGCGCATTTTCAACAAAAACATTACCCTGCGTCATAGCCGCGCCCACCATAAACGTGCCGGCTTCAATACGGTCAGGAATAACGGAATGATTGGCTCCGTGCAGTTCCTTTACGCCTTCAATGCGGATAACGTTAGTTCCGGCACCACGGATATTAGCTCCCATACTGTTGAGGTATGTCGCCAAATCAACGATTTCCGGTTCTTCTGCCGCGTTTTCCAGCACTGTTTTGCCTTCAGCCAACGAAGCAGCCATCAAAATATTTTCTGTCGCGCCGACACTTGGGAAATCAAGATAAATTTGAGCTCCTTTCAGTCCATTAGGAACATGGGCTTCGATATCGCCGTTTTCTAAGTTGATAACTGCTCCCATTGCTTCAAAAGCCTTTAAATGCAAATCAATAGGCCGCGCGCCAATCGAGCAGCCGCCAGGCAGGGAAATCTGTGCTTTTCCTTTCCGCGCCAGCAACGGCCCCATAACGAGAAAAGATGCCCGCATGCGGCGAACCAAGTCGTACGGTGCAGACGTAGAATCTAAATGACTTGCGTCAATTTCTAAAACACCTTTTTGTGGGTTTTCTATATGCACGCCAAGAGATTGGATGACATCACAAACTGTGTGCACATCATCCAATTTTGGGATTTCTGTCAATGTACTTTTTGTCGTTCCCAACATGGATGCGACAATAATCGGCAGGACTGCATTTTTAGCCCCGCTGATACGAACCGTGCCCTGCAAGGGCTTTCCACCATGAATAACAAGTTTCTCCAATTCTGGTGCCTCCTAATAAATTTGAGTAGTAATTAGATGTATATATAGCATAAAGCGAAAGGCAAGGTCCATCTTGCCCATTGTTAGTATATTTACTATCAAGTCATTGTACCATAAAAGAAGAAAAACTAAAAGAGTATACTAAAAAGAATATACTAAAAAGACGTGCCCCAGCACGTCTTTTTAGTATGATTACTATCTCATGTAAACGACATACATTTATTTTTGTTTCGTAATGACATCGCAGCCCATGTACGGACGGAGAACTTCCGGAATAACAACAGAACCATCAGCCTGCTGATAGTTTTCCAAAATAGCTGCTACGGTGCGGCCAACAGCAAGACCAGAGCCATTCAATGTATGAACATATTCTGGTTTGGATTTCGTATCGCGGCGGAACCGGATGTTGGCACGGCGAGCCTGAAAATCTTCCGTGTTGGAGCAAGACGAAATTTCACGGTATTTGCCTTGTGCCGGGAACCATACTTCGACATCAAATGTCTTGGCAGCAGAGAAGCCGATATCACCAGTGCAAAGGCAGACTACATGATACGGCAGGCCGAGTGCTTTCAAAATATCTTCAGCATTATTCGTCAATTTATCCAATTCATCATAGCTGGTTTCTGGTGCTACATATTTAACCATTTCGACTTTATGGAACTGATGCTGACGAATAAGACCGCGTGTATCACGACCGGCAGAACCAGCTTCAGCACGGAAACACGGCGTCATTGCCGTAAAGTATATCGGCAGTTTGGCACCATCGATAATTTCACCGCGGTAATAGTTGGTAAGCGGAACTTCCGCTGTCGGAATCATATACATTTCTTCGCCTTCTACATTCAGACGGTACATGTCTTCATAGAATTTAGGCAGCTGGCCTGTACCGGTCATGGAGTCGCGATTGACAATATACGGCGGAATGACTTCTGTATAACCGTCTTTTTGTGTATGCTGATCCAGCATGAAATTGTATACGGCACGTTCCAAGCGAGCACCCAAGCCAATATAGTAATAAAAGCGGGCACCGGTGACTTTAGCAGCCCGTTCTGCATCGAGGATGCCCAATTTTTCGCCTACATCCCAATGATTAAGCGGCTGGAAATCAAATTTCGTCGGTTCGCCCCATTTGCGGACTTCTGGATTGTCGCTGTCGTCATTGCCAATAGGAACTGATGGATGACACATGTTCGGAATCATCAGCTGCATAGCGAGCATGTCTTTTTCCACTTCTTTGACTTCTTTATCCAATACAGCAATATCACCACCTAATTTTTTCATAGCAGCGATTTTTTCGTCGGCATTTTCTTTATTGCGTTTTAATTGGCTGATTTCCTGCGTTACGGTATTGCGTTCACTTTTCATCGCTTCTACTTTTTGCAAGAGCTCACGCCGTTTGCTGTCCAGCGCGACGAATTTATCTACGTCTACGTCTTTGGCATGACGATTCTTAATATTAGCTTTTACTTCTTCTGCATGTTCACGAATAAATTTGGTGTCTAACATGATTTTCTTCCTTCCTCAACAGTCTATTTTTAGATAAGCTACTATGTATTATACTCTTTATAGTCCCTTTTGTTCAATACCACTGAACAAATACCCCATATGATTGGTAGAGTTGAGCAAGACAAGACGCCATACCCCCTGTTGGCATTCCAGTACATTAATGCAGGTATTGTCCTGCTTAATTTGCCAAAAATGGCTCATATCTAGTCCTAATACATCACAAATAATAGCTTTATTGACAGCATCATGTGCTGCTACCAAAACGGTTTTACCATCGTATTTCTGCGCATATTCATCAAACGCCGCGCGGACACGGCGGCGGACATCTTCCAACGATTCTCCGCCTTTTCCTGGCATCTGCACGAGATGCGGCTGCGTATGCCATTGGTGAAATGCTTCCGGATAGGCTGCTTCAATTTCATCGGCCAGTTTTCCTTCCCAGTCGCCATGATTAATTTCCAGCAGCCGATCATCTTTGGCAACAGGAATATGGTGGAGCTGGGCACAAAATGAACACGTCATATACGAGCGTTCCAGTGGACTGGAAATAGCCAAATCGATAGGCGTATCCTTTAATCCTTCAGCTACCAGATGTCCCTGCTGCAGACCCCGTTCACTCAGATGCGTATCTTCCTGTCCTTGATAGCGTCCTTCTATGTTCCACTGTGTTTCGCCGTGGCGAATGAGTATAATCCGTACCATCGTTTCCTCCTGTTAGTGAATATCGCAGTGAATCAATTTCATGTCAATAATACCGTTAATCGAACGGAGTTTGAGCATAATATCATTGGGAATATCATCTTGTACAGCAATTGCCATGATATTGTTGCCCGTCTTCGTCATCCGGCCAACCTGCATGCCCGTAATGTTGATATGGGCCTGCCCTAAAATCGTAGAAATCTGACCAATCATATTCGGCTGATCTACATGCGGTGCCAAGAGGAGATACCCTTCCGGCGTAAAGTCTACGCGATATTCATCAATCTGAACAATTTTGGCTTCTGTCTTGTTAAAGAGCATGCCTACCAACGAATGTTCACCTTTCGACGTTTTAATGCGTACTGTTACGGCATCGACAAAGGTGCCGCTGTCATGGGATTTAATTTCTTTAACAGCAATGTGGCGAGATTTGGCAACTTCACTAGCATTGACAAAATTAACTGAATCCTGAAGGATGGGATTGAGGGCTCCCTTGAGAACAGCCGTTGTCAAAAGCCGTGTTTCCGTATCAGCCAGTTCGCCAGTATATTCCACTTGGATTTCTCGCATCGGCGCATCTGCCAAATATACGCCCAAATTTCCCATGCGTTCCATCAAATCAAAATATGGATGAATGACGTTGTATACATTTTGCGGAATCGGAGCCATGTTGACAGCTGTGGGAACCGGTTCACCATTGAGTGCTGCCATAACCCCTTCGGCAACGTCTACAGATACGCCAATTTGCGCTTCTACTGTCGATGCGCCGAGGTGCGGCGTAATAACAACATTATCCAGGCCAATAAACGGATTGATGTCCTTGGTAAGCGGTTCTGTCGGGAATACATCGATAGCTGCACCGGCTACATGACCGTTTTTCAACGCTTCTGCTAATGCCTGAATGTCGAGTACTGCACCGCGGGATACGTTGATAACACGGACACCGTCTTTCATCTTGGCAATTTCTTCTTTGCCAATCATGCCGCGCGTTTCTTTGGTCAGCGGCGTATGCATCGTAATATAGTCCGATGTTTTCAACAAAGTATCTAAATCAACCGATTCCACTCCCAATTGTTTAAAACGTTCTTCCGGAATATACGGGTCGTAGCCGATTGTTTTCATTTCCATGGCCTGCATGCGTTTGGCAATCCGCGAACCAATACGGCCAACGCCAATAATGCCGATCGTTTTGTCTTTGAGTTGAATGCCTGTAAACCGGCTGCGGTCCCATTCGCCGGCCATCAAGGAATTATGCGCCTGTGGAATGTGACGGGTAATGGCCATAATCATGGCACAGGTATGTTCTGTTGCAGCCATTGTATTCGCTGTCGGTGTATTGACAACGACAATGCCCCGTTCCGTTGCTTTTTTGATATCAATGCTGTCTACGCCGACACCGGCCCGGCCAACAACTTTTAATTTTTTGGCTGCGTCAATTACTTTTTCTGTGACATGGGTCATAGAGCGAGTAATCAGTCCGTCATATTCGCCAATGCAGGCAACTAATCCGGCTTCATCCAAATTTTTCTTCACATCGACTTCATAGCCGTGCTGCCGTAATAACTCTACACCCTTAACCGATACGTCATCGCTAACCAAAATTTTCATTCTATATTCCCCCTAAATACTGTTGCGTATATCCGCATATTAAATTCGTCTTTGATTGTCTGTGCAATATTGTATCCAATACTATCTATTTCGCAATGAATGCTGTTTTTGAAAGGCTTTCATAAACGCTGCTAATGCTGCGCATCCTTCTTCAGTTACTGCATTGTATAAGGAAGCCCGGCAGCCGCCAATCGACCGGTGACCTTTGACACCAATCAAATCATGCGCCGCTGCCTGCGTTACAAATTCTTTTTCCAGTTCCGGCGTCGCCAAATTGAAGGTTACATTCATCAAGCTGCGCGAATCTTTCTGAGCATGTCCTTTATAAAATCCCTGGCTGTCGTCAATTACGCTGTAAATCATATCTGCTTTAACTTGATTTTTGCGGTGCATCGCTGTTAAACCGCCGTGATTATCTAGCCAATGCGCTACTTTATTGACAAAATAAATATCAAATACTGGCGGTGTGTTGTACGTCGAATCATGGTCAACAAAAGTCTTGTACTGCAGCATCAACGGCAGTTTGTCATTCGCTTTCTGTAAAAATTCGTCTTTGATAATTGCTATGACTACGCCGGCAGGCCCCACATTTTTCTGCGCTCCCGCATAAATAAGGTCAAACTGCTGTACATTAACAGGCCGACTCAAAAAATCACTGGACATGTCACAAATGACCGGAATATCAAAATCAGGAAATGTCTGCCATTCGGTACCATGAATTGTATTGTTGGATGTCATATACACATAGTCTGTATCCGGCTGTATAACAAAATCTTTTTGGGAAGGTATATAGGTAAAATGGTCTTCTTTACTCGACGCAATTTCATACGTCTTTCCAAAAAACTGCGCTGCTTTCATCGCTTTGTCTGACCAGACTCCCGTATTGATATAGCCGCCTTTTTTCTTCAGGAAATTGGCTGCATGCATAACAAACTGCATACTGCCGCCGCCTTGTATAAAGACAATATGATACCCGTCCGGCACCTGCAGCAGTTTTTTCAATGTCGCTACGGTATCATCCTGCATTTCCTGATAAGCAGCACTGCGGTGACTAATTTCAACAATACTCATTCCCGTATGATTGAAATCCAAAAATTCACGCTGAACTTCCTGCAAAACTTCCAGCGGCATAGCCGATGGACCTGCATTAAAGTTGTACACTCGTTTCATACGTTACACCTCTCACTCACCAAGGAGCCGCAGGGAAAGCTCTCTTGCTAAAAAATCAATACAATAAAAAAACTCCCGTCCCTTAAAGGGACGAGAGTATATTCCCGCGTTGCCACCCAACTTGCCTTTCGGCCAACTTGTACCGCTATACCGGGCGTACCCGTCAAATTCATCATTTGCAGCTCCAGAGCGGAACGCCTTACTGTCTTACTGCCTCACACCATCCGGCAGCTCTCTGTAAAGACAATCATAAGTTGCTTCTCTTTCATCGCCTTTAAAATTATTGAGTTTATTATAAACACGTTTGTCCAATATGTCAAGACATATTCATAACCGTTCATGTATCAATTTCATGGCAGTTAATTGCATTTGCTCCATCCGCAATTTTTACACGTATTACAACCGCCTTCAAATACAAGAGGTTCACCGCACTGCGGACAAAACATCGAATCAGCCGTTACTTTTTTATCTGCCTTAGGATATACAGGCAATTTTTTTATTGGCAGATTCCCATTAGCAACGGATGAAACCTGTTTCAATTCTTCCTGTACCTCTGTGTACATATCCAAAAGCGCGTTGCCTACAGCCATAGGACAGCAAGATCCTTTACTCGTATCTCCCCGCGTAGCCCGTCGTACGGAATAAGACGGACAATTCCCTGTCGAATTAAGCTGATCTACAATGGTATAGATATCAAGTCCCGCCCGGGCACTAATAGATATCATACGGGATAAGCCAATCATAAAATTATTGCAACCGCCTGTAGATCCTTTGCTTAAATACGTTTCCAGTAGAGCTCCCGTTTCCGGATCAAAAAATGCCATACAATGCAAACTGCCGCATCCCGTAATCAATTTTCGTTTCTTGCCGATAACATTATCATCAATGGAAACAATTTCTCCCCGTTCTAGTCCTTCACCGGCAGTTGGCACCGTCTTTTCTTCAATGTGCGTCGTCAAAATACCGGCTCGCTTACAGCCGTCACGGAATAACGTTAACCCCTTACAGCCTTTTTCGTAGGCCAGCATGTATAATTTTTCCGTATCTTCTACGGTAAAACTATTGGGGACATTAACTGTCGAACTGATAGACGCATCAATATGCTGCTGCCATGCCGACTGCATCGCAATGCGCTGATGATAATCCAACGTTAAGGCTGTCACAAAATATGGCGGTAAGTTTGCATCATCTTTAATGCCATGCGCTTTCATATAGGCTTCAACAATTGGTGTGTAGACTTTGTAATATACATCGGTGCCATGGAGTGATTCTGTTTTTCGTTCATAAAAATTAGCATAAATCGGTTCAATACCACCGGATATGCCCAGCATCGTAGACAACGTCCCTGTCGGTGCTATGGTCAATAGTTGAGAATTTCGCAAGCCGTACTGTTTAACAAGGTTCGCTGTTTTTTCCGTTGTGTTGGCTTTAAAATACGGCGTTGCCATGATTTCATCAATATGACAATTGGCAAAAGCACCTCGTTCTGACGCTAACATGGCTGAAGCTGCAATTGCTGTATCCGCCATAGCAAACCCAATTTGATGGCATAATTTCACTGCTTTTTCACTGCCATAGGTAATACCTAGTTTAATCAGCATATCGCCAAGACCCATGATGCCTAACCCAATTTGACGCCAAGCCTGTACAGAATCTCGCTGTTCTTTAAGTGGGTGCAGCGGTAAGCCTTCATCCAGCACATCGTTCAGTGCCCGAACTGCCACAGTAACGCATCTTTTAAAATCATCCATATCAAATGCTGCCTGTGCGGTACATGGCTGTTGAACAAAATTAGCCAAATTCATACTGCCAAGCAAACAGGAACCTCCAGCCGGCAACGGTTCTTCTGCACATGGATTGACGCCGGAAAAGGTAAATTCTTTCGTATTTGCCAACAAATTCCATGAAGAAATACGATCCCAAAACAAAGCACCCGGTTCACCATAATCCCAGTTCGTTTCCGCGACAAGGTGAAATACATCAGCCGCATTCACCAAACTTTCTATCACTTGTCCTGTTTCTTTACGCGTATAATGCAGCCGAAACTGCTGACGATGTTTCACCGCTTCCATAAATTCGTTACTCAAACGAATCGAAATATTGGCTTTGGTCACTTTATTCAAATCCGTTTTCAATTTGATAAAGTCCAATACATCCGGATGAGCACAGTCAATCGAAATCATCAGTGCACCGCGTCGGCCATTTTGTCCAATCAATTCCGTTACCAGAGAGTACAATGTCATAAATGAAATAGAGCCGCTCGTTTCTTTGGCTGCATTATTAATGCGAGCTCCTTTCGGACTTAATTTAGATATATCAATACCACAACCACCGCCATAGCTATACGTACGCGCTAATTTGCCGGCCCGGTCAAAAATGCTTTCAATATTATCTTCCGGCGGCGTAATAACATAACAATTGGATAAGGTGATTTTCTTTCCTTCATATTCCAATCCCCGATTTGCTAAAATACGTCCGCCAAATAAAAACTTCTTTTCCCGAATCAGTTTTGCTGCTTCTGTATCGTGCCCGCTTACTCGGTCAATCCAATGGTCAAATGTTTCTCCATTACTGCAGTATTTATTTTTCCAAATATCTATGCCGAGCTGGTTGCCTTGTCCCAGCCATTCAGCTTCATTCATGCTAGTACCTCCGTTTGTATATACTATATATTGTGTGTTTATTGGTAATATATAGCATATTATGTGTTTATCATGTTTAATGATAGCACATTCTTACGCTCCGTCAAGGTAATGCACTATTCGGATTGGACATGACGATTCCGTAAAAAATGAGTAACAACACGACGATACGCATCCGTATCCGTTTCAATTCCCACAGCATGAGGTGATTTAGAGAAAACATATATATGTTTATCCTTACTGCCACAATTTTCATACAAATTTTGTACTGTCTGCACTGGAACTAACTTATCTTGGCCGCCATGCAAAAACAGCACCGGTGCCTTGATAAAACGGACAGCCTGTGCCGGTTCTATATTGGAAACCAGCTTATGTGTGTGAAACAGCATAGCAGCTTGAAAAAACGGATCTAACAGATTATATCCCCAGACAACTCGTTCATCCCTTGCAGCCTGCCGCAGTTTTTCCCGTCCCAACGCAATAATATTTCCGTAAGAACTGTCTGCTACAACGAAAGACAAGGAATCACCTCGATCGCTTCCTGCATACAAAAGGGCCATCGCCGCCCCCAATGAAATGCCATGCAGTCCGATTTTCATTGTGCCGTCTTTTTCATGCAGCCATTGCACCCATTGTGTCAAATCATCGACTTCACTCAATCCCCAATCCGTATGTTGACCGCCGCTTTCACCATGACCGCGCTGGTCAATAAGCAGTACATTATACCCTAAATTCCGATATATAGATACATAAGGCAGACACATCATGCGGTTTTGATATAATCCATGCAGCAGAATTACAGTCTGATGCGAGCCGCGTTTATCTGCAATATACGTTCCCCGCAGCATCGTTCCGTCTGTGCCATTGACGCGTACCGGTTCCCAATCCCGTTCTTTTTCCAGCTGCCGCATTTGTTTGACATCGTGGCTGTGATTTTCAATTCCCAGCACCGTGTCCCATGGTGCCGTACGAAATTCCTCAAACGCCATATTGCCAATAAAACATCCTGCAGCCAATCCCAAAAACAGCAAGAACATACATCCTTTTCCCAACCATCGCAGCATTGTATTGTCTCCCTTTTTCTGTAGTATGCATCTGTTAGTATAGCTCTTATAGCTCCCTCTAAGTCAAGAGATTGCCGCATGAAGTGTTTCGCTGTCATATGCCGTATATATATAACACGTTTACGCTTGATGCCACAGCCATTTTTATCGGCACAGCACAATAGACTCCCCGTCATCAGGTACGTAAATATCTCCAGCGTAATAGATGGCTGCCTCTTTTGTATACTGTGTTTTTCTCGTCGGCAGCGTTCTATCTTCCGTATGATATAAAATAACATGCTTAGCCTGCAGCTGCGCCGCTGTTTCCGCCGCTTCTTTCACAGTGCTGTGATGTTTTTCATAAGGATGAAAGACGTCTTTTTGTCCGTACAAACAAAACGCTTCTGCGAGCAGCCAATCTGCCTGCCAAGCATACGGACGGCATCGTTCGTTATAAGGTTCATCGCCTAAACAAGTCAGCCGCATTCCGTCAGAAAATTGCAGTTCATAGCCAAACTGTTTCGCCTTCGTAGAAGCAATATCAAATGCAGTTAAAGTCATATCCAAAAAAGTGTGTTTCTCGCCATCTCGCATTTCATCCAAGCAAATACGGGTTCCTACATACGAAAAATCTTTTTTCTTGAGCATCATTTCGCACATAACAAGCAGCATATGTTTTACTACATCATGGCAATAAATATGAAAATTTCCTTTATAGCGTCCTGCCGCCATCAAGGAAGCAATCTTACGAATAACCCAGACAACACCCAAAATATGGTCTGTATGCCCATGTGTAACAAACATATGATGAAATGAGTCATACTGTACGCCGGCATCTTCCAAACAACGCAGAATCGTATTGCCGCCGCCAGCATCCGTCAAAAACCAGCCCATTTCTGTATGAATCAAAAAACAAGTATTATAGCACTGTGTCACCATCGCATTTCCTGTACCCAGCATATGTATCGTCCGCAACGTATTCAGCATCCTTTCACTTTATATCTAGGCATAGAAAAATCCCTTCAGTCCTAAGCGAAGGGATTTTTACTGCCCACATTATTCTATTTCTTCCCGCAGAACCACTCGTTCTGCCCCATCTATTTCGTGAAGCTGGACAGAAATATCTTCTCTTCGGGATGTAGGCACGTTTTTTCCTACATAATCTGCCCGAATCGGTAATTCTCGATGTCCCCTGTCCACGAGGACTGCCAATTCGATAAACCGCGGCCGCCCTAAAGCCATAATCGCATTGAGCGCAGAACGAACTGTCCGTCCAGTAAATAAGACATCATCAACTAAAATGACGATTTTGCCATCAGCATCAAACGCCCTATCTTCACTGCCAACTGTATTGATATGGCTTTTCTTGCCATCATCGCGATACGCTGATATATCTAAATCATAGACGGGCAGATCACAGCCTTCAATAGCCGTAAGTTCAGCCGCCAGCCGTTTGGCCATCGGCACGCCGCGCGTATGAATTCCCACTAGAACCGTGTTGTTCAATCCCTTGTTGCGTTCAATAATTTCATGGGCAATACGGCGGATAGCACGGCTGATTGCTTTTTCATCCATTAATATATTTTTATCTTTCCACATGGCGTACACCTCGTTTACCGGCGTTCTTCAGCCTGCTGCAAACATGCCAGGAAGTCCGCAGGAGCCGGTGCTTCAAAATGCATCGCTTCTCCCGTAATGGGATGCACTAAATCCAAACAGTGTGAATGAAGTGCCTGTCCTATAATCGGGAACGCATCTTTTTTATATCCGTACAGCGGGTCATTGACAACAGGATGATTGATGTATGCCATATGAACGCGTATCTGATGCGTCCGACCTGTTTCCAGCTTACATTCAATCCACGTATACACGCCGTAGCGTTTGACAACGCGGAAATGCGTCACAGCATCACGACCGCCTTTAAATGTCACCGCCATTTTTATGCGATCTTTGGCATGACGGCCAATAGGAGCATCAACAATACCTCGATCTTCCGTAATATTGCCATGTACCAATGCCCAGTACGTCCGCCGGGCCGTGTGTGCCTTGATTTGGGCTGCCAGCCCGCGGTGTGCTTCGTCGGTCTTAGCTGCGACCATGACGCCAGACGTATCTTTATCCAGCCGATGGACAATCCCCGGCCGAATGACGCCATTAATCCCTGACAATTCTCCTTTGCAGTGATACAGCAGCGCATTGACCAGTGTCCCGTTTGGATTGCCCGCAGCAGGGTGTACTACCATGCCCCGTGCTTTATTGATGACAATGATGTCTTTATCTTCATAAATCACATCAAGCGGAATATTTTCAGCTTCTGCTTTTGTTTCTTCTATTGGCTCCTGAAATTTCACATGTATACTGTCATTGGTTTTTAACCGGTGATTGGATTTGGCTTCTTTTCCATTTACCCATACGTCACCCTGCTGCACGATTTGCTGCGCAAAACTTCTCGACAACGCCAGCATCTTCACTAAATACACGTCTAATCGCGTTCCCGCATCTTCTTCTATCACGTGCCATTCTTTTTCATTCATATTGTATACCCTCATTTATCTGATATATGAGTCCAGCTATACCATAACAACAGGCATACGCCGACAACAATACCAATATCTGCAATATTAAAAACAGGCCAAACTCTAAAATCAAAAAAATCAATCACAGCACCGCGTATGCCCCGATCCAGCGCATTACCTACAGCACCACCCAGCAACATGCCTGTACCCATCTGCACAAGCCAATGAGACGGCAGTTTTTTGTGAAGAAATCCGTATAGTCCCAGCAGCAATGCCGCAATGCATAAAAACAGCCAGCGCTGATTTTCCAAAATACCAAACGCCGCACCGCGGTTTAAAATATATGTAATATGAAAAAAGCCCGGAATAACCGGAATCGATTCATGAAGCATCATCCATTCCTGAACAGCGATTTTACTGCCTTGATCCAGGAGTATGGTAAGCAACGCTATCCATACAACTTGCACAAAAACCTCCTGATACACCTAGATTTGTGTATATATTTTATATAATGAAACAAATTTATCGTATCACATAACTTTGTAAAATTCAAATAAAAAAGGAGACACATACATGTCTCCTTTTTTATCTTATAACTTAAGGTGCTATTATTCAGCAGAGATAGCACCAGTAGGACATACGGATTCGCAAGAACCGCAATCGATGCAGGAATCAGTTACAACGTATTTAGCGTCGCCTTCTTCGATAGCGCCAACTGGGCAAGAACCTGCGCAAGCACCGCATTTTACGCATTCATCAGAAATAACATGCATGTTTTTCACCTCCAACCATATATCTCTCTGGGGACTAACTCCCCACGTCTGTTTCATTATTACACGAATATCTAAAAATGTCAATGAATACCGATTGGGTAAAGATACGGATATTGACTGCTCTTTCACGCTTTATAAAAAATTTATATTTTATAAAAAAAGAAAGAGCCAGCGAGGGGAGCCGGCTCTTTCTAAAATCTTAAGATACCATCGGGGGAAGATAATATCTTAAATCGTCGAAGAAATAAGATAGGGGTGTTCGAGGGGTATATGAACAACTTAAATCTTCAACTGTTGTAGATGATCTCTTCTACATATAATATATTACCATATTAATGCAAAAAGTAAATCCTTATTTTGATTAAAATTGAACAAAGTTACCACGATGCTATACGAAAAACGGCATCATGCAAAGAAAACCTGCTTACCTATGCCAAGATAGGAAGCAGGTTTTTTCTTTATGCTAAAAATCAGCCTTGATGATATTCTACACCCATAGCTCCTTTAGGATGTTTCCAGCTCTTAACGCCCTTGCCGCCAGAAATAACGCGGCATGTACCGCATTCCAAACAACCTTCATGATTAAATACGAGCTGCCCGTCTGTATATTTATATAATTCTGCCGGACAAGCCATGACCAACCGTTTAATTTCTGCTTCATCATGGTAATCTTCATTAATCTGAATGTGGGATTCGTGTTCATCCGTCGTGAATTTTACGACACCCAATTTGTCATCTACGCTCATCTTTGCCATGTTACATCGCCTCCCAAGCTTTCTTACCTAATCCAAAGAGTCCATTCAGGCCGCCATTATTAGCAAGAACCGTCAAGGCAATCATCGGCAAAGCAACCGGTGCGCTGCCGTCTACTTTATAGACCATGCCTGCAAATTCATCAGCCATCTTCGGTACATCATTAAAGATAATGTGATCTTCCAGAAGACCCGGCAGGTTCTGATACTGTTTCATCAGTTTCATGATAAAGCTTTCATCCAGCATCTGTTTGTAGCAGGACAAGCTAGCTGCAGAGAAATCTTCCCGTGCTTTCGCTTTGATAACAGCTTCGCCGGCAAGACGGCCCGATTCAATAGCCAAATCCATGCCGCGGACTGTATATCCCAAGTTAACGACCATCGCAGCTGCATCACCGGCAACAATAACGCCGTCACGAACGAGTTCCGGCATCATTTTCAAGCCGCCTTCAGTAACAAGATGGGCAGAATATTCTTTCAATTTACCGCCTTTGACAAACGGCGCAATGGATGGATGCGCTTTCATCCGTTCTACCATGTCCGGTACACTGACATCAACACGGCCAATATCGCTGATTGTCGTAACAATACCTAAGGACAATGTATCTTTATTGGTATAAATAAATCCACCGCCAAGGTTGCCTCCTGTTGGGTCGCCGGCAATCATCCAAGCTGCCCCATCGCTGCCGGAAAGACCGAAGCGTTCATTAATGACGTCTTCGCCCAATTCAATTACTTCTTTTACACCAACAGCCACATCTTTTGGATCCAATTCCTGCTTCATGCCCAGTTGCTGTGCCAAGAGGGAATTGACACCATCTGCCAAAATAACGACGTCGGCATCAAATTCTTCACCGGCACACATGACGCCGATTACTTTACCGTCTTCAACGACTACTTCATCAACAAGGAAGCCTTCTGTCAGCATAACGCCTGCTTCTTCTGCTTTATCAGCCAGCCATTTATCAAATTTAGACCGTAATACAGAGTACGATGGATATTTTAAATTCTGCAGTTTGTCAGAGCTGTATTGGAAACTGAGAGCTCCTGCTTCCGTCATCAAAGACAAGCGTTCCTGCGTAATTTTACGTTCAATTGGCGCTTCTTCTGCAAAGTTAGGGATTAATTTTTCCAAGCTGTGACCATAAATACGGCCGCCGCTGGAGTTTTTAGAACCGCAGAATTTACCGCGCTCCACCAACATGACATCTAGTCCCGCTCTAGCCATTGTCAGGGCTGCTGCACAACCAGCTAAACCGCCGCCAACTACGATGGCATCAAATTTTTCTTCACTACTCATGTTCTTACCCTCCTTAACCATACGGTTGGTATTCTGAATCTATTCCAGTAACCGTTAGTTGTATCGTAACGTATTATCATCGTCTATTGAGTCTATTATTGAGTCTATTCGCTTATGGGCTTTCTTCCTTTATGAAGCACACAAGCTCCAAACATATGACTTTTCAGTGTTCGTTCTACTAAGCCTGCTTTGCCGAATAAGTCCAACAATTCATTTTTTCGCAAAAATGCTTTTGTAGACTGCCACAGCCATACATACTCTTTGCGGTGACGAAATCCTCCGCCCAAAATCGGCATAATGCCCCGAAAATACACGGCATAAAACGGTCGTATCCACGGGGAATCCGGAACAAATGAGTCTAAGCAGTACACCCATCCTCCCGGACAAACTACCCGTTTCATTTCCTGCAGCACATCCAGGTAACCGGCCGTATTGCGAAGGCCAAAAGAAATACAGGCTGCAGCAAATGTATTGTCAGCAAAAGGCAGGTGCATCGCATCCCCTATCTGCCAAGATATATTGGCAAGATGTCTGCTTTTCTTTTCAGCTGCTTCCAGCATAGCCGGTGAAAAATCGATGCCTACAACGCGAACCGTGCTGCAGGACCGTGCCAACGCAATCGCAATATCACCGGTACCGCAGCAAACATCCAGTATGCTGTCTCCCTGCGCTGTCTTAGCAGATACTTCCTGTACGAGCTCTTTCTTCCAGCGTCTTTCCAATCCCAAACTGATACGCTCATTCGCTTTATCATATGAGCCGGAAATTTCTTGGAATACATGATATACTTTTTCTCGTTTTGAATTATCAACCATCTTACACACCGCCTTTCAGCAGTGCGACAGCCCAAGCCAGCAAATATGCACCATTTCCTATTACATTGGCTTTGGCAATGTTTTTCATCTGTTCTACCCGCACAGGTGCTGTCAATGAAGAATGAAGCAGCCAAGCAACGTTTTTTCTTGCTGCTATTACAAGGCATATCGGACTGATAAGCCCCCAAACACCAACATACCATACAGGCAGTATGCTGATTGTCAGCAGCCAAACCCATATCGTGCAGCGGTATATCCGCACGGCGTTATGATGACCAACAACAGCCGGCAATGTATGCCGTCCGGCTTTTCTGTCTTTTTCGATGTCACAGGTATTGTTCGTCATCATAATCAAACCAATGCCGATAATCAGCGGAACTGCCGGCAGCAGAATGCCAAAATCAAATTGGTTGCTCACTGCTGCCACAATCCCCATAGGAATCAAACCGCCCATTACAAATCCGGAAACGAATTCGCCAATAGGTACATATGAAATAGGAACTGCGCCGCCGGAATATGTCCAAACAACCAGACAGCCTATGCCTCCGATGAGCAGCGGTGCCCACCCGGAAGTAAGCAGCACTGGCAATGCCAGCAGGCCGGATGCGCCAAGATATGCCAACCCTAACAACAGCGCATGCTTCGGATTGATATGTTCATACACCAATACAGCATCACTAACTTCTACATAGTCATCAGCGCAGTCTGTACCTTTTATAAAATCAAAATAGTCATTCAATGTATTTACTGATGACTGCATCGCCACGCAGGCCAGCATCAGCAGGACTGCGGCTGCAACCGTCATAGAATATCCGTAATACAGGCAGTACATCTCACCAAAAACAGCTGGATAAACAGACGCTATCCATGATGGCGGTGCTGCCAACTGCAAGGCCATCCTAGGTGTCAGTCTGTGAAATGATTTCATTAGACTGCCCCCAACTTGCGGATCAGCTTCAGCAGCTGGTCTGACACGTCATTATCGGATAACTCCTGCAAAATCCATTCCGCCTTGCTTTGATACGCATGAATCTGCTGCCAAGCTCCATCCATGCCGCCCAATGATTCCACGATATCCTCCATGCGATGAATATCTTTGGCACTGAGTGTTCCCTCAGCACTGCGTTTCATAAATGGTTCCAGTGCCGCCCTGCCGCCAGGCTGCTGCAGCGCAATCAAGACAGGCAGCGTGTAGATTCCTTCTTTAAAATCCTGATGAGCACTTTTACCAATCAACACGCTGTCTGAAAAATCAAGTAAATCGTCCCTCATTTGGAACATGTATCCCAGACATTCGCCAAAGGATTCCAACAGCGAAATTACGCGTTCACTGCAGCCGCCTTCCATGGCTCCAATACGGCAACACGCCATAAATAACGCAACGGTTTTACCGTGAATATTCTGCAAGTATTCAGGTATTGTCACATCTTCACGATAGCGACACATCGCCTGGCCAATTTCACCAGCACACATTTCCTCTACCGTTTTCGTCAATACAATACCAGCCCGGTTCAGCCCTTCCTGCATCAAATAATAACTGATGCGGCTCATGAGAAAATCACCGGCATACACTGCCGCACTTTTGCCATACTTGCTCTGAATGGACGGCTTGCCGCGGCGAAAAGGTGCTTCATCAACAACGTCATCATGAATCAGTGATGCAAGATGGGTCATTTCAACGATAGCAGCTAGTTGATACAATCGTTCATTTCTTTCCGACTCTCCAGCGCCATAGGCCGCTGCCATAAGCAGCAAACGGGGCCGTATCATTTTGCCTCGCGACGAAGTCGCATCGCGCAATACTGCGCCAGTTTTGGTACCTCCAAAGGAATGTGCCGTAAACTGCTCTATATATGTTTTTACTTTAAGAATCTGCTCGTCACTGATTTTGGCAAAATACTTCGGCATGCATCTCCGAGCACAGTTTTCTAATACCATCTGTTTCATCATTCATAGGCACCTTTCCGGCCACATAGCAGTTACTGGTTAGGTCTCTTTTCTACCAAAATTTGAGCTGTATGTTTAACCTGGATATTGTTTAAGCCGCGTGCATCCAACCCGCCGCGAATCTGCAAGAGGCAGCCCGGGCAGTCTACTGCAACAACATCTGCGCCGGAAGCAACGACATTGTCGATTTTTTCTTCCAAAATCGGAGCAGACATTTCAGGGAATTTAACGGAGTAAGAACCGCCAAAACCGCAGCATTTATCACAGTTGTTCATTTCAACTAATTCAACGCCCTTGGTGCCTTCCAAGAGTTCACGCTGTTCTTTGTAAACACCCATAAACCGTCTCATATGGCAGGAATCATGGTATGTAATCTTCACAGGAACACCGTCGCCGTTATCCGGAAGTCCGCCAAGCATCGACAATAATTTGGAGAAGTCAAATGTCTTATTGCATAATGTTTCTGCTTTCTTATACATTTCCGGATCATCTTTAAACATATCTTTATAATCACGAAGAGCATGTGTACAAGTCGGGCAGGCAGAAACAATATAGTCATAATCTTCTGCATGCATAGCTTCGATATTCATTACAGCCGCTTTCTTCGCATTTTCTACATCGCCCATATATGTTGCCGGCGCGCCGCAGCATGCCTGTCCAAGCGGCATTTCTACTGTATATCCAGCCATATTGAGTGCTTTGACAACTGCTGTTGCAATATCAACATATACAAAGTCAAGCAGACAGCCTGTAAAGATAGCGATTTTTCCTTTTGGATTCGGTACATGCTGCGTAATCGTCGGCAATACATCACGGAATGGCTGCGGAGCTACACTCGGAAGGCTGCGGCCAGCTGTAAGACCTGACAAGAACATCGGCAGATGACGAATCATCGGCTGTCCCTTCGTAATCATTCCCTGCGCTACCGATGCAATGCGGAGCATTGAATGGAACAGATGACGATCTGCAACCGTATCCAGGCAGAATTTATGAACTGGATTCAAGCCATCTTCCTGGGCATATTTAGTACGCAGTTTTAAAATCATATTGGAAATTGGTAATTTGCCGCCGCAGACTGTGTTACATGTACCGCACTGGAGACAGATATTCTGAATATCCTTACCGCGTTCACGACTGTTAAGGAAGGATGTCAGCAATGTGCCAATACCACCAGTGTAAATGCTGCCGCCATATACATGACCGCCTACCAGACGGAATGCCGGACATACATTCAAGCAGGCTGCACAACGAATACAGCAGAAAATATCTTTGTAATCTTCACTTTCCATAATCTTGCGGCGTTCTGGCGTATCCAAAATAATGATATGGAAATCCTTTTGTTCTTTCGTATCATTTTCCGGATCGCTAACTACATTAGATGCCCCTGTATAGAAAGACAAGTACGTCGTAATATTTTGGGCTGTGCCGTTACGGGGAAGTACTTTAAAAATATAGCGAATATCGCTCATTTTTGCTACGAATTTTTCAATACCGAATATGTATAAATGCATTTTCGGCAATGTGCCAACCATACGGCCATTCCCTTCATTGGTCATGGTAATGACTGTACCGGTTTCAGCAACAGCTACGTTAGCACCGGAAACCCCCATTTCAGCAGCCAAGAATTTAGGACGCATAACGCGGCGGGATGTTTTAACTTCTTTGGAAATAATAGGTTCTTCTTTTTCTTTTGTATACGATGTAAAAAGATCCGCAACATCTTCTTTAGAATAATGAATAGCCGGCATAACCATATG
>JBNMKW010000023.1:0-36602 GCA_050874545.1 Megasphaera sp. | reverse complement strand
TGTTGTATACTAGTCATAAGAAGGACTCCTTTGTAATGGATTTATGGTGATTTCATTATACCAAAGAAGTTCCTTCTTTTTTTATATGATCCTCTTTTTAGCCTAATAAAGTTTTCCCACAATTATTTTACACTAACCTATATAAAAAACCTGTTTTATTCATCATCAAAAGAATAAAACAGGTTTTTGAGTTTAATGTATATTCAATGCAGGTTAATGCAAACGAATAGAACGGATTTTTTGGCGAAGCGGCAATAGGGCAGAGGGACTAACTGATAATTCGTCAATGCCCATTTTCAGAAAGGTTTCTGTCAATGCGGCATCTGCCCCTAATTCACCGCAAATGCCTACCCAAATTCCTTCTTTGTGTCCGTTTTCAATGGTTTGCTGAATTAGCCGCAATATGGCCGGATGGTGTGCATCAAAAAACGCATCCAGCTTTGTCTGCTGTCTGTCAATTGCCAGCGTATACTGCGTCAGGTCATTAGAGCCAATGCTGAAGAAATCGACTTCTTTTGCCAGCTCATCGCTCATGATTGCGGCTGCCGGTGTTTCTATCATAATCCCAATTTCGATATCGCGGTCATATGCAATATCCTTGGCATCTAACTCCTGGCGTACTTCCTGCAGGATTTCTTTGCATTGACGTACTTCTTTAACAGAAATAATCATGGGAAACATAATCGCAATCTTACCATATGCCGACGCACGCAATAATGCCCGCAACTGCGTTTTAAATATAGCAGGGCAGGAAAGGCAGATACGAATGGCCCGCATCCCCATAGCAGGATTAGCTTCATCGTCTAAGCCAAAATAATCAACCTGTTTATCAGCACCAATATCCAAGGTTCGAATAATAACTGTTTTCCCGTCCATGGCTTCCGCAGTCTTTTTATACGCTTCAAACTGTTGTTCTTCTGTCGGATACGTATTGTTTTCCAAATATAAAAATTCACTGCGGAACAAGCCAATGCCTTCAGCATCATTGGCAATTACTTGAGGCAGATTATCCGGGTTTCCAATATTAGCATATAAATGAATCTTTTTCCCGTCCAATGTTTCCGTAACGGTTCCGCGAACAGCATCTAACTGTTCCCGCTGCATTTTCATCATCTGCTGCTTTTGCTGCATTTCATGCAGCGTAGCATCATCCGGATTAATATATACCGTACCCGTTGTACCGTCAATAATAGCGGTCATGCCGTCTACATCTGTATGTATCTGCGTACCTGTATTGACGACAGCAGCAATTCCCAAAGTACGTGCCAAAATGGCTGTATGGGAATTAGTACTGCCTGCAGAGGTTACAAAGCCTAAGATTTTATCTGTATCAAGCTGCAATGTTTCACTGGGAGCCAAATCATCCGCTGCAATAATCACATGGTTGTATTTGCTAAAATCAATGCTCGGTCCACCGCAAAGCTGCTGTTCCACACGGCGTGAAATATCCAAAACATCTGCAGAGCGGGCTTTCATATACGCATCATCCATCGTTTGAAACATTTTTGCGAACTGCTGGGCCGTACATTCTACAGCTGCTTCTGCATTTATTTTTTCACTGCGAATTTTATCTTCAATAGACTCAATATAATCATCATCTTCCAACATCATTTGGTGTACTTCAAAAACAGCCGCTTGTTCTTCACCTACTTTTTCAACAGCTCTGCGATACATCGCTTGCAGTTGTGCCATAGCTTCTGCACGAGCTTTTTGAAAACGCTGTACTTCTGTTTCTGTATCGTCAATAGGATGTCGGGCAGTAGAAATGGTATTGCGGTGAAACAGTGCCAACGGGCCAATTGCAATATCCGTAAAAACACTTTTCCCTTGTAATGTCAGCATGCCAATTCCTCCTTACTGCTGCTTAAAAGTTTTCTTTTAGAAACGCTTCCATAGCGGCGGCAGCTGTTTCTTCATCCGTACCATCGACTGTCACTTTAATTTCTTCTCCTTGCTTAATACCCAGTGCCATGACCGCAAAAATTTTCTTGGCATCGCCCGTTTTTGCTCCCTTGGCAATCGTAATTTTAGATTCATATTTTTTAGCTTCTTTAACAAGTAAGCCTGCGGGACGAGCGTGAAGCCCCTGTGGATCGGTAATAGTGAATGTAAATTCTTTCATTGTAAATTCCTCCTTGAACATGTTGTTTTAATGTATAAACATTGCGTATTATATACACAATGTAGTTATTCTTGTACTTGTTTTTTACGAATAATACCCATTAATACAGCCGCAACACCTGTACCAACTGCTAAGGCTGCAATATACATGGGCCAGTTGGCTACAATACCAAAAACGAAAATACCGCCGTGCGGTGCCGGAATCGTGCAGTCAAAGAGCATGGAAAGAGCACCAGCAACAGCCGCGCCTACAGCACACGGTGGGATGATATGCACCGGATCGGATGCGGCAAAGGGAATCGCACCCTCTGTGATAAAAGACAATCCCATAATAAAGTTAGTAACCGTTGACTGTCGTTCCTTAGGCGTAAATTTTCCCTTAAATAAAAGCATGGCTAAAGCAATCGCAATAGGGGGCACCATACCGCCAATCATAACAGACGCCATAATGCCAGAACTTACAGCATCACCGGCAGCACTCATCAGAGAGGCCGTCCCAAATACGTAAGCCGCTTTGTTAATCGGCCCGCCGAAATCAATGGACATCATGCCGCCTAACATAAATCCCAAAACAACACGGCTTGATGTCGTCATGCTATTGAGCATATCAGCAAGCCAAGTATTAAAAAAGGCCGTTGGCGGATTAATTATATATGTCATAATAAGTCCCATCAAGACCAGTCCTAAAACAGGATAAATCAAAATAGGTTTAGTGCCGTCTAACGCATGGGGAAGATGAGCAAATATCTTTTTCAGCAAGAGAATGACATAGCCTGCGATAAATCCGGCAAACAAAGCACCAAAGAATCCAGAACCACCATTTGTTGCCAAAAAGCCGCCAACGATACCCGGCATCAATGCAGGCCGTTCGCCAATGCTCACTGCAATAAATCCGGCAAGTATTGGCAGCATCATACTAAAAGCTAGTCCACCAACATTTTTAAGAAAAGCAGCTAGCGGCACTCCTGTACCGAACTGTGCTGTACCGGCATGTTCCATATCAACTAAAAACGACAAAGCAATTAAAATACCGCCGCCAATAACAAAGGGGAGCATATGCGATACGCCATTCATCAGATGTTTATAAACCTGCCGTCCTGTGCTTTCTGTTTCTTCTGCATTAACTGCATCTGTGTCTGCTGCTGCGGTTTCATGCTGAAAAAGGGGAGCATCGTGGTCCAAGACTCTCTGAATCAATTCTTCCGGAATTTTAATGCCGTTGGCAACTTTCGTAAAAATAACCGGCTTGCCGACAAACCGCTGCGTAGGCACATCTTTATCGCAAGCAACGATAATGCCGACTGCACGCTGAATATCTTCTGCTGTCAGCCTATTTTTGATACCGCTTGAACCATTGGTTTCTACTTTAATATCTACCCCCATAACCGCTGCCTGCTGTTCCAATGCTTCTGCGGCCATATACGTATGGGCAATACCTGTCGGACATGCTGTAACAGCCGCAATAAAAGGCCTGTCTGACTGAGATTGGGAGCCCTGTATATCTGGCTGCTGTGCTGCCGTTTGTCCATCAGATACCGCTTCTTTTTCTTCTTCAGCAATTTGTGCTGTTTCGGCTGCATCAATAATTTGTAGATATTCTTCTGGTGTTTTAGCCTGCAGCAAATGGTCTCTAAAATCATCATCCATCAACATCCGGCTCAAGCGGCTTAATACTTCTAAATGGATATCAGCCCCGCCGGAAGGTGCGGCAATAAGAAAAAATAGATGGGCCGGTTCATCATCCAAGCTTTCATATTCAACGCCATCTCTAACAATCATAGACGCCAACCCCGGTGTTGTTACAGCATCTGTCTTCGCATGGGGAATCGCAATGCCTTCACCAATACCCGTGCTGCTTTCTTTTTCTCGATCCAGTACGCCTTGTTTGTATGCTTCTGCATCATTCAAATTGCCGCTTTTAGCCATCAACTCTACGAGATGGTCAATCGCTGCTTTTTTGTCTGATACGACTGCATGTAAGTCAATGCTCTCCAAATGCAGTAAATCTACAATACGCATAGCTATCTCCTTTCGTTCACTGCACAAGCGTTGTTATATTGTTTGGTACAACGCCATAATTTCTGTTTCTGTTGCCAGCCATTCATGATATGCAGATGCGCTGCCGGCACAAACTCCCATTTTTAAAGCTTCCCGCAAGTCCCCGCCAGACGCTGCAAAACCTGCTAAAAATCCTGCCACCATGCTGTCACCTGCACCAACAGAATTGACCAAAATACCAGCAGGGGAGGCCATGCGGTATATACAACCATCTTCTCCTGCTAAAAGAGCACCGTCTTTGCCGCGTGATACCAACACATTGCGTGCTCCCATAGCCTGCAACCGTTTGGCACAAATCGTAATTTCTTCTTCCGTATGCAGCTCTGCATTAAATAACTCACCTAATTCCAAATGATTCGGTTTGATTAAAAACGGCCTGTATTTAATCACTTTTTTAAGTAAATCTCCCGTGGCATCTACTACAATATGAATTTCTCTGCCCTGTAGTCGTTTAAGAATTCGCTCATACATATCATCTGGAATATCCGCAGGAATACTTCCGGCCAACACCAGCGTATCTCCTGCCGAAACGCTATCTATCTGCTGCATCAATTCCTGTAATTTATCCTGAGGAATATGCGGTCCTGTGCCGTTGACAGCTGTTTCATACTGTGAGCTGATTTTTAAATTAATACGTGAATATCCTTCATCTAACGATATAAACTTACAAGCACCGCCTTGTTTTTCTATTAGCCGTTTTATTTCTTTCCCTGTAAAACCTGCTGTAAATCCCAGCATTTGCACTGGAACTTTTAAGTGGCCCAATACCAAGGCTACGTTAATTCCCTTACCGCCGGGATAAATCATTTCCCGCCGTGCCCGGTTAATTTCGCCTGCAGCAAAATGATCCATATAAACGACATAATCTAAAGACGGATTAAACGTGACCGTATAAATCAAAGTACATACACCTCCGTCACTCGTTGATAGGGAGTATAATCTACCATTTTATCTCCCTGCGTGGTAATTAGGGTAACTTGTTCTATATCTGCAAACGTAATATGAGCGGATAAACTAAACTTGCTGCCATCAGCTAAAACATATGCCTGCATGCACTGCCCGACAGCGGCCCGCTTACAAACAGCTTCCTCATCATCTGGAGTGGTGCATCCCGTCCGAATATCAACGCCGTTGGCACCAAAAAAACCTTTCGTAAAATGGTAGCGACTCAACATATCCCGCATTTCACTGCCAATAATAGCTTCTGTTTTGCCTTTGACACGCCCCGGTAAAATATATACTTTAACGTCATTACGTCCCAGTTTTTGTGCCAAAGGAATGCTGTTGGTAACAAATGTAGCTTCTGAACCCGTCAGAAACTCTGCCATCTGTTCTACAGTTGAACCAGAATCCAAGTATACAAAATCGTTTTTTTTGACTTTAGCCGCAGCAAATTGAGCAATACGTCTCTTATCTAACATATGAAACGAATATTTATCTTGAAGATTTTCCATATCAGCTTCATACTTCTCATCTTTAACTGCTGTGGCTCCGCCGTGAACACGTTTTAAACGCCCCTGTTTATCCAGTACAAGTAAATCACGACGTACCGTTGACTCTGATATATCTAAAAAATTAACAAGTTCCTGTACAGAAATCGCTCCGCTGACATTAACAATTTTTACAATTTCATCCTGCCTTTCTTCTGTTAGCATCTATCCACCTCATTTCTATGGTTGTATTATATATTCATTTTCAATCATTTTCAATCATTTTCAATCATTATTCCTATAAAGTACGTACCATTGACGTAGTATGTCTTATAATTATACTTGTATAAATCCAATATAGATACACAATATATACTAATCCGAATGGAGAATTTTATCTTTTTATGATATGATACTATATAAAAATTATGCAGTATTATGCTAACCTAAGAAAGGTATGCTATCCAAAAACATCTTTAAAAATAGGGGATACAGCTATATTGTACTGTTTATTAAATACTATCTTATCGAGGAGGTATGCATGCGCAATCCTAATACATCTGTACCAATCCATCACGGCTTCTATCATACATGGCTGCAAAAAATGGAGAAATTCGGGAATAAACTGCCAAATCCAGTAGTTCTTTTTCTTCTCCTGCTTATCCTATTAGCCATCACATCCTATATCATGCAGCTATTTAATATGACGGCGTTAGATCCTAAAACGCAAGACGTTGTTCATATAAAAAGTTTGATTAGTGCTGAAGGCTTGGATTGGTTATTGTCGAATCTTATTAAAAATTATATTAATTTTCCACCCTTAGGAATGATTCTTGTACTGACATTAGGACTGGGAGTCGTTTCTGAAACAGGATTCTTGAAAACACTGATTCATCACTCCATACAGCATATTCCCAAACGGTACGTTACATTTACAGTTGTACTTGTCAGTTTTATCAGCCACTTGGCTTCTAACGCAGCAATCATTATTATGCCGCCGCTGGCTGCTATGCTGTTTCGTTCTCTAGACCGTCATCCGCTGGCCGGTTTTGCTTGTTCCGTTGCTGCCCTTGAATCCGGATTTACTGCCAATATCTTCATTGGAACAACAGATGTATTACTATCTGGCATTACGACACAAGCAGCACATAGTATACAGCCGGAATTGACGATATCGCCAGTCGATAATTGGTTTTTCATCGCTTTTTCTGTACTGTATTTAACAATTTTTACAACATTGATTACAGAAAAATGTATTGAGCCGCATCTAGGTACTTACAATGACATGCAAGAGCAGGACACGCAAGCTATGCCAAACCTATCCAAACAAGAACAAAACGCCTTACGAAAAAGCGGCATCGCTGCGCTTATCTACATAGCCATCATCATGCTGCTCTCTGTTCCCGATACAGGATTGCTGCGTAATCCACAAACGCATTCTTTACTGAGTTCTCCTTTATTACGCGGCATTATTCCACTTATTTGCGGTTTCTTGCTAACAGTTAGCTTAACATATGGTATCTCCATAAAAAAAATTACCAGTGCCGATACACTGATACAATGCATGTCACATGCTATTAAAGGATTATCCAATTTTTTAGTGATGGCTTTTTTTATCGCCCAATTTATTGCCGCATTTACCTGGACAAATATGGCTTCCCTTATTGCTATGAAAGGATCAATCGTATTACAAAGTATTCACATGACAGGATTACCTGCTTTTATTTGTTTTATGCTGTTTAGTCAGCTGATGGGACTTTGTATCGCCAGCGGTTCTGCCATATGGGCCATGTTATCTACCATATTTGTTCCTATGTTTATGTTGTTGGGATATCATCCTGCTTGGATTCAAGCCGCCTTTCGAGCCGGTAATGGATCGCTAAATAGTGTTTCCTTAACCAATCCCTTCTTGCCGTTTTTTTTAGACATTGTTCACACCTATAAAAAAGACAGCGGTATCGGTACGTTTTTATCTTTAATGATGCCTTATGCTATCGCATATTTAGTATTATGGTATGGCTTATTTATCTTTTGGTACTGCATGGGTTGGCCTGTTGGTCCTGGTATTCCACAATATTTATAAACTTAAAAAATCTGTCGCACCATACAGGGCGACAGATTTTTTGATTTATAAATACACCATGACGTTGCACTGTTATAAAACAAGCAGCATTGAAAGGTAATAACCCGTATGATATAATTCATGAATAATAAATACTGTAAAAACAATGGGAGGTATTTGAAATGATACGATTTAACAATGACTATAATCATGGCGCATTTGAATCCATCCTAAAAGAATTAATTACTACCAATAATACCAGTTACGCAGGATATGGTGAAGACACCTGGTGCGACAGAGCAGAAGCAGTCATTAAACAGCTGATTGCCAAGGATGATGTGCTGATAAAATTTGTTCCTGGCGCAACACAAGCAAACATTGTTGCTATCACAGCATCTTTATCTCCTATTCAAAGTGTCATTGCCGCTGACACGGGACACATCAATTGCCATGAAGCAGCTTCTATTGAAAACACGGGACATAAGATACTTGAACTTCCGAATACCAATGGCAAAATTACAGCACAACAAATCGCGTCATGTGCAGCAAATTATTATGACAACGGCACTCCGGAATATCTAACAGAACCAAAGATGGTATATCTATCTTTTCCAACGGAACAAGGAACATTATATTCCAAACAAGAGTTATGCGACATCCATGCCGTTTGCAAGAAATATGGTATCTATTTGTTTGTAGATGGTGCAAGAATGGGATATGGTCTTGGTTCCAAAGATAATGACTTAACACTGAAAGATTTTGCCGAATTGACAGATATATTTTACATCGGTGGAACAAAATGCGGTGCCTTGTTCGGTGAAGCTATGATTATTACAAATTCTTCTCTCCAATACCGCTTCAAAGCCTATATGAAACAGCTTGGCGCAGTATTGGCCAAAGGTTGGCTGATGGGCCTGCAATTTACGTTGATGCTTGAACAGGGTGAGTATTTTGAAAGAACAAAACACGCCGATGAATTGGCAATGCAAATCAAACAGGCTTTTAAAACGAAAGGGATTCCCTTTTGGGTCGATAGCTCCACGAATCAGCAATTTGTTATACTGACGGCACAGCAAAAAGAAACGCTGGCACAAGGTTACTATTTTGAAGAAGAAGGAACGACACAGCAGGGGACAATCGTTCGTTTTTGCACCAGTTGGGCAACAACACAACAAGAAGTTGATGCACTGGTTGCCGATATAGCCAAATTATAATACCCAAAATTACCTATTCATACTAAGAGCAAAAGAGAGTGAACCGATCACATCAGGTTCACTCTCTTTTTTATTGTTATTTGATGGATAACCGCTTTTCACGAAGAATTATACAACCAGTACCATGTCCAATTCCAAATGATCAAAACATATTCAACAAAGGAAACTCTACAAGCACGGCATATTATTTCTGAGACTGTACACGCTTCATCTTCCATTTATTGGAAGAAGCAGAAATAATACCATGTCGTGTTTTATATTTTAATACTATCATAATCAACAGAGAAGATACGAAACAGATAGCAAAAAACTGTAAGGTAATTGTATAACTATTGGTTGTTTCTTTTATCCAAGACAAGAGAAGGGGACCGGCAACACCGGCAGCGCCCCAAGCTGTTAAAACACGACCATGAATGGCACTAAGGGCTTTAATTCCAAACAAATCACTTAAATAGGCAGGCATACAAGAGAAGCCGCCGCCATAGCAAGTAATGATGAGTAACACAATAATTTGAAAACTAAACGAATTGGTTTCTGTCGATAATTTAAAAAATGCCAAAATTTCAATGGCAAAAAATAAAAGATATGTATTGGCTCTGCCAATATAATCCGAGACGGTTGCCCAAGCAATACGGCCGGCACCGTTCATCAAGCCAATCAACCCAACCATAGAGGCTGCTGCCATAGGAGACATATGGACCACTTCCTGTGCCATCGGCGAGGCAACTGCCAAAAGAGCAATCCCACATGTAATATTAACAAAAAAGAGCCACCAAATCGTATAAAACTGCCATTGTTTCATTGCCTGCGCTAATGAAAACTGCGGTAATGCAGCTGCGTATTCAGGCACTGCTGCTTCGGCCTGCGTTTTCAAATTTTTATCCTGCTGCGGTATTTCATCAGCTTTAGGCGGTGCCAGATACAAGGATGAGGCTACCATAATCACCATATAAACGATGCCAAGAATAAGAAAATTATTTACTAAGCCAACGTGTTGCACCAATAACTGCATAATGGGGCCGGCAATCATGCTGGCAAAGCCAAATCCCATAATCGCCAAACCTGTTGCAAAGCCGCGATTGTCTGGGAACCATTTCACTAAGGTAGAAACAGGCGTAATATATCCCGTTCCCAAACCAATGCCGCCAATTACGCCATAAAACAAATAGAGCAGGGGTAAGCTGTGTACATGAAAAGCACTTGCCGTACCAAGCATCCCGCAGCCAAAAAAGCATGCTGCTAAAAGGCCTGATTTCTTAGGGCCTATTTTTTGAACTACGCTGCCCAAACATCCTGCAGATAATCCCAAAAACAGAATAGCCAGTGAAAACGCCCAAGTCGTTTCTTTCAGCGTAAATCCCATGGTTTCCATAATCGGCTTAGTTAAAACACTCCATGCATATACACTGCCAATACAAATATGGATGCCCATAGCAGCCAGCGCAATACACCAACGGTTTCTTTTCATGTCCAGTCTCTCCTTTTGCAGACCAGCCGTTATGAAAAAACGCCAACCGACTGGTCAAAGAATATGGTATTCTGCCCAGACGGTCGGCGTTATATGCTGTTCAGTCCACGTGGTTATTCCACATTATCCGTCAGTCCTGTACAGCTATGTTGTTGTATGCTCATTATATGCGCTATGGACTTTTTTGTCAATACTATGCAGATTTTGCAGTTTTAGACGGCACGGTATCGTTGTCCGTGCCATATTTTTGCTGGGCTGCCAATTCAGCAGCTTTTTTCTTCATTTCAGCCGCTTGTGTCAATGTCTGCCCAGCTGGTGCCGTACGCATAACATATACATTTTCTAATGGCTGCAACGCAGAGAAACCATATTTCATTAATTTTTGTGCATCCCCAAAACGATCAGCTGAATTAAAGATAACCGCAATAACCGTTCTGCCATCCTGGGTCGCTGACGTAATCAAGCAGGGACCGCCGGCATTGGTCGTCCCAGTCTTGATACCATTAGCTCCAGGAAAACCGCTCGTCAAGAAATAATTGGTTGTCGTGCAGTGTTTAGTACCACCGTTTATATACGGCATATCATATTCACTATGGCTGACAGCGTTGCGAAATTCAGGCATCGTCATGCCATATGCAGCAATTTTAGCCATATCGCGGACTGTCGAATAATGCGCGCTGTCCGGCAGACCATGGGGATTGACAAAATGTGTATTCGTGCAGCCAAGCGCAGCAGCCTTGGCATTCATTTGATAGACGAAATCTGCTTCTGTTGGCGCAACGGTTTCTGCTACGTCAACAGCTGCATCACAACCGGATACAGTCATCATGCCTGTCATGGCATTGCGAAGTGTAACCTGATCACCCGGATATAATCCCAAAACAGATGCATCACTTTCCAAATTCAAAGAATCCTGCGTAATGCGAATAGGTTGATCTAACATACCCTGGGCTTTGCCCATTTCAATTCCCAGAATGCAGGTCATCACCTTTGTCGTGCTGCCGGGATACGACCGCTGGTCCGGATTTTTAGCATATAATTCGTTACCTGTATCCGCATCCATGACATATGCCATTTGCGCATCTACAGAAGGCTGTTCTGCTGTTTCGGCAAAAACACTGGCAGATACAGCCAAGCAAACAGTCATCGTTAAAATCATTTTTCTTAAAAACATCATTCTTCACATTCCTTCATTGTACTAAATTTATAAGGGATTTTTAGCTGCCATTTTAGGCTTGCGGGGATATTTTTTAGGGCTTGCTTTCGTTTTTCGTATATAAATAACAGCTCGCTTGTCAGTAAGACCCGGCAGCGCGACAGGACGTACTTCCTCTATACTACCTCCCAAAATCTGCAGTGCCTGCTTGCTTTCTTTTATTTCTTCTTCATATTGAGCCCCTTTTAACGAGATAAAAAAGCCGTCTTGTTTGACGTAAGGGAGAGCCCATTCTGCCAAAATAGGAAGGCGGGCAACAGCCCGGCTCGTCACGATGTCAAACTGTTCCCGATAGGCTGCTTGATGTGCCATTTCTTCTGCCCGGCCATGCAGGCAATCTGCCTGCAGCCCTGTCTGCTGAAGAACGTCTTGAATAAACCGCAGCCGTTTTTGCAGAGAATCAAAAAAAGTCATCTGCAAATCTGAGCGATAAATAAGAAGAGGAATACCAGGAAACCCTGCGCCGGTTCCCAAATCCAAAATACGGGCAGACGGTGCAAAATATGCTTTATTATAACAAGACAAGCTGTCTGCCATATGTTTGACAGCAACATCTGCCGGTTCTGTAATCGCCGTCAAGTTCATTACTTTATTCGTTTCCAGCAGCATATCCTGAAACAGGCAAAACTGACTGACCTGCTTTGCAGTCAGCATCAATCCCATTGCTGTCATCGCTTTCGTAAGCTCAGTTTGAAACATGTTTTTTATCCTCCCGCTGTCGCTGTTCCAATACAATGAGAAGTGCCGTAATATCTGCCGGTGAAACGCCGGAAATACGGCTGGCCTGACCGAGAGAACGGGGGCGGATTTGGTCGAGTTTTTGCCGTGCTTCACCAGAAAGGGTATCAATATCAGCATATACGATATCTTCCGGCATGAGTTTTTGTTCCAAGCGATTCATTTTTTCTACTTGTTCTAGCTGACGGCCAATATAACCTTCGTATTTAACCATAATTTCAATTTCTTCACATACATCTACCGCCAATGGTTCCAATGGGAAAATGGTCCGCAGTTTATCATACGTCACTTCATTGCGGCGCAGTAAATCATATGCTGTTAGACCTGTATGAATTGGCGCAGTACCAATAGACTGCAATTTTTCCTGATTGGCTTTTGTCGGCGTAACAGAAAGCTGTTTCAATGCCGTCAAGCCTGCTTCAATCGCTTTCTTTTTCTGTATAAAGCAGTCATATCGTTCTTGTGTTACTAACCCCAAATCATAGCCTTTTTGCGTCAGCCGCAAATCTGCATTGTCTTGTCGCAGAATAAGCCGATATTCAGACCGACTTGTCATCATCCGATATGGTTCATTGGTTCCTTTGGTAACTAAATCATCAATTAACACACCAATATAGGCTTCCGAACGAGTAAGAATAAACGCTTCTTTTCCCTGTACCTTGCGGGCCGCATTGATACCGGCAATCAACCCTTGCGCAGCTGCTTCTTCATAGCCGCTCGTGCCGTTTGCTTGTCCGGCAGAAAACAAACCGCTGATTTTCTTTGTTTCCAGTGAAGGCATAAGCTGCGTCGGATCCAAGCAGTCGTATTCAATCGCATAGCCGGGACGCATGATTTTTACGTCTTCCAATCCAGGAATAGTTCGCAAAAATTCATATTGCACGTCAATAGGAAGGCTCGTGCTCATTCCTTGAACATACATTTCTTCTGTCATTTCACCTTCTGGTTCAATGAAAAGCTGGTGTCTTTTTTTATCCGCAAAGCGGACAATTTTCGATTCAATAGACGGGCAGTATCGCGGTCCAATTCCTTGAATCATACCGTTGCACATCGGTGCTCTGTCCAAATTATCCCGAATAATGCGATGGGTTTCTTCATTGGTAAATGTAAGCCAGCAGCATTCTTTATTGCGGTTTTTTCGTTCAGATAAGAACGAAAAAGCATGACCGTCGGTATCGCCTTCTTGTACTTTCATTTCCTGCGTCCGCAAAGTACGGCGGTCTACACGGGCAGGCGTTCCTGTTTTAAACCGCATCAATTTGAGTCCTGCTTGTATCAGCGAGCCGGACAGGTCTTCAGCCGAACGTTGACCAATAGGTCCGCCGGAATATGCACATTCGCCGATAATAATTTTTCCCTTTAAATAGGTTCCTGTCGCCAAGATAACACAGCTGGCGCAATATACTTCACCTAATTCAGTGCGAACACCTGTGACTTTGCCGTCTTCTACGAGCAAATCAGTAATCATCAGTTGTTTGACATCCAAATTTTCCTGGTTTTCCAACGTTTTGGTCATGGTCAGCTGATATAACTTTTTATCAGACTGGGCACGCAGTGAGTATACTGCCGGTCCTTTGCCGGTGTTGAGCATACGCATCTGCAAACATGTCTTATCTGTATTAATACCCATTTCGCCGCCCAATGCGTCAATTTCACGTACTAAATGGCTTTTTCCGGGACCGCCTACAGCCGGATTGCACGGCATTAAAGCTATGTTATCCAAATTGAGTGTTGCCATCAACGTACGTGCTCCCAAACGGGCACTTGCCAGAGCAGCTTCACAGCCGGCATGGCCGGCGCCAATAACAATGACATCATATGTATCGACTACAAACATCTTGCTACCTCTCTATTTTCCTAAACAAAATCTGCTAAATATTTCTTCTACTATATCGTCATGCACCGTATCACCGGTAATAGATCCTAACAAATCCCAGGCTTCCCGAATATCTACAATAGCACAATCTACAGGCATGCCGTTTTCAATCGTTGTCAGTGCCCGCTGCAAGGCTGCACGGCTCTGCCGTACCAATTCAATATGACGGGTATTAGTAAGCAGCGTACTTTGTTCTGTTGCCGTTCCGTCCTGCAAAGCTAAAGACAGCAGCATGTCTTTTAATGCATCCATGCCTGAGCCGGTATCAGCTGAAATAGAAAGGACTGGAAAACCGTACTGTTTCATAGCGTTAGCTGCAAACGCAGGCTGCAGGTCTTCCTTATTCAACACAACAACAGCGTGTTTACCCTGCGCATCTTTTAAGATTTGCATATCCTCCTGGGTGAGGGGACGGGATTGGTCAATAACAATCAAAATAATATCTGCTTTATCCATGTATTCTTTAGCTCGCCGTACGCCAATTTGTTCCACTGTATCTTGCGTGCTGCGAATGCCTGCCGTATCGACAAGGCAGATAGGGACACCTTTCAGCGTAATCCATTCTTCAATAACATCCCGTGTCGTTCCCGGCACATCGGTGACAATAGCGCGTTCTTCCTGCAGCAGTCTGTTAAGCAGACTGGATTTTCCGGCATTGGGCGTACCTGTAATTGCCGTCATGACGCCGTCCCGTATCATTCGGCCGCTTTTAGAAGCAGCCAGCATATCATCAAGCCGCTGTTCCATCTCTTTAATGGCTCCAGCAATATCCGGTACTTCAATTTCTTCTAAATCTTCTTCCGGATAATCTACAGTAACTTCCAGCCGTGTAATAAAATCAGTTAAATGATGGCGCATTTGGGAAACTACATGAGACAGTCGGCCTTCCAGCTGGCTGACCGCACTCGTAAGACCTTGAGCACTCTTGGCCTGAATAACATCCATAACAGCTTCCGCCTGAGCTAAATCAATGCGGCCATTGACAAATGCTCGCTGCGTAAACTCGCCGGGGTTGGCAAGTCGGGCGCCGTGACGAAGAATAAGACCCATAATTTCTTCTAAAGACTGTCGGCCGCCATGACATTGAATTTCCAATACATCTTCTGCAGTATAGGAATGGGGGCCTTTCATAATAAGTAAAATAACTTCATCTACGGGCTTATTTTGTTCATCGACAATCGTTCCATATTGAATTGAACGATCTCGTCGTTTGGCTAATGGGGTAGAAGAGGTACTGCGAAAAATGGCATCTCCCACAGCATAAGCCTGTGCACCGCTAATGCGAATGATGCCGATGCCACTTTCACCTAATGGTGTGGCAATAGCTGCAATCGTATCTGTTGTATCGTACACCTTCCATTCTCCTTTCAAAAAAACCGGTGCAGCGCACCGGTTTTTTTTCGTTGTCACCAGTGAGTAATCTGCTTTTTATGACTAATCACTGCGTTTATCTCTTTATTTATTCCTGATAATAAATGACGACATGACGGTACGGATCTTGTCCTTCACTTTCCGTACGAACATGTTCTTCATTTTGCAATGCTACGTGAATAACCTTGCGTTCATATCCATTCATCGGTTCCAAAACGACTTTTTCGCCGCTTCGTTTAACCCGGCCAGCCAACCGTTCTGCCAACTGCTTCAAGGTTTCTTCTCGGCGATGACGATAATTTTCTACGTCAAGCATAATAAAATGCCGATGTTCTTGACCTTGATTCGTCGTAAGATTTGTTAAATATTGGAGTGCATCCAATGTCTGACCATGTTTTCCAATAAGAATACCCAAGTTTTTGCCATGAAGATGAAGAATGATTTTATCTGCTTTAATCATCTTTTCAATCATGACATCAATATCCATATTCTGCAGTACTTCCATCAGAAAATCTTTTGCCTTAGCTGCTGCATCTTCTGCTGTAAATGTTTCTTCTACAACATCTTTTGCTGCTTTTGGCAAATCATTTTCATTCGATACAGCCGCATCAGCTGCTGCAACAGGTGAATCTTCCGCTGCGGGTTTACTTTCTTTTATATGTTCGGATACGACAGAGACCTTTTTATCAGATTTTTCTGTAAGACGAACAACAGCCGGCTTGCTTCCAAATCCAAGGAAACCACTTTTCGGTTCTGCCAATACTTCAACGTCTACTTCTTCTTTAATTTTTCCGAGACGAACCAGGCCGGAGCGTACGGCATCTTCAATCGTCTTGCCGGTTACTTCAATACTGCTCATGCCTGTGCTCCTCTCTTCTTACCATGAAACATGATAATCTGCTGTACCCACTGGAATACGTTTGAAATAACCCAGTAAATGACAAGACCACTTGGGAAACTTAAACTAATCCAGCCAATGAACAGCGGCATAATAATCTGCATAATTTTCTGCTGTTTAGCCTGTGCATCAGAAGCTGCTACCTGCGCGCCACTCATTTGCTTTTGAATACCAAATGTAGAAATCGCAGATAATACCGGCATAATGTAAGTCGGATCTGCCTGTCCTAAGCTTGGCAGCCATAAAAATTGTGCAAAATTAGGATCGTAAGGATATTCCCGCAATGCCCAGAAAATGGAAATCAGGAATGGCATTTGAATGAGAATAGGCAAACATCCAGATAACGGATTGACTCCTGTTTCTTTATAAAGTTTTGCCATTTCTTCCTGCATTTTTTTCTGATTGCCTTTATATTTCTGCTGCAATGCTTTGATTTTAGGTTGCAAGGTCTGCATACCTTCCATCGAACGAATCTGCTTAGCCGTCAGCGGCGATAATACTAACTTAATAATAAGAGTCAGCATAATGATAGCCAAGCCGTAGCTAGGATATCCAATGCTTTGTGTGAATGCATAACAGTAATCCATAAAGGTCGTCATAATCTGCGTCAGGATATCTGCTATTCCACTAAAAAATCCCAATACTCTCAACTCCTGTCGGGTAAAAAAATAACCTCAGCCAGCCTTTATTTCATCTGGCCGAATATTACGGCACAGGATCATATCCGCCTTTATGAAAGGGATGACATTTTAAAATGCGCCTTATTGCTAAATAACTCCCTTTCACAGCACCGTATTTCTGCAGCGCCTCCAGCGCATATGCAGAACAAGTAGGATAAAACCGGCAGCACGGCGGTTTTAACGGAGATATACAAGTTTGATAAAACCGTATAAGGATGATAAGAAATTGTTTCATGCATCATCACTTCTTTTGTAATACCTTAGCATGCCGGAACAGCTGCATAATGCTGCGTTCAGCTTGTTCGTATCCAGCATATTTTAACTTACTGCGCCCAATAAGAACTAAATCGACACCATTAATCAGTTCAAATTGATGAAGACGGTATACTTCCTTCATCAGTCGCCGACAACGATTGCGTTCTACAGCGCAGCCAATTTTTTTGCCCGTTACAAAACCCATGCGGGCAGGCTGTTTGGGTGAACGGGGCAGTACATATAAAACAGCTAGTCTATTTACATAGGATCGACCGCGTCGATATACATACTGGTATTCCCGATTTTTAGTCAGTCGTCTTTCTTTTTTTAGTTCATACATTCATTTTGTCCTAAAAATGCCAGAAAAACAGAAAAATTCCATAATGGAACTTTTCTGTTCATCTTGTAATGATTAAGCGGAGAGTTTCTTTCTGCCTTTCATACGACGTTTTTTCAAAACCATGCGGCCGCCTTTTGTTTTCATTCTTTCGCGGAAGCCATGTGTTCTTTTTCTCCACAATGTATTCGGCTGATATGTCTGTTTCAATATAGACACCTCCTTTGTTTCAATAGACAGTCAATGAATTTACACCATAACAGCATAATTATAGTCAAAAAGAAATATACTGTCAATTACTTTTTTTTGTTTTCTCAATATGCATTTTGCATGCTATATCTTTTTTGCATACTTGGTGCAATATATTGGGGGCGTAATTTTAACAAATTTACTTCCCATGTGCATAGTTTTGTTGTAAAATGTGGATAGATGTGAGTGTGGATAGAAAAAAGGTTTATCAACAGCTTATCCACATTTTGTGGATAAGTCTAACATAGGCCGGAAATTCGATATTTATCGTGATTTCCGCTTTTTTCAACTCTTAATTATACACTTATCCACAATACGATATATCAACATATCCACAATAAAACAGACAGGAAGGATGTATCATGGAATCAATGGATTTAGCCACATTATGGACGGGCATGCTGGACGAACTTAAACAATCACTGCCGCCTCCATTATATATGAATTGGTTTGAATCATCGCTTATTCCTTTTTCTTACGAAAAAAATAAATTAGTATTGGCAACACCGCAAAAATTTATTTTTACGTTTATCAACAAAAATTATGCTGCCTTGCTAAATGAAGTAGCGCAAAAAGTAACGGGGCAGCCAATACAGGTACATATCATTCTCATGGACAATGCAGCTTCCACGCCACCAGCAGTGCCACAGCCAGCTTCTCCCGCCGTACCGGAACAGGACTTATACGAAACCGTGCATTTAGATAACGTTCCGCCACACCAGTCCGTAGAATGGGTACAGTCGGAATTACCTGTAATAGACACACCATCCTCAGCCCAAGCACAACAGCAGCCAGCTTCTTTTATAGTAAAACCAGCTGAAAAAATCATGCCGCCGGATATACATCAGGAAACCAATCTAAACCCAAATTATACATTTGAAAATTTTATCGTCGGCAACAGCAACCGCGTTCCATATACATTTGCCACGACTGTCGCCGACGCGCCGGCACAAAAATATAATCCTTTATATATATATGGGGACAGCGGATTGGGAAAAACACACTTGATGCATGCTATCGGCAACCGCATCCTGCAAAAATTTCCCCATATGCGCCTTCGCTGCATAACCAGTGAAGACTTTGTCAATGATTTTATCCAGTCAATTCAAGATAAAAGCACGGAAAATTTCCGCCAACAATATCGAAATATTGACGTTCTTCTCGTTGACGATATTCAATTCTTAGGTTTTGGCGAAAAAGACAGCTCCAAAGAAGAATTTTTCCATACGTTTAACAAACTCTATCAGGGACAAAAACAAATGATTTTTACTAGCGATAGAGCACCTCAAGATATTAATAAGCTGGAAGACCGCCTGCGTTCGCGCTTTCAAAGCGGTATGGTTACCTGGATCGATCCGCCGGATTTAGAAACACGTATTGCCATTTTGCGGACTTGGGCACAAAAACAAGGAATTACAATTGAAAATGATGCCATTACCTATATTGCTACCAATGGCAGTGAAAATATTCGTGAATTATCCGGGGCATTTAATAATGTCGTTTATTTAGCCTCTGTAGAAGATGCACGTACAATAACGGAACAGCATGCACATCGCGCACTGCAATATTTAGTAAAAAATAAAGAAGAAAAAAAATATATTACCATTGATGAAATTACATCGGCTGTATGTTCTTTTTATAACGTAAATTATAAAGAATTAATGGGTAAGAAAAAAACAAAGGATATTGCGCTGCCGCGTCAAATTGCAATGTATTTGTGTCGTGAATTAACAGGCAATACGTATCCGCATATCGGCACTGCATTTAATGGTCGTGACCATACGACAGTTATGCATGCTTGTATGAAAGTAATGAAGTTAATAGAAAAAGACGCTCATTTCAAAGAGATTATTGAAAAGCTTCAAAACAAAATTAAGGGTGTGGATAAGTAAGATGATAGACTGTAGATACTTTGTGCACAATTTTAAATTTCAAAAAAAAAGTGGATTTGTGGATAAGTAAAGCCTAATTATCCACAGGTTATACACATTTGTGGACAGCTTAAAATAGCCATTTAAATAGACTTATCCACAAATTCACAGCCACTACTACTACGACTACTATCTTTTTAATTCACTTAAACTAAAAAACTAAGCGCAGAAAAGGGGATACACCAATGAAACTCAAACTAAAAAAAGAAGATCTAAACAAAGGCCTTCAAACAGTACAAAAAGTCGCACAAAATAAAAATAACAACCTATCCTCTGAAAATGGACTGCTCATTAAAGCAATCAACAATATTATCGAATTTCAAGCAAACGATTATGACATGGGTATCAAAACAATTGTTCCCGGCATCATTGAAGAAAGCGGTGAAGCGTTTATTGCCAATCCATACTTAATGGAACTGACAAGAAAATTACCCAGTGAAGAAATTGAAATCATAAAAGAAGATGCTGATACTCAACTCATTATTAAAGGCGGCAAATTAAAATTTGAATGCTTGACAATGAATCCCAATGATTTTACTGAAGTTGAAATGGTAGAAAACGGGTATGCACATTTTAATACAACCAGTGTTATCATGAAAGATTTAATTGATAATACTTCTTATGCCTGCGCAACCGATGTCGCACGTCCCATTTTCATGGGAACTTTTTTAGACGTACAACAAAATAACATTTCCATGGTTGCTACAGATACACACAGACTTGCTTTAAAATCAGCATCATTAGAAACTCCCGTTGAAATGGCGCTGCAAGCTGTGATTCCCAGTCGGTTATTAGCAGAAATTTCTCGTCAACTACCGACGGATATTCCAGAAACTGTTGAAATTACAGCAGTTCGCAGCTATTTAGCCATCAAATTTGGCAATGTATATATTCGTACTCGTTTAATTGAAGGCGAATTCCCAAATTACCGCCGTGTTATCCCAACTGATTTTCAATGTACGATTACCATTAACCGGGCAGAATTTACTGGTGCAGTAGAACGCGCATCCATTGTAGCTAAAGATGCTCAATATAATGTTATCAATTTTGTCATTGCAGAAAATGAAATTAAAATGATGAGCCAGCATCCGGATTACGGAACCATTGAAGATTCGGTTCCCTGCCAGATGGAAGGAGAACCATTAGATATTTCGTTTAATGGCAAATTTATTTTAGATATACTGAAACATTGTCATGATGATGAAGTCGTTTTAAAATTACGCAAAAATAGTCCGATGCTGGTACAAGATAAAGACCAAACTGATTGCGTATTTGTTGTTACACCGATGAGGACAAAATAAATGGAAAAAATTAAAATTGAAACAGATATGATACAGTTAGACCAATTTATGAAGTGGGCAAGCATTTTGCAAAGCGGCGGGGAAATTCGCTTTTTGCTAGATGAGAATAGAATTTATATCAATGGAAATTTATGCAAAGCCAAACGCAAAAAGCTGTATCCAGGAGACATTATAGAAATTAAAAAGATTGGTAAATATGAAATAGTTGGTGCATAAATATGAACATTCAATCTGTCCGTCTTCACCGATTCCGCAACTACAAACAAGAAGAAATTTCATTTCCAAAATCTATTGTTGTATTATACGGAAAAAATGGGCAGGGAAAAACCAATTTACTGGAGGCATTGTATATGGGAGGCATTGGCAAATCCTATCGTGGAATTGCTGATGCGGACCTAATTCAGTGGGATAGCAGTGATGCCAGCATTATTATTGATTTTTTTCGTAACGGCGTATCGCAGCAGGTAAAGATAATATTGTCCAAACTGGCAAAGAAAGAGCTTTGGATTAATGAAACGAAAGTACCACAGCGTGAACTTGTAGGAACATTGAATGAAGTTTTGTTTTCGCCGGAAGATCTGCAGCTGATTAAAGGAAGTCCGTCACTGCGGCGCCGTTTTATGGATATGGAAATCTCCCAGGTCAACCCTGCTTATTACAAAGAATTGCTGCAGTACAATCGAGCAGTGTCCCAGCGGAATTTATTACTAAAAAAAATGAAATATGAAGGTCCATTTTCTATAGAAGAATGGGATCACCAGATTGCCGTATTTGCAGACTCTATTGTCAAAAAGCGGCTGGCAGCTCTTCATAAAATTAGTTTTCTTTCCGGTGTGATTCACCGTCGTCTGACTGGCGGCAGCGAAAAACTGTCGCTATCCTATGTACAGCCGTATAATACGGTACATGATGCCACGCAGGACCGCTGTGATGCGTCGTGGTATTATCACCTGCTTCAAGAGCATTTACCAGAAGATATGCACCGTATGTCTACGTCTGTAGGGCCGCATCGAGATGATTTGACTTTTGCGGCAGATGGGGCAGATTTAAAGAAATTCGGCTCTCAGGGACAGCAGCGAACAGCTGTATTGGCATTAAAGTTATCTGAATTAGAATATGTAAAGTCTGAAACAGGAGAATATCCGGTACTGCTGTTGGATGATGTCATGAGTGAATTGGATGCATCACGGCGGGAAGCACTGTTGGAATTTGTCCGTGAGCGTATCCAGACGTTTATTACGACGACAGAGCCGACTATTTTTAAATCCATACCGGGATATCATTATATTTGCATTGAAAAAGGCAAGGTAAAAGGTAATGGAAGAACGGACGCATACGTTGGAAAAAGCAGGAATAGCGATTCCGAAGATACTAGAAGAAAATAAATTGCTGACACCGTATAAACTGTACCAAGCAAAGCTTTCCTGGTCATCGATTGTCGGTGTGCAGATTGCTAAATATTCGTATATACAGCAATTTGACGGAAAGACGGTTGTTGTTGCTGTGCTGAATTCTGTTTGGATGAATCAGCTGTTTATGCATAAAAAACAGTTGATTGAAAAGATAAATACATTTATTCATGAGCCGTATATTCGTGATATTCGATTCGTACGCAGCGGCAAAAAACCAGCAGCCGTGGTCTATGAAACGTTTGACGGCGAAGAGGAAACAGTGTTTCCTGCAGAAAATTTAAAAAGTATTATACTGCCTAAAGAATTGGTCGATAAAATTTACCGGGAAACAGCGCATCTGCCTTCCAGGCTGCAGGAACAAATCAGGCAGATGCGGTTTTTACAGGAAAAAAGAAAAATTGCCTATACACAGGCTGGTCGGCATGTTTGTCCTTGCTGTGGTAGATTTTTGCAGCCAGGGGAATCGATATGCTATTTGTGCCGGTTAGACATTCGGCAGAAAAAAAAGAAACAGCTGCATGACATATTAATCCAAATGCCATGGTTAACTATAGAAGAACTAAAGCAGCATGGATATATACCGCAGGAGGGAAAACTATACGTCGAACTGTACAATGAAATTCGCCGTGACTGTATTTATCGGTATATAGAACGCATTCATCATAATTGTGATACAGCAGAAGATGATATGATGCTGGCTTTATTTGTCACTCGTAAAAATCCAACGGAAATGACCGATTCTTTCATTCATAATTTAGCAGCAAAATATAGGAGAAAAGAAGATGTATCTACACATCGGCGGCAACCAGATGATTGATGTACGGCGTATCGTAGCTATGTTTAAAGCGCATCCGCGCAAAGCCAATAAATCCAATCCACTGCGGCAGTATTATCAGCCTTTTATTTCCGTATCTGGAAAAGAAGCGGGCACTATACGGTGTTATGTTGTTACAGAAGATGGAATTTATGCTACGCCTATTACAGTGGAAACATTGGTAGAACGGTATAAAAAATTATTTACAAAGCCTGGATTTACCTTGTCATCCCCTACAAAATAATACAAAAATGCGATATAATAAGATGTTAAAAGTGTTTTGAATAGGAGGAATTGTTACATGTCGCAAGACAAACATATAGATTATGGCGCTGAGCAGATTCAAGTATTGGAAGGCTTGGAAGCCGTTCGTAAACGTCCTGGTATGTATATTGGCAGTACGTCGCTTCGCGGCTTGCATCACCTCGTGTATGAAGTCGTCGACAATAGTATTGATGAAGCATTGGCTGGGTATTGTACCCATATTGAAGTAACCATAGAAGAAGACAATAGTATTACCGTTGTTGATAATGGCCGCGGTATTCCTGTAGCTATGCATAAAGTAGGAAAACCGGCCGTAGAAGTCGTTTTGACAGTTCTTCATGCTGGCGGCAAGTTCGGCGGCGAAGGCTATCCTATTTCCGGCGGTTTGCACGGTGTAGGTATTTCCGTCGTTAATGCTTTGAGTGTATGGACAAAAGTAACTGTTAAACGTGATGGATATTTATGGAATATTTCCTTTACGCGCGGGCGTACAGAACAGCCGCTGAAAAAAATTCGTCCCTTAGAAAAAAATGAAGAAACAGGAACACAAGTAAGCTTTAAACCAGACCAAGAAATCTTTCCGGACACGGTATATGATTTTGATACCTTGAAAACACGTTTGCGTGAATTGGCATTTTTAAATAAAGGCCTGCATATTACACTGACGGATAAACGGGGACAGGGAAAAAGTGAAGTATACTGCTATGAAGGCGGTTTAACGTCTTTTGTAGAATTTTTGAATGAAAATAAACAGCCGGTCAATCCGACCATTATATCGCTGGAAGGCGAAAAAAATCAGGTTCTTGTCGATATTGCCATGCAGTATAACGACGGCTATAGTGAAAATATCCTGACATTTGTCAACGACATTTTTACCGAAGAAGGAGGTACGCATTTGAGCGGCTTCCGTTCCGGCTTGACCAGAACGATTAATGATTACGGTCGTTCTTCCGGTATTTTGAAAGATAATGAAGACAATTTATCTGGTGACGATGTGCGTGAAGGATTGACCGCTATTGTCAGTGTCAAAGTACGGGAACCGCAGTTTGAAGGACAGACTAAAACAAAATTAGGAAACAGCGAAGTCAAAGGGATTGTAGATAATATTGTTTCCGACGGTTTAAAGGAATATTTAGAAGAACATCCCAGTGAAGCTAAAGCAATTATCAACAAAACCATTTCTGCGTCCCGTGCTCGTCAGGCGGCTCGTCGTGCTCGTGAACTGACACGACGCAAAAATGCATTGGAAATCAGCAGCCTTCCCGGCAAATTGGCAGATTGCTCAGATAAAAATTCAGCGATGACAGAAATCTATCTGGTCGAAGGGGATTCCGCAGGTGGTTCTGCAAAGCAAGGACGAGATCGCAAATTCCAGGCTATTCTGCCGCTGCGTGGTAAAATTATTAATGTTGAAAAAGCTCGTTTGGACAAAATTTTGGCCAATGATGAAATTCGCTCTATGATTACGGCATTTGGTACCGGTATTGGTGAAGAATTTGATATTAATAAGCGACGCTATGATAAAATTATTATTATGACAGATGCGGATGTAGACGGAGCGCATATTCGTACGTTGCTGTTGACATTCTTCTATCGGTTTATGAAACCGTTGATTACAGAAGGTCATGTATATATCGCGCAGCCTCCATTATACCAAGTTCGTAAGGGCAAACAGGTATGGTACTATTTTTCCGATGAAACAATGAATCAAAAATTAGATGAATTGGGACGTGACAGCAACGTCGTTGTACAGCGTTATAAAGGGCTTGGGGAAATGAATCCGGAGCAGCTTTGGGAAACGACGATGGATCCGGAAAACAGAACTATGCTGCGTGTTCATTTGGAAGATGCTGCTGAAGCCGATCGTATTTTCTCTGTCCTTATGGGAGATAAAGTAGAACCGCGGCGCAAGTTTATTCAGGATAATGCCAAAAAAGTACGAAATCTAGACTTGTAGGATTCAAAAAACAGGGAGGATTAGCATATGAAATGGCAGCGTATATGCGTTCTGATACTGGTTTGTTGTTTTAGTGTAATAACATCAAGTTGGGCAGCAGCTGCAGTTGAAACGAAACTGCAGCCTATAGACCCGTCTGTGCAAATGAAAAAGCTAGATGCGTATTATATTACTTCAGGAAGTACATATGATAAAATTACAGCGTTATTGCAAAGTATTTCTACAGATAAGACAGGATTGGATACAAACAGCTATTTTCGCATAGATAAAAATCTGACGAGCAATTATTTTTATCATGTGAATGTTTATGATACCTGTACGCATATGCTGAAAAGCAGCTATTTTGTTGCTAAAGATACATCCTGTGTGTGGCGGCTTTATGATGAAAAGGATGCGGAACTTATCTTTGGCAATGCGGAAGAAATGCTGAAAAAAACAGAAGTTATTGTCTATCCTAAACGGATTCCAATGGGAAGTTACGGTATTGTACGCGTCCATGTGCCGGGAATGATTCCTTATGATATAAAAATGACGAGTCTGAACGCAAACGTGGCGACGATTTCAGATAAAATGAATATTATTCCTGCTGCGGCGGGAAAGAGCAGTGTTGTCATCGATATAAAAATCGGAAACGCGGCGAGAACATTTACTCAAGATATCACGGTTGTTAATACCGCTGATATGTCTGATGAGGGGTATCGCCGTAGTCCGAATGTTAATATTGGCGTCGGCATTGGCTGGCATCATCACGGCGGTATCGGTATCGGCGTAGGGCCATGGTGGTAATGATATAATGAAAAGGACTGTAACAAAATGAGCTAAAAAATCTCATTTTGTTACAGTCCTTTTGTTATGCCGTTGTAAGTACCTCATTTACAATATCATCATTTATTTTTCTTCAACCTTCAAACAAAAAATTAATAAGAAGAGCATGGGACATGACCGTAAAAAAGTGTTATGCTGCCTCTCTATATAATGAAACTTGTTATACCTAATAAAACCATGTATAATAAATCCTAAAAAGTATGGTTGTATTATAAAAGGAGACGTGATTGGTTTTGGAATTTTCCCTAGGAAAACAATGTTTGGTTATTGTCTTGCTTATTCTTGGCAATGGTGTTTTTTCTATGTTGGAAATGTCGATTGTCAGCTGCAGACAGGCTCGTTTAGAAGCGATTGCGGAAGAAGGAAATAAGTCTGCAGAAATAGTTCTGAAATTGCGGGAAAACCCCAATAAAATGTTCTCTGCTGTTCAGTTTGGTATCACGCTGTTAGGATTACTGACAGGTGTGTATGGCGGTACAGAAATGGCACAGCCAATGTCAAAGTATGTGGCAATGATACCGGGAATGGAACAATATGCATATAGTGTTAGCTTAATGACGATTGTAGCAGTTGTTACGTATTTAAGCATTATCTTTGGTGAAATTGTTCCGAAGCGAATTGCTATCGATAACCCTGAAAAATTATCTTGCATATTGGCACGTCCGATGCTATATTTTTGTACCTTATGCACACCATTAATATGGATTTTATCGGCATCAACTGCGTTAGTTACTAAAATGATAGGTGTCTCCAAACCGGAAGTACATCCCGTAACAGAAGAAGAAATAAAGTTGTTATTGGAACAAGGTGCTGAATTAGGCGCTTTTGAAAAGGAAGAACCCGAATTGGTTGACAGAGTATTTCGTTTAGCTGATATGAATGTCAGTGATATCATGACAAATCGTACGCAGGTAGACTGGATTGACTTGGAAGATAATGAAGATGTTATTATGAAAGAAATTATTTCCTGTAATCATGTACATTTACCTGTAGGCCGAGGCTCATTAGATGACTTTTTAGGCATGATAACGGTAAATGAAGTATTTCAAAAATATTATGAGGCTGTTCAAAAGGAAAAACATGTGCAGCTGCGTACTTTGGTAGAAGAATGTGTCAGCAAGCCTGTTTTTGTACCGGAATCGATGGACATCATTAAAGTAGTTTCAGTATTTCGGGAAGAAAGCGTTCATGAAGCGGCTGTTTTAGATGAATATGGAAGTCTGACAGGCATATTAACGTTGCATGATATATTAGAAGAATTAGTGGGCACGATGCCGTCCGGCGAGGAAGAAAAACAAGAAAATGCCAACCGGATTATTGAACGAGGACCGAATCAATGGTTAATGGAAGGATTATTAACAATAGAAGAATTTAAAGATTTCTTTAAAATTGAAGATGAACTGCCTGATGAAGAGGAAGATTTATATAAAACGCTAGCTGGATTGGTAACGTATGGTATAGGGAGAATACCCAAAGAAACAGATACATATACGTGGAAAGAATTTACATTTGAAGTCATGGATATGGATAATCTGCGCGTAGACAAAATACTTGTAACGCGTCATCCTGTTGAACCAGAAATAGAGCCTAAATAATAATAAGGCCGGACCAAGAAGTAGGATATCTTGGCCCGGCCTTAGTACATATCGATGGTTATTCTGTTTTGGTAGAGCGTAAAAATAAACAACGTAATACATCTTGGGGATTTTGATGTTTTTGAATAATTGCATAGACTGCAGCGGTTATAGGCAGTTCAATATGATGTCGGCTGGCAATATCCATCAAGGCTTCTGTCGTATAGACCCCTTCCGCTAATTTATGAAAAGGTTTTCCTAGAATAAAATCTTCACCAAAACGGCGATTGTTACTATGAGGAGAAAATAATGTTGCTTCATAATCACCGAGATGACTCAAGCCATATACCGTCATTTGGTTGCCGCCTAATGCTTTGATGAGTACTGATAACTCATGTGTTCCTCGTGCCATCAATGCGCCCTTCAGACTGGTCATATGAGCACCGTCCAGCATACCGGCAGCGATCCCCATGACATTTTTGGCAGCCGCGCCGATTTCAATACCCAATAAGTCTTGTCCATAGTAAAAACGGATAAGTGGGCTGGTAAATATATCTACCAGTTTATGCGTTAATGAACTATCTTTAGAGGCCATGACCATGCAATTTGGCATTCCTTGGATAAAATCCTGTACATGTCCTGGCCCTACCCAGACGGCTGTTTGCACATGGGGGCCGAGTTCTTCTTCCATAACCGTAGTCAAGCGTTTGCCGCTGCCGATTTCTAAGCCTTTCATTGCCAAGATAATAGGCATAGGTAATGGAATAGCCAATTCATGAAGTTGTTTGGCAAATGAACGGACTTGTTGGGCGCTTATAGAAAGAATACATACATCAGCAGCAGTAATAGCTTTTTCTATATCCGAAGTTAACGTAATAGAAGGCGGGAGCGTTACATATTCATTTTTTCGCGTAGCCATTAATTCTTTTAAATGTTGTGAACTAGCCCGTCCCCAAAGCGTTACGGTATGTCCGATATGGTCAGCATACCAAGCATGAAACGAACCCCAGCGGCCGCAGCCTAAAACAGTTATCTTCATGATGCCATCTCCTTATCGTAATTGATTTTATTGTATAAAATAGCTCTGTTATTTGTCAACAAGATACTATCTTTGTTGTGTGAAAGAATAGTGTTGTATTGTAGAATGAAAAAAGGGCTAGTCGCTTTGATGCGACAGCCCTAAAAATGATATATCAATTATAATTTTGCAATAACAGCGTCACGGTATTCTTCAGTTGTGGCTTTGCCGCCGAGGTCTGGTGTGAGATGCTGTTTTTCAGCGAGGACACTGTCAACGGCTTTGCGGATATTAGCGGCGATTTTTGTTTCGCCAATATATTCTAACAGCATGCAGGCCGACCAGAGAAGGGCCGTTGGGTTGGCAATGTGTTTTCCTGCAATATCCGGTGCGCTGCCGTGAACGGCTTCAAACATGGCATAGTCATCGCCGATGTTCATAGATGGCATTAAGCCTAAGCCGCCGATAAGCCCGCTGGTAAGATCGGAAAGAATATCACCATAGAGATTGGGCGTAACGATAACATCCATGGTTTCTGGATGCATAACGAGCTGCATACATGTATTATCGACGATTTTATCATCACTTTCAATTTGAGGATATTCTTTGGCAATGGTTTTAAAAATGTCGAGAAACATGCCGTCTGTCATTTTTAAGATATTCGCTTTATGAACACAGGTTACTTTTTTGCGGTTATGGGCAACGGCATATTCAAATGCTGCCCGAATAATGCGTTCACTGGCTTTGCGTGTAATAATCTTAATAGCGTGAACAGTATCCTCGTTAATTTTATATTCAACGCCGACATACAAGCCTTCTGTATTTTCACGGAAGGTGACGATGTCTACATTGGGAAATGGCGTCGGTACGGCGGCATTGGATTTTGCGGGACGAATATTAGCATAGAGGTCATATTTTTTACGTAATGTGACATTCAGTGAGCGAAATCCTTTACCAATCGGTGTTGTAATCGGGGATTTTAACAGTAAGCGAGTTTTTTCAAAGGATTGAAAAGCTGCTTCCGGAATCAGTGCGCCGTTACGTTCATACTCAGCAGCACCGACATTAAAACATTCATAGGAAAGAGGTGCGTTTGCTGCTTTTAAAATTTCAATGACAGCATCTGTAATTTCAGGGCCAATGCCGTCGCCTTTAAATACGGTAATTGTTTTCATGTTATCGATCCTCCAAAGGTATATAGTCCATCAAATCGCCAACATATTTTGCTGCTGGACGAACAATACGATTATCATATAGTTTATGTTCAATATTATGAGCCAGCCAGCCAACCATACGGCTGATGACAAAAAGCGGTGTATATAAGTCACGAGGAATGCCGAGCATATGGTACGCAAAGCCGCTGTAATAATCAACATTACTGCAAATATCCATGCCTGTTTTTTCGGTCAATTCTTTAATGGCAATGCGTTCAAACCGATTATAAAAATTAAATATATCTTCCATTCCCTTTTCTTTGGCCAGTTTACCGCAATAGTGACGCATGATTTCTGCGCGCGGGTCAGAAAGGGTATATACGGCATGACCGAAACCATATACTAAGCCTTCCGGATTATCTTTAAATTGTTTGTTAACAATTTTTTTGATAATATTTTTGATTTGTGTATCTGTAGCTTTCAGTCCAATTGCATCAATAATATTTTCCATCATTAGAGAAACACGAATATTGGCACCGCCATGACGAGGACCTTTTAATGCGCCGACTGAACTTGCCATACTAGAATAGATATCTGTATTGGTAGAAGAAACAACGATATTCGTAAATGTGGAGTTTGTACCGCCGCCATGATCAGCATGAAGAAATAGCAATAAGTCGAGAAGCTGGGCTTCTTGTGCTGTAAATTTACTGTCAGGACGAAGCATAGATAAAATATTTTCTGCTGTTGAATAATCTTTTCGCGGGTAATGGATGACTAAACTTTTACGATGATAATAATGGACTTTAGACATATAAGCGTATACAGCAATAGAAGGAAGCTTGCTCATAATGTTTAAGCCCTTGCGCAATGTCTGATATACATCCGTATTGTCCGGATCCGGATCATAATTATATAATGTAAGCAACGCATGTTGTAATTTGTTCATTAAATTTTTCCCAGGAAGACGCAATAAATTCATTTCCAGGAAATCGTCAGGAAGGTCGTAACTATCCTGCATAACTCGGCAATATGCATTTAATTCTTCTCGGGACGGAAGATATCCGAATAATAAGAGGAAACAGGCTTCTTCATATAAATAGCCCGTATCAGCGTCTCGCTTTACTAAATCACGGATATCCACACCGCGGTAATATAAAATGCCGTCACAGTTTACTTTATTGCCGGAGCTGTCGCGCTGATAGCCGACAACATCGGCTATACGAGTTAGACCGATAAGTACCCCTGTATGGTCTTCATTGCGCAGGCCTCGTTTTACACCGTATTTTGAATACCATTCACGGGGAATCTGGGTATAATTCTGTGATTTTCCATAGAATTGGGCTAAGTAGATATTTTTGTCCAAAGTGATTCCTCTCTTTCCTGCAAGGATAAATGTCCATTGTTAATTATTCCGAGATATTCATAAAAATTCTTTACGAACAAGACGGTGGTTTTTCTTGCAAATTATAAGTTATTATAGCATAGTTAAGATAAAAATAAAATAAAAATAATGAGAAAAAGAAAGCGGTAAGGCTAGTCACAATAAGAATAATTATGATATAATATGAGGTGAATGCAGAAAAATTTTATAATGTGAAAATTAATTGCATAAATTTCTGTATGAGAAATTGCTACGATACAACAGTCTTTGGGGCTGTGCAGAGGAGGCTAAACCCATGATTCAATTGTATGGAGGAGGCGCGTATTTGATTCATGGTACAGAAATTGTACCAGAACAAGAAGCGGCTAAAGTAGAACAGCTTACTGGAAAGAAGCCAAACCGGGACGAAGCTCGGAAGGGAACCATTGCCTATTCCATTTTGAAAGCGCACAATACAGCAGACAATATGGAACATTTGAAAATTAAATTTGATGCTATGGCATCCCATGATATTACGTTTGTTGGCATTATTCAGACGGCAAAAGCTTCCGGTATGGAAAAGTTTCCTCTGCCGTATGTGCTGACAAACTGTCACAATTCTCTTTGTGCAGTCGGCGGCACAATCAATGAAGATGACCATGTATTTGGATTGTCTGCGGCTAAAAAATACGGCGGCATTTTTGTTCCTCCGCATGTAGCGGTTATTCATCAGTATATGCGTGAAAAAATGGCAGGATGCGGCAAAATGATTATCGGTTCAGACAGCCATACCCGCTATGGCGCATTGGGGACGATGGCTGTTGGCGAAGGCGGCGGTGAACTGGTAAAACAGCTGCTGTGTGATACGTACGACGTGGCGTATCCCGGTGTTGTCGGCGTATACTTGACGGGCAAGCCCAATCCAGCGGTAGGTCCCCATGATATTGCCATTGCGATTGTTGGTGCTGTATTTAAAAACGGCTACGTTAAAAATAAAGTAATGGAATTTGTCGGACCCGGTGTAGCGTCTATGTCTACGGATTACCGCAACAGCGTAGATGTTATGACGACAGAAACGACGTGTTTGTCCTCTGTATGGCGTACGGATGAAGATACAAAAGCTTACTTGACGCAGCACGGCCGTCCTCAAGATTATAAGGAATTAAATCCTGCTGATATTGCATATTATGACGGCATGATTTATATTGACCTTAGCACTATTAAACCGATGATAGCTATGCCGATGCATCCGAGCAATGCCTTTACGATTGATGAATTAAATGCCAACTTGGATGATATTTTGCATGAAACAGAAGAAAATATTAAAAGTCGGATGAGCAATAAAAATATACCGTTTAGCTTAACGGACAAAATTATAAATGGCAAACTGCATGTACAGCAAGGAATTATTGCTGGCTGTGCTGGCGGCAATTACAGCAATGTCATGGCAGCGGCTCACATTTTAAAACATGCCAGCTGTGGTAATGGCGTCTTTACGTTGGATGTATATCCGTCGTCGATGCCTGTATATATGGATTTAGTACGCAAAGGTGCGGCAGCAGACTTAATGGCTGCCGGTGCTATTATGAAAACAGCATTCTGTGGTCCGTGTTTTGGTGCCGGAGATACGCCGGCAAATAATGCTTTCAGTATTCGCCATACGACGCGTAATTTCCCCAATCGTGAAGGTTCTAAACCGGGCAATGGACAATTCTCGGCAGTGGCATTGATGGATGCTCGCTCTATTGCGGCAACAGCGGCCAATGGCGGCGTTTTGACTTCAGCCGATGGATATATGGATGATTACACGGAAGCTCCCTATGAATACGATAATACGTCGTATGAATCCCGCGTATATCAGGGATTTGGTAAAGCAGAAACTCAGACTTCGTTGGTTTATGGGCCGAATATTAAAGATTGGCCATCGATGGAAGCATTGGCAGATAATATTTTACTTAAAGTTTGCTCGAAAATTATGGATCCGGTTACAACAACGGATGAATTGATTCCTTCCGGAGAAACCTCGTCGTATCGTTCTAATCCGTTAGGCTTGGCTGAATTTACCTTGTCACGACGTGACCCTGATTATGTAGGACGTGCTAAGGATGTGGATGTAGCAGAACGAGCACGCATGGCAGGTACATGTCCGGCAAGTATAGATCCGCATTTGAAAAACGTATTTGCCGTAATACAAGAAAAATTTGCAGATGCAGATATGTCCCAAGTAGAAATTGGCAGTATGATTTATTGTGTTAAGCCGGGAGACGGCTCGGCACGTGAACAAGCTGCCAGTTGCCAGCGTGTTTTAGGAGGCCTTGCTAATATCTGTAAGGAATATGCAACGAAACGGTATCGTTCCAACGTCATCAACTGGGGCATGCTGCCGTTTCAAATGAAGGAAGATGCTTCCTTTGAAGTCGGCGATTACATTTATGTGCCGCATATCAAAAAAGCCTTGGATGGCAATATGAAAGATATTAAGGCGTATGTAGTCGGTAATACACTGCAGGAAATATCGTTGTATATCGCTGATATGACAGAAGATGAAAAGAAAATAGTTAAAGCTGGTTGTCTGATTAATTACAATCGAAATAGATAAGATACCAAAAGCCCATCGTACTCATTCGAGAAGATGGGCTTTTGCCATATGCGGAATCCCTTTTTTGGGAGATTGACCATAGTGTTTTTTCCAGGCTCTATAAAAGGAAGAATATTGTTTAAAGCCGCTGTCGTAGCAAATCGTTGTCAGAGGCAGTTGCTTTTTCATGAGTTTACGGGCCAGCAGCAGCCGTTTTGCTGTAATATAGTTTCTTACAGACTGACCGGTTTCTTCTTTGAATAGATGCATGAGATAATCTGGACTAATATATAATTGAGCAGCAAGTGATGCAATAGACAAGTCTTCTGTAATATGTTCATGGATATACTGCAGAATCGCGGCTATTTTTTCGTTTTGTCTGCCTGTTTTTACAGAGCCGATATGATGGGTTTCTAAGGCATCGGCTAAGTAAAGTAAAAATTCTAAAAATAATGTTTTTTGCAGTATTTGCTGTCGTGTGGTTTGCGTTGCACTGCAAACTTGGCGCAGTCGACTGGATACGCCGTATAAAGAGCCTGCTTCCTGAGGCTGTCGCAGAACGGAAGCGGCAGACGGGCTAAAGATAGCTGTCAAATGACAGCCCTGCTGTTCATATTGCTGTAGATAGTCAGAAGAAATGTAAGCAATGATGCGTTCATATACCCGATCTTCATGGATAATCGGTCGATGCATTTGACCTGCACGGACGACGACGATGTCATAGGGCTGCAGCGCATAGGACTGGCCTTCTATTTCATACGTGACATGCCCTTGGAGAAAAATCATGATCTTATCAAAACTATGGTAATGATAGGGACATTCCCAATTCTTTTGGTCCAGCAGATAGAAAAGTTTAAGTGGTTCGTTTAAATAACCAGTTTGTTTTTTCATAAGCAGACTCCTAAAATAACAGGATTTGCAATAAGTATAGCATTTTTTTGATATAACTGCTATTTTCCGTTGTATATAATAAAAGACAGATAATAGATAACATAGTTGTCATTCCTGCGCAAAGGAGGATATATCATGAAATTTGTAAAAATGCATGGCTTAGGTAATGATTTTGTATTTATAGAAGATAAACAAGGTGCCAATAAGGATTTTTCCCAATTGGCTGTTAAAATGTGTGCCCAGCATACCGGTATTGGTGCAGATGGCTTGATTGTCATTGTACCTAGTGAAAAAGCAGATGTCCGTATGCGGATTATCAATGCTGACGGCAGCGAAGCGGAAATGTGCGGCAACGGTATTCGTTGTTTTGCTAAATACGTATATGACCATGGTATTATTACGAAAAAAGAATTTGCTGTCGAAACGCTGGCTGGCATTATGAAACCAAAAGTTACAGTAGGGGACGACGGAAAAGTCAGCTTAGTTACGATTAATATGGGGAAACCTTTTACCGACCGGGCGCAGATTCCTATGGAAGGGCCTAATGGTCCTGTTATAGATGAACCGATTGAAATTGACGGTAAAACGTACAAAATAACCAGTCTTTTGATGGGCGTACCGCATACAATGACGTATGTTCGCGATGTAGACGCTGTAAATCTTCATGAATTGGGTCCGAAATTTGAAACATATAAAGCATTTCCGCGCAAAACAAATATGAACTTTATTCAAGTTATTGACAATCATACGATTAAAGTACATACGTGGGAACGCGGCGCCGGCGCCACACTGGCTTGCGGTACAGGTTCTTGTGCTTGCGCTGTCGGTTCATATCTCAATGGATTTACCGGCCGCAGTGTTGATGTACAGCTATATCTCGGCACACTTCATATTGAATATAATGAAGAAGATGGTAATGTATATATGACCGGTCCGGCAGCAGTTACCTTTACCGGTGATTGGCTGGAAGATTAAGAATCGAATAAAATCATATAGAAAAATAGGCGTGTGCAAAGCACGTCTATTTTTTTACAAAAAAATAAGAAAAATTATTAGCACTCTATTGACAAGAGTGCTAATAAGACATACAATATACATGTAATAGGAAAGAGGTTACCAAGAGATACATTTAAAAGTCAAAAGAATAAAAAGACTAAAGAACAAACCACTTTCCGATAATACAAAAGTTTGATGATTTTGAAAGAAGGGTTTTATGATGAAAAGCTTATTTCCAGTAACAAACAATGATTTCTTATTCCCTGATCATGTATTTAACAGCTTCTTCAATGACTTCATGAAACCGTCTGATGGTTCCTATAATATTCCAAAAGTTGATATTGAAGATACAGACAAAGCGTACATCTTGACAACTGATTTGCCGGGTGTTGCTAAAGAAGATATCAACGTAACATATGATGATAATATATTAACCTTATCGGCTAAACATGAAGAAACAAAAGAAGAAAAAGATGCCAAAGATAAGAAAAATTATATCCGTAAGGAACGTACGAGTAAGGTATTCTGTCGTCAGTTCAGCGTACAGAATA
>JBNMKW010000022.1:0-37428 GCA_050874545.1 Megasphaera sp. | reverse complement strand
GTTTAACATGTCGCCCTGTCACGGCGAAGATCGTCGGTTCAAATCCGATCGAGGTCGCCATATTTGCTCAGGTAGCTCAGTCGGTAGAGCAGGGGACTGAAAATCCCCGTGTCGGCGGTTCAATTCCGTCCCTGAGCACCACAATCATGCGGAAGTAGCTCAGTGGTAGAGCATCACCTTGCCAAGGTGGGGGTCGCGAGTTCGAGTCTCGTTTTCCGCTCCATATTTATGGCGGCATAGCCAAGCGGTAAGGCAGAGGTCTGCAAAACCTTCATCCCCAGTTCGATTCTGGGTGCCGCCTCCATATTTTTTCGTCATGCCGAGGTGGCGGAACTGGCAGACGCAACGGACTTAAAATCCGTCGGTTAGAAATAACCGTACCGGTTCGATTCCGGTCCCCGGCACCAATTCAACAATACATTGCTGTGAGCACTGTGCAAGTTATATGGGCATGGGTTCTTTGCAAGTGATCAAAAGGTTTGGATGAAAATCCAAACCTTTTTTGTAATTTCCTGTATTTTATCATATAATATAGAAATGGCGGTCTGTATGGAAGAATACAAATATAAAGTATCGGATTTTGAAGGGCCATTGGACTTGCTCTTATATTTAATCGAAAAAAATAAAGTCGATATTTATAATATTCCTATAGTTGAGATTACAGATCAGTTTAATGCGTATGTAGCGCAAATTGACGCGTTTGATGTCAATTACGCCAGCAAGTTTTTTGTGATGGCAGCGACGCTGCTGCAAATCAAATCACGGTTGCTTCTTCCTAAAGCCCCTAAAGAAAAAGAGGAAGAGGAAGAAGATCCGAAAGAGGCGTTAGTACGGCAGCTTGTTGAATACAAGCATATGAAGAAAATTTCGGCTGTTATGGGCAGTTTGTGGGATGAACGAAGTCATATGCTGGGACGGGAACGCACGCCTCTTTTGTATGAGCCACAGTTTTCCGGGACGATTGAAACGGCTGCATTATACCGCGCATTTCGCTTGGTGTATCAGTCTTTGCAGAAAAAAAAGCCCGTAGAAATTCATATTCAGCAGGAAATTTACAGTGTAGAAGAATGTATGCAGCGTGTTGCCTATAGGCTGCGGCAAACGGCAGGACCTACAGCTGTCGAGATAGTATTTCGCGCATGCCGGTCTAAAATAGAACTGGTTGTCACATTTTTAGCTGTATTGGAAATGCTGAAATTAGGGCAGTGTCATACTGTGGCAGAAGGAGAGGATGGAAATGCCGTCGCCTTGCGATACACACCAAATTGAAAACATGGAGCCGACAGCCGTATTGGAAGCATTGCTTTTTCTTAGCGGACAACCGATGAAGATAAGCGAAATCGCGGCGCATACCGGATGGAGTCCAGGGCGAATTCAACAGATAGCGAAAGAGCTGGAAACGTTTTTAGCTGCAGATGGCCATGGCCTGACAGTACTGCGCGTCGCCGGCGGCTATCAGCTGGTAACAAAGCCGCGCCTTTTTGAAGCCATTCAATGGGTGCGAACCGGGACGACGGAGTTATCTCCTATGGCACTGGAGGTCTTGGCAATTGTCGCTTTTAAACAGCCCATTACGCGTGCTGAAATCGAAAAGCTGCGCGGTGTATCGTCTGAACGAATTTTGACATCGCTGGTACAACAAGGGCTGGTCGTTGATTTGGGACGAAAAGACAGTCCGGGTCGTCCTATTTTATACGGTACATCGGCATATTTTTTGGAATGTATCGGCATGGATTCGTTGGCTGATTTGGCAGCCCATATTCCAGAAAGCAGTACGGAGGCCTTGCAGCCGGCACAACTGACGCTGGAACTGGAATCTACAACAAACAAGGGGGAAACAGATGGAAAGGCTACAGAAAGTAATGAGTAACTGCGGTGTCGCATCACGCCGCGCATCAGAACAAATGATTTTGGATGGCCGTGTTCGTGTCAACGGCGTTGTTGTTCGTGAACTGGGTACCAAGGTGGATCCGGAGAAGGACATCATTCTTGTTGATGGACAGCGGTTGGAAATGCAGCCTAAGCATTATTATTTATTTAATAAACCCAAAGGTGTTATTACGACATCCAGTGATGACCAGGGCCGGGCGACGGTCATGGATTATTTCAAAAAGGAAAAAGACCGTATTTATGCCGTTGGTCGTTTGGACCAGAATACAGAAGGATTGCTCATCATGACTAATGATGGGGAATTGGCCAATATTTTGATGCATCCGAGCAAACTGGTTGATAAGACCTATGAAGTAAAGGTCAAAGGACGTATTGCGGATTCGGTATTGCAGCATTTGGCTGATGGTGTAGAATTAAAAGATGGCATGACGGCTCCGGCAGATGTATATTATATTGGCTTTGACGGTCGCAGCGGCATTACGACGATTGAAATTACGATTCATGAAGGCCGCAACCGACAGGTTCGCCGCATGATGGAATATTTTGGTTTCCAAGTACATAATCTGCGCCGGGTGCAGTATGCATTTTTGACGCTCAGTGGTGTAAAACGCGGTGCGTACCGTAGTTTGACGGCTGAAGAAGTAGCAGAGTTATATAAATATAAGTAAGGGTAAGGCGGCATGACTATGGGCAAAAAAGTCATTGTCATCGGTGCCGGCGCAGCCGGCATCATGGCGGCACTGGCAGCAGCCGAAGCTGGCGCAGCGGTGCAACTGTTTGAAAAAAATAATATTGTAGGCAAGAAAATGGGCATTACCGGTAAAGGACGCTGCAATTTGACCAATGCCTGTACGATGGACGAATGTATTGCCCATACACCGGGAAACGGACGTTTTTTATACAGTGCGTACGGCCAGTTTACGAATGAAGATTTGTTGCAGAAACTGCACACGTGGGGACTGTTGACCAAAGTAGAACGAGGCGGACGCGTGTTTCCGCAATCTGACAGTGCGATTGAAGTGCGAAAATTGTTTTACAATCGGCTGCGAATTGCCGGCGTCACACTGCATTTAGAAGATGCGGTACTGGCAGTTCATCAGTGGGACGGCCGCATTGCCGTGCAGGCAGTTTCCGGAACGTATGAGGGTGATGCCTGCATTATTACGACAGGAGGTATGTCGTATCCTGTTACAGGCTCTACGGGTGATGGCTATGGATTTGCCAAAAGCTTGGGCCACAGCATTACGCCTGTCAAACCGTCTCTGATACCGTTTACGACGGCAGATACATGGCCGCATACGTTGTCCGGCATGGCGCTGCGCAATGTAGAAGCGTCCTTGTGGAAACGGGGAAAGAAGCTGGCGTCCCAATTCGGAGAAATGCTTTTTACGCATTTTGGTGTATCCGGCCCCATTATTTTGATGCTTAGCACAACTGCAGCACATAAAAAACAATGTGTCTATCCAATGCAGCTACGTATAAATCTGAAACCGGCATTATCTAAAGAAAAACTGGATCAGCGCATTCAGCGTGATTTTCAAAAATATATACGCAAAGAAGTAGAAAATGCCATGAAGGAACTGCTGCCGCAGCGACTTATCCCGATTGTTTTGGAACAAGCCGGCATCGATGTGCATCTGCCTGTCAATCAGCTGTCCAAAGAACAGCGGCAGGACTTGGTAGACACGCTGCAGGCATTGTCGCTGACGATTACGGGTACCCGCCCTATAGAAGAAGCTATTGTCACGGCCGGCGGCGTATCTGTCAAAGAAATTAATCCCAAAACGATGGAATCCAAGATTACGCCGCATATATATTTTGCTGGTGAAGTCATGGATATTGATGCCTTTACAGGCGGCTATAATTTACAGGCTGCTTTTTCTACAGGCTATGCAGCCGGAAAAGCAGCGGCAAAGGAGAGTGAATCATGGGAAAATTAACAGTTGCTATTGATGGCCCGGCTGGTGCGGGCAAAAGCAGTGCGGCCCGTTTGGCTGCAGGCAGAGTACATTATTTGTATATTGACACAGGTGCGATGTACCGGGCTATTACGTGGGCTGTTTTGCAGCAGCATGTCGATATAACGGACGAACAAGCTGTAGGTTCTTTTATTCAAGATTTGACAGTGCGGCTGGAACCCTTGGCAGATACGTGCCGTGTATACGTAAATGACATAGAAGTTACGGATGAAATTCGTACTCAAACGATATCTTCTCACGTATCTTCGGTTGCAGCTCTTGCAGTAGTAAGGCAAAAACTGGTACAATTACAGAGAGACATGGCTAAACAAGGCGGCGTCATTTTGGATGGACGCGATATAGGGACAGTTGTACTGCCAAATGCTGACATCAAAATTTTTCTAACTGCGTCTGTTCATTCCCGGGCGATGCGCCGGTATTTGGAAATGCAGGCTAAGGGAAGCAGTGAAACGCTGGAAACCATTGAAAAAAGTATTGCAGACAGGGACTACCAAGATTCCCATCGTGCCGTATCGCCGCTTAAAAAGGCTGCTGATGCCATGCTTCTCGATAATAGCGAATTGAATTTGGAAGAAACTGCCGATGTCATTACCGATTTGATTCGCCGCAAGGAACAATGAGAGAATTTACGTATAAAATTATCCGCTGGCTATTTAACTTCGTCACCTATACACTTATCGGCATGAAGGTTTACGGCGAAGAACATATTCCGGATAAAGGGCCTTTTATTATCGTCTGTAATCATGCCAGCTATTTTGACCCGCCGCTGTTGGGTACTGCTGTGCGGCGTCATTTAATTCACTTTATGGCAAAGGAAGAACTCTTTCGCAATCCTTTGATGAATTGGTTTCTGCGCTATGTGCATACCTTTCCGGTTCATCGCGGTCGTATTGACCGCCGAGCCATTATGGAATCATTCCGCGTGCTCAAACAGGGAGATGTGTTGGGGATTTTTCCGGAAGGCACGAGCAAAGATCAGGGAATTTTGGGAAAATTCCACGATGGATTTGCCGGCATTGCCATGAAAGCGGGTGTGCCTGTACTGCCGGCAGCGATTATTAATTCTCGGCCACTTCCTAAAAAGAAGGGCCCGGTCTGCGTTGTTTTTGGCGAACCGGTTATACCGCCGCAGGGCATGCATACCGATAAGGAAGAAGTTAAAGCATTTACAGACGAAATTCGCAATATAGTCTTAGCTATGCTAAATCAGTATGGAGAAATGAAAAAATGAAGGTAACAATAGCAGCAGCCTGCGGGTTTTGCTATGGTGTACGCCGGGCTGTAGATATGGCAGCCCATGCCGATGTAGGTACAAAGACATTGGGGCCGATTATTCATAATCCCCAGGTAGTATCCCGTTTAGCGGCCCAAGGCATAGAGCCGGTCGGTTCACTTGCTGAAATTCAACCGGGAAAAACGGTACTGATTCGTTCTCATGGTGTTGGTCCGGATGTATATGATGAAGCTGAAAAAAAAGGACTTCATATCATGGATGCAACGTGTCCTCATGTCAAAAAAGCACAGCAAGACGCCAAAAAAATTGTAGAACAAGGCAAAAAATTGATTATTATAGGCGAAAAAGCGCATCCAGAGGTAATTAGTATTTCACAATGGGGGGCAAATCGTGCTATTATAATAGATAGGGAAGAAGAAGCAGAAAAAATTCTGCCGACAGATTCTCTGGGAGTTGTCGTACAGACGACATTCTCGCAAGAGCAATTCAAACGCATTGCTGCCGTGTTGCAGACCAAGACAAATCACTTGGATGTGCACATGACTATCTGCACGGCGACGCAGCAGCGACAAAATGCAGCCATCACACTGGCCAAAACCGTAGACGCTATGGTTGTCGTAGGCGGCAAAAACAGCGCTAATACCAGACGGCTGGCACAAGTGTGCAAAGAACAGGGTTGCCCTACATATCACGTTGAAACAGCAGCTGAATTAGAGACAGCAGCGTTTCGTGGTATGAATCATATAGGCATTACAGCCGGCGCTTCCACGCCGGATTGGATAATACAGGAGGTTGTTGAGATTATGGAAAATTTGCAAGCTGAAGGCACAGAAGTAATGAGTGAAGAATTGTTGGACAAGTATGATTATGAAGAAAATCCAAAGAAAGGTGACGTTGTAAAAGGCACGGTTATTTCTGTGAATGATGATGCTGCCTATGTTTCCATCGGTACGAAAGCAGAAGCTATTCTGCCGAAAAAGGAAATGGCTGTTCCCGCTCCGGAAAAAGCCAGTGATTTTGTCAAAGTTGGCGACGAACTTACCGTAGAAATTGCCAATAATATTAAAGAAGAAGGCGCTATTGTCGTTTCCCTCGTAAAAATGAAGAAAGTCGAAGACTGGAAAGAAGTTCGCGATGCATTCGAAAACGATCAGCTCGTTGAATGTGTAGGCAAGGAAACAAATAAAGCAGGTCTTGTTGTTTCTATTAAATCGCTCCGCGGCTTTATCCCTCTTTCTCAGGGCGATGTTAAATTTGTTAAATCCTTGGATTATCTCGTTGGTCAGACTTTCCAGGTAAAAGTTATTGATATTGACGAACACAAAAACCGTCTTGTTCTTTCCCGTAAAGCTGTTTTGGAAGCAGAACGCGAAGCAAAACGCGAAGAAGCGTTGAAACACATTGCAGAGGGCGTAGAACTCGACGGCACAGTAGTCAAAATCATGCCGTACGGTGCATTTGTTGATTTGGGCGGCGTAGAAGGCCTTCTCCACATTTCTGATATTTCTTGGAAACGTATCAGCTCTGTAGACGCAGTCCTCAAAGTTGGTGAAACTGTACATGTTTTGGTACAGAAATTTGACCAGGAACGTAATCGTATTTCCTTGTCCCTTAAAGCACTGCAGAAAAATCCGTGGATTGCAGCTATTGAAAAATTTGAAGTTGGCGACATTGTCAAAGGCGAAGTTAAAAAACTGCTTCCTTTCGGTGCTATCCTTGCTATCGATCCGGAATTGCAGGGTCTTCTCCATGTATCTGAATTGACAGAAAAACGCGGTGCTGTCGTTAAAGATTTGGTCAACATCGGTGACGTTATGAATGTTAAAATCATCGGCATTGATACAGACAAAAAGAAGATTTCTTTGAGCGTCTTGGCTATTCAAAAAGATGAAGAAGAAAAAGAAGTAAAGAGCTATTTGGAATCCAACCAGGATGAAGCTAGTGCTACCATTGGTGACGCTGTAGAAGAAGATAAATAATTTTTCGTAAAAAAGAGGATAGCCGGCGTGTACCGGTTATCCTTTTTTCGTCTTATGAGGAAAGGAAATAAGCTTATGTATAAACCGTTAGTAGCTGTCGTAGGCCGGCCGAATGTCGGCAAATCGACATTATTTAACGCCATTGTCAAAAAACGTATTTCCATTGTCGAAGACATCCCCGGCGTGACGCGGGACCGCATTTATTTTGATGCAGAATGGCTTGGTCAGGAATTTACCATGATTGATACAGGCGGTATTGAATTTGTCGATTCGGACAATCATATTTTTACGAGCATGCGGTATCAAGCAGAATTGGCTATTCGTGAGGCTGACGTTATTTTGTACGTCGTAGACGGCAAGACAGGCATTCAGCCTCAAGATGAAGATATTGCCCACATTCTCCGTTCGTGCGGCAAGCCGGTATTGCTGGTTGTCAACAAAATCGACAGTGTTGAACAGGAAATGAACATATATGAATTTTACAACTTGGGCTTGGGAGATCCGATTGGCGTATCAGCTGTCAATTTGATGAATTTGGGCGATTTACCCGATGAAGTATTGAAGAATATCAAATCGATTCCTGTTGTAGAAGAAGATGACGAAACAATTCACATTGCTCTTGTCGGCCGACCGAATGTCGGTAAATCATCTCTTACCAATGCGTTGCTGGGCCAGGAACGCGTGATTGTCAGCAATATGCCAGGGACGACGCGGGACTCGATTGATACGCATTGGGATTATGACGGTTCTAAGTTTGTGTTGATTGATACGGCCGGCATGCGCCGCAAATCTAAAATTGATATTCCTGTAGAACGATACAGCGTCGTTCGTGCCCTGCGTGCTGTAGATCGTTCCGATGTAGCTGTGCTGGTATTAGATGCTGTAGAAGGTGTGACCGAACAGGATAAAAAAATTGCTGGTTACGTGCATGAGGCGGGAAAAGGATGCATTATTGTCGTTAACAAATGGGATTTGATTACTAAGGATAGTAAGACAAGCCAAAAATTTGAAGAAGATATTCGCCGTGAATTGGCATTTCTGCAGTACGCGCCGATTCTTTTTGCGTCAGCACTGACAAAACAGCGTGTCAATCGCTTGGCCGATATGGTAAAATTTGTTTCAGAACAGCAGCATATGCGTGTTTCCACCAGCGTTCTCAACGAATTGATTGAAGATGCGCAGCTGACCAATCCGCCTCCGGCTAAAGGTGGCAAGCTGTTGAAGATTTACTATATGACCCAGGCTTCCGTACAGCCGCCGACATTTATTTTATTTGTCAATGAACCACAGCTTATGCATTTTTCTTATCTCCGTTTCTTAGAAAACAGGCTGCGTGAAACCTTTGGTTTTGAAGGTACGCCGATTCGGCTTATTTTGCGGGGAAAGAAAGATGGTGATTCATTATGATGGGCATAGTGTTTCTCCTTTTGGCATATGTGGCTGGCTCGTTTCCGAGCGGACTGGTTATTGGTAAGGTATTTTTCCATAAAGACCCGCGTGACTATGGCAGTCATAATACGGGGGCAACCAATTCGTACCGTGTATTTGGTGCTGTCGGCGGCCTGATGGTATTGATTTTGGATGCCGGCAAGGGCATGCTGGGAGTCTATTTGGGACAGCAGGCTGGCACCATAATGGCTCCGGAATATCAGATTTACATGATGATTTTAGGTGGTTTGCTGGCACTTGTCGGTCATTCCTGTTCATTGTTCCTGCATTTTAAAGGCGGTAAGGGTGTTGCGACAGGTTTGGGCATCATTTTGTTTTTGGCACCCTGGGAAACGCTCATCGTATTTGCTGTTTGGGCTGTTATCGTGGCATTGACGCGTATTGTATCTCTCGGCTCGATTGTAGCGGCCGTATTGGTACCGGTTACGATGTATTTCTTTGCTGAACCTATGCCGGTCACCGTATTTGGTTTATTAGCAGCTATTTTAGTTGTTGTCCGTCATAAAGAGAACATTATCCGCTTGATGCAGGGCAAGGAATTAAAAGTAGAACGCATTAAAAAATAATTAGTACTGTTAAAGAAATAAACAAGTAATTTTTTTACTGTTTATTATTTGATATGTCTTGAAAAACGTGTATAATGATTGTGTACGAGCAGGTGATTATGTGAGAATCATATCCGGCAGTGCAAAAGGTAGAATATTGAAATCGCCGAAAGGCATGCTGACGCGTCCGACATTGGACAGGACACGGGAAAGCCTTTTCAATATTTTGGCAAATGGCGGGCTGGAAGGAGCAAATATATTAGATATATTTGCCGGAACGGGCGCTTTGGGGCTGGAAGCTCTGAGCCGCGGCGCTGCTAGTGGCGTATTTATTGACCACTATACGCAGCAGCTCATTAAGCAAAATGCTGCAGCATGCGGCTTTAGCGGTCAATGTGAAGTGCTGCGCATGGAAGCAGCTAAAGCGTTGGCGCATTTGCAAGGGCGGCAGTTTGATTATATTTTTGCTGATCCGCCGTATAATAAGAATTTGGTGAACAATACAATTGCTTTAATATGTCAATACGATTTGCTGGCACCGCATGGACTTCTACTCATGGAACGCAGCAAGGACGAAGATATAGCTGATAGCCCTTTGTATGAGATCATCAGAGAGAAGGCCTATGGGAAAGATACGCGAATTACCTTTATCTGTAGGCAACAGGGAGGAAAATAAGGTATGCGAATCGGAATTTGTCCGGGCAGTTTTGATCCAGTTACTAATGGACACATTGATATATTTGAACGAGGCAGTAAGTTAGTAGATAAGTTGATTATCGCTGTATTTGAAAATCCGACCAAAAAACCGTTGTTTACAATGGAAGAAAGGGAAACGATGCTGCGTGAAACAACAAAGCATATTCCCAATATAGAAGTTGTCAGCTTTCACGGACTTTTGAACGAATACGCTATGGCACATGGCGCAACCGTTATCATTCGAGGTCTGCGCGCTCTTAGCGACTTCGAATATGAATTTCAGCGGGCACTGCTCATGAAAAAAGTAGAACCGAATATTGAAACGGTGTTTATCATGACAAGTACCCAGTATTCATATATCAGCTCGACGGGTATTCGTGAATTGGCTTGCTTCGGCGGCAAACTCGACGGCATGGTGCCGGATTATGTGGAAACAAGATTGAAAGAAAAATTCAAGGACAAATACGACGTATAGAGGTGGAAGACATGAATTCAGATAAATTATTAGAAGATTTGGAAAGCTTGGTAATGAATGCCTCAAAGGTGCCTTTTACCAACAAGAAAATGATTGAAGAAGAAGAGCTGCTTCAGATTATTGATGATTTGAAAGAATCAATGCCTACAGAATTAGAACAGTCTAAAAAAGTATTGGCAGAAAAAGAAAAAATTATTGCCGACGCACAGCATCATGCCGACAGCATGGTTGCACAGGCGAAAGATTACATTGCTAAACTGACGGAAGAAAGCGAATTAGTTCGTCAGGCTCAGGAACATGCCAACCAGATTATTTTGAATGCCAACCAGTCATCAGAAGAACTCAAAAGCAGTTCCATTACGTACGCCGGGGATGTCCTTAAATATGTGGAATCGACATTGGAAAAAACATTGTCCAGTATTAAACAAAACCGCGACAGCCTGCTTTCTTCCAATAAATCACAGGATACAAATAAACAATAAGAAAGTTAGTGGTAAGACAATAGAAGGGGCTGTCAGAACGACAAGCCCCTTTCGTAGTTCAGTTGGCGTTTGTCGAAACCGTCTCGAAGCGGTAAGACAGATGATATATTTGCGGCGGAACATAAAAATTAATTTTTGCGGCAAACGACATGTAAAAAGGGGCTGCGCATCAGGAAAAATCCTTCATGCGCGAGTCCCTTATTTAAATTATACATACGACAAGGTGAGTTAGTATCGGGAGGCACAAGATGTACGAAGAGATAAGAGAAATTACGTCACGAGATAATCAATGGGTAAAGCTAGCTTGTGCGGTAAAACAAAAAAAAGGCCGCCAGACGCAGCAACGGGTTTTTGTGGAAGGACTGCGTCTAGTAAGCGATGCCATGGCAACAGGTATTCATGATGGGATTTGCTTTGTATCTCCTAAAGGAAAAGCACATGAAGAATTTGCTGCTTTATATGAAGAAGGATGCCGTTTGGATTGGACATTTTTTTTGGTAACAGACAGTGTGTATGATAAAATAAAAGATACCAAGACGCCGCAGGGAATTGCAGCGCTGCTGCCTTTTTTTGCCTATGATTTGGAAAGCCTGCCGGCCATTGCACCGGATAAAGTGGTACTGTATCTGCGGGCTGTTCAGGATCCAGGGAATCTCGGCACGATTATTCGTACAGCGGCAGCGGCCAATGCAGGAGCGATTCTTCTTAGTGAAGACAGTGTCGATGTGTATAATGATAAGACAATTCGCAGCGCAATGGGAGCTATTTTTAAAGTGCCTATTGTACAGCATGTGACTGATGAAGAACTAGATGCATTTTGCGCAGATGAAGACCGCCTTGTGTACGGCACGGCAGCCCAGGGAACGGTATCATATGTTCACGCTGATTATAGTCGTCCAGTCATTTTGGCCTTTGGCAATGAAGGAAGCGGCTTGGGAGATGAATTTTTATCCTGTTGTGATGATATATTAACAATCCCTATGCGCAGTGATACAGAATCGCTTAACTTGTCCATGTCTGTCGGAATTGTTTTGTATAAAGCATGGGAAAGCAATGGCTTTCAGGAGTAAACGATGAAAGATATATCGACGATTTTAGAAGCATATAAACAAGGTGAACTGTCACTGCATGATGCTGTGTCTGCTGTGCAGGAACAAGCCGGCAGTGTGCAGGACTTGGGATTTGCTAATTTGGATTTGCAGCGGCAGCGGCGCTGCGGGTTTCCGGAAGTGGTGTATTGTGCCGGAAAGACCGTCAGCCAGTCTGTAGATATTTTGCGTCTTCTCATGAAAAAATATGACAACGTTATTGGTACACGGGCAGATAAAGCCGTATATGATGCACTGGCTTTAGATATTGCGACGGTGCAGTATGATGAATTGGCTCATATGGTGTACCAATGGAATGACAAGACCGTACAAAATGGAAATCGCGTGATTGCCGTCATTACAGCCGGGACAAGTGATATTCCCGTTGCGGAAGAAGCGGCATTGACCGCGCAAATTATGGGGAATATGGTGCAGCGGATTTACGATGTCGGCGTTGCTGGTATTCATCGCCTTTTAGCGCGCAGCGAAGAAATACGGCAGGCCAATGTTTGCATTGTTGTTGCCGGTATGGAAGGGGCATTAGCCAGCGTTGTCGGCGGTTTGGTAGACAAGCCGGTTATTGCTGTGCCGACGAGCATTGGCTATGGTGCCAATTTTCACGGTTTGTCAGCGCTGCTTGCCATGCTGAACAGCTGTGCAGCTGGTGTAGCTGTCGTCAACATTGACAATGGATTTGGCGCAGGCCGCATGGCAGATACGATCAATCGAATGAGGTGAGGCAATGGAAACGCTTTGGCAAATAGAGGCCAATATTGATGATATGAATCCGCAGTGTATGGAATATGTATTCAAGCGGCTCCTTGATTTGGGTGTCAATGATGTCTGGGCTGTGCCGATTATGATGAAAAAATGCCGTATGGCGTCCATGCTCTGTATATTGTGCCGCAAAGAACTGGTGGAAGAGGCTGCCGCTATTGTGTTTGCTGAAACCACATCTATTGGCATGCGGTATTTTCCCGTTCAGCGGACAATTTGTGAACGTACTGTACAGGTAGTCCATGTGGATGGAGAAGACATACACTGTAAAATTTGTTCTCATGGCGGCAGCGTTACGAATATTTCTGCTGAATACGAGGATTGTCGCCGGGCAGCTGCTAAAACCGGTATTCCCCTCAAGGAATGGCAGCGGAAGGCAAAGGAAGAGGCTTATACGATTTATGGATAATCTATTAGAAAAACGAGTTGCTCAATTTAAAAGCGCATTGGCAGAAGCAAGTATTCGCTGCAGCCGCGAAAAAGCTATCAATTACGGGCATCAGCTGCATTGTACCAGCGGTAGTGATGAGGCAACCGTCAATATATACCATGGCAAAAAAGGATTTTCTGTTGTAGTACAAGGTACAGAATCAACGTTTAAGCATACTGTAGAAGCATTGGCCAAAGGCTCGCCTGCCCCTAAAGAACAGACTGTATCCCATGATATAATGGATGGGCTGCATCCAGCCGGTATTTCTTGCTGGATGGGCTGTGATGAATCCGGAAAGGGAGATGTGTTTGGCCCGCTGGTTGGAGCTGCCTGCCTGATTACCAAAGAAGAAGAAGGCAAGCTGCGAAGGTTAGGTGTCTGTGACAGCAAAATGCTTACAGATACTAAGATTGCTGCGCTGGCACAGGCCATTCAACAGATGCTTGGCGACCGCTGTATGACGACTGTATTGCTGCCTAGAGAATATAATGCACAATACCATGAACTAAAAAGGCAGCATAAAAATTTGAATCATTTGCTGGGACGTCTTCACGGAGAAAACATTTGTCGCCTATTGTCAAAATACGAATGTCCATGTATAATAGTCGATAAGTTCGGAAAAGAAGAATATGTTCTTCAGGCACTTGGCAATGTGGCAGTATCGCATCAGGTAATACAAGTTCCTAAAGGGGAACGGGATACAGCAGTGGCTGCTGCGTCTATACTGGCCCGTAATGGGTTTGTAGAAGCGATGAAGACCTTATCAAAGCACTATGGTATGCCCTTTCCCAAAGGAGCGTATTTGGGGATTTCCTCGGCCATACAGGCCTTTTGCAGTGCCTACGGCAGCGAAGCGCTGGCAGAAGTGGGAAAATTGAATTTTAAAAATTTTGATTTTTTACGGTGATATACGACGATGAACAGAGTTATTTTTAATGCCGATGATTTTGGCATTCATACAGAAGTGAATCATGCAGTCATAGAAGCCTATGAAAAAGGAGTGCTGCGCAGTACGTCTTTGTTGGCATCCGGACCGGCTTTTGACGAAGCCGTGGCGTTAGCCAAACAATGCCCCGGTTTAGGAATTGGCATTCATTTGTGCTTAGTAGGAAGCCTGCCGACGATTCTTTCCCCTAGAGAAGTACCGACACTGGTCGATGCTAACGGCCTTGTGCCGGAAAGCTACATCCCTTTTGTCAAAAAAGTCATGGAAGGACATATTGATTATGAACAGGTCTACCGTGAATTGGATGCGCAAATGGAAAAAATTATGGCACAGGGACTGAATATTACGCATGTAGACAGTCATCAGCATATGCATATGCTGCCGCCTATTTGGGCTATTGTGCAGACTTTGATGAAAAAATATGGCCTGCATCGATTGCGCGTGCCGCGGGAATCGTATCTGTTTAAGGCATTTTCTGCAGGACCAGTCCGTGTTATGGGACGCAATGGATTGACGTTTTTGGCACATAAAGCAATGGCAGATGTCAAACGGCTGCGGTTTACGACGACGGATTATTTTTGGGGAATGGTAGATGGCGGCAATATGAACGTCAACAATTTGGCATATATTTTACAGCGCATGCCCTTTGGAGTTCATGAAATTATGATGCATCCAGGAAGAAGTACGGCTGCCCTTTCGCAGGTTTTTTCCTGGGGCTATCATTGGGAAGATGAGCTGCATGCCTTGTTGTCGCCAACGACGAAAGAAATGATGAAGGAACGTCATATTGAACCCATTCATTTTGGAATGCTGCCGTAATATAAAAACGGGGGAGGAATGCATATGAATATATTAGTAACAGGCGGAGCGGGTTTTATCGGCTCGCATTTAGTAGACGGCTTAATTGAAGAAGGCCATCATGTTGTCATTATTGATAATTTGAGTACAGGCAGCCGTAAGAATCTTAATCCCAAGGCCGTTTTTTATGAAGAAGATATTCGTCATACGGAAGCACTGGATCATATTTTTGCTGATGAAAAGATTCAAATTGTTTTTCATGAAGCGGCACAGACCCTGGTTCCCTATTCGATGGAACATCCCAAAGAAGATGCGGAACTTAATATTATGGGACTGATTAACGTGCTGGACATGTGCCGTAAATATCAGGTAGAAAAAATCATATTTTCTTCTTCTGCAGCTGTGTACGGTGACAATTTGAATGTTCCGCTGCAAGAAGACCAGCCGCTCATGCCAACATCGTTTTACGGCTTGACCAAAGTGACAGCCGAAAAATATATTCAGCTGTATCACGATGTATTTGGTCTTTCTTATGCGATTCTGCGGTATTCCAACGTTTATGGAGAACGGCAGGGAAGCCATGGTGAAGGCGGTGTCGTTTATGTCTTTTCCAAAGCTTTGGCACAGGGAAGGGATTTGACCATTTATGGTGATGGAGAACAATCTCGCGATTTTATTTATGTCAAGGACGTCGCCAGAGCGAATATCAAAGCCATGGATACATCCGTTCCATCTGGGATTTATAATGTAAGCACGGCGATTGAAACAACAATCAATGCACTCAAAGAAATTCTTTTGTATTTTTCACGCGTTCCGGCTCGCGTTTCGTATGCCGATGCCCGCGGCGGCGATATTTATCGTTCTGCTTTGGATAATGCAGCTGCGAAACAGGCACTGCAGTGGAAGCCGGCAACCAAGCTCTTGCAGGGACTGCAGGCAACGTATTCCTATTTTGTAGAGGAGGAATCGGAATGAAAGATACAAAAGAAGAAAAAAACTATCAATTTTATTTGGTACGCGAAGATATCCTTCCAGAAGCTATTAAAAAGACGATTAAAGTGAAGGAAATTCTTAAACATCATCAAAAAAAGACAATTAACGAAGCAGTGCATATGATGAATTTGAGCCGCAGCGCGTATTACAAGTATAAGGACTATGTCTTTCCGTTTTATGATGTTACGCAAGGAAAAATAGTTACGATTGCTATTATGATTCTGGATAAGCCGGGCGAATTGTCGCAAGTCCTGAATACCGTCGCCAGCAGCAACGGCAGTATCCTGACCATTAATCAGGGCATTCCGCTGCAGGGCATGGCTGACGTCAGCGTATCAATTGAAACGAAAGAAATGAAAGAATCTATTGATGATTTAATCAAAAAACTGGAAAAGCTGTCCGGTGTCAGCAAAGTAGAAATTATTGGACAAGCTTAAATATATAGGAATATAAGGTGAGGGGGAAACGAAATGAAAGAAGTATCGATTGCATTATTGGGATGCGGTACCGTAGGAAAGGGAGTCATTGATTTATTGGCGATGAACGGCCCTAGTATTGAAGAACAGCTGCATACTAAAATTAATATTAAACGCGTTCTTATTCGGGACATGCCGAAGTATGAACACATGGATCTGCCAGAAACGATTCAACTGACGACAAACTTTGCCGATATTATTAATGATGACGAAATTGAAATTGTGGTCGAAGTAATGGGCAGTGCTGATTTTGCCAAAGACTGCATTGAACAATGCTTTAAAAAGGGGAAAAGTGTTGTTAGTGCCAACAAAGATTTGATTGCAGATTATGGCATTCCGCTGCTGAAATTATCGAAAGAACACAATGTCGATTTTCAGTTTGAAGCCAGCGTAGCCGGCGGCATCCCGATTGTACGGCCGATGTATTCTTCGCTTAACAGCAATCGCATTGAAGAAATCATCGGCATCATGAACGGTACGACAAACTATATCTTGTCCAACATGACAGAAACGGGTATGTCGTATGAAGACGCATTGAAGGGTGCGCAAGAAAAAGGGTATGCAGAAGCGGACCCGACGAATGATGTCAGCGGCTATGATGCAGCGCGTAAAATCGCTATTTTGGCAACATTGGGATTCCATTCAGCAGTTACATTTAATGATGTCAATGTGGAAGGAATTGAAAATATTGCCAAGGAAGATATTCAGCATGCAACGGAAATGGGATATGTTATTAAGTTGTTGGCAATTGCCCGGCAGGATGATGATGGCATTACGCTGAACGTCCATCCGAGTTTTATCCGCAAAGGCCATCCGTTAGCCAATGTAGGCGGTGCTTATAATGCCGTCTATGTGCGCGGTAACTGCGTAGGCGATATTATGATGTACGGTCAGGGGGCAGGTTCCCTGCCAACAGCAAGTGCTGTTGTTAGTGATGTAATGAATGTTATCCTTCATTGCAACATCAACATTACAGGCAGCCGTGATTTTATATGGCATGAAGCCAAACTGAAACCGCAGGCAGATATTTGCGCGCCGTACTACATCCGCATGATTGTCAATAATGCGCCTGGCGTATTGGCTAGTGTATCCCGCTTGCTGGCAGATTACCATATCAGTATCCGTTCGCTGATTCAGAAAGATGAAACGACAGAAATCGCTGAAATCGTTATTTTAATTGACAAGTCACCGGCTGGTTTGGTTGAAGAAGCACTGCGGCGGATTGAATCTCTGCCGAGTGTTCGTAAAATAGCAAATGCAATTCGCGTTATCGAGGTGTAATGATTATGACAAAACAAATTCATGTACGAGTTCCGGCAACATCCGCTAATATTGGTTCTGGTTTTGATGCCGTAGGTATTGCGCTTAATTTTTTTGATGATTTTTATTTTACAGAAGATGCAGCTAAAACGCATATTGATATTGAAATTGAAGGATTAGGAAAAGACTCTATTCCTACTGATTTTAGTGAAAATTTTGTGGGACGGGCCATGAAAGCCGTAGCTATTAAAAATAAAGGTTCTCTTCCCAAAGGCGGTACATTAAAACTGGTCAATGCGATTCCGCCGGCTCGCGGCTTGGGCAGCAGTTCGGCAGCTCTTGTAGGCGGCATTTTGATTGGCAACGCATTGACTGGCAATAAGATGAACAAGGCAGATATGCTTTCCTTGGCTACGACCATGGAAGGCCATCCGGATAATGTAGCACCGGCCCTTTTTGGCGGCTTGACTGTATCGATTATGGTAGATGGTAAGACGATGACTAACTCGATTCCTATTGACGATGAACTGTCATTTATTACGGTTAGCCCAGAAATTGAAGTGTCAACAGAAAAAGCCCGTGAAGCACTGCCTAAAACCATTGATTACCAAAATGCAGTATTTAATGTCAGCCGTGTCAGCTTCCTTGTTTCATCTTTGTTTACTAAACAATATGACCGTATTTTCTTTGGCCTGCAGGATAAACTGCATGTACCATATCGAATTCGGCTCATTCCCGGTGGCAAGGTCGTTTTAAAAGCAGCAGAAGATGCCGGTGCCTTGGGTGCTACAATCAGCGGTTCCGGCTCGACGCTGATTGCATTTGCTACAGAAAAAGAAGAAGAGATTATGAATGCTATGGTGAATGCCTTCCGTGCGCAGGGCGTGGAATCAACAGGCCGTATTTTGAAATGCTGCAATCATGGAGCTCAGATTGTTGAATGATACAAGATATAAGTCCACATACTTATCATAATGAATATCGTCCTGTGCCGGTTCAAGAGGACAGCCCTATTCTTGCGTATCGGGGACGTACTATTTTGGTTCGCGCTGCTGAAGACAAAACGTTTACTTATCCGACGTATCGTGATCTTGGTTTGACGCAGGACGAAGTGCGCTGGCTCTTTCAAGAAGACCGGACTTCGTATTTTTTGGCATTGGCAGATGTGCCGGAAACGAATGGATTTACGTATGTGTCTATCAATTTTATGCGTGCGGCGCAGCCGCGGTTTCAAGCATTTGCCGGCGTAACAGGCATGTCCCTGTACTATTGGTATAAAAACCATCAGTACTGCGGTCAGTGTGGTCGTCCTATGCGGCATAGTCAGAAAGAACGCATGATGTATTGTGACCATTGCCATACGATGATGTATCCGCAGATTTGCCCGGCTGTCATCGTTGCTGTACGCAATGGCAACAAACTGCTAGTATCTCAATACGCGGGACGGGAATATAAAAAAGCGGCTTTGCTGGCAGGGTTTGCTGAAATTGGCGAAACGATAGAACAAACCGTCCATCGCGAAGTGATGGAAGAAGTCGGTATCCGCGTCAAGAATCTGCAGTTTTATAAAAGCCAGCCTTGGTGTTTTACAGATACGCTGCTGTTTGGCTTTTTCTGTGACCTTGATGGAGAAGATACGCTGCGTGTAGACCATAATGAATTAGCTGTGGCACAGTGGGTAGATAGAAATGACCTGCCTGATGATCCGGAAAAAGCGAGCCTTACCATGGAAATGATGACCTTATTTAAGCAGGGGAAATGGTAAGAGGGTACTATCGTTTTTTGTGTGTAATTTGAAGACAATACATTGCAATGCTATAAACTATTCAGGTAAAGCTATATATAAAAAGCTGTGACAAAATAGATTAAAGAATCTCATTTTGTCACAGCTTTTTTATATTTGGCATACACAATTGGTACGTATCAAGCTGTTTATTTTTCTTGGGGATACTGAACGTAAACGACGCGTTGCGGATATGGAATATCAATGTCTTGTGCGTCAAAGGCATCTTTTACTTTCGACATAATTTCATATTTGACAGGAAGAAAGTTTTGGCTGGCAACAAGAGGATATGCTGCAATGCGGACTGAATTGTCACCAAATTCCTGAATACCGATTTCCATGGTATCTGCGTTTAAAATACGCTTGTCTTTTTTGAAGATGTCCTTCAGAATCGCGATAGCTTTATGATGGTCGTTGTTGTAGCCAATATCAAAGACGAACGGGATGAGCCGTTCATTCAGATAGGAACTGTTCGTGACCTGTGAAGAGGTGATGGAAGAATTCGGAATAAAAATTGTTTTTTTATCTTTGGTGATAATGGCCGTGTTGAGTACTTGAATTCCCTTAACGCTGCCTTCGACACCGCCGATGGAAACCCAGTCACCGGCTTTAAAAGGTTTGAAGATAAGGATAAGAAGTCCGGAGGCAAAATTGGACAGGTTGCTTTGCAGTGCCAGACCGACGGCTAAACCAAAGGCACCGAATGCTGCCAAAAAGGAATTGGTGGGAATGCCGATTTTGTTGAGAGCGGTCAAGACGACAAACGCCATAATGGCGTAATATACAATCTGGCTGATAAATGTAATGACGGTTCGGTCTGAATTGGCATGTGTCATAAAACGAACCACCATGTTTTTGATGAAACGGGCAATGGCCCGGCCGACAAAGAAAATAATGATAGCGTAAATAAGATCAGGACCATGATTGAGTAAAAAATCAGTGAAATGATCTAAAGCAGACATTCCTTGTGTTACTTGCTGCTGTACGTCTGCTTGTACTGCATGGGCTGTATTGGCGGCGGCATTTGCCGTATTCGCAGCGGCGTTTGCTGTATTCATGCTGTGTATCCTTTCTAATCTGATAGGTACGCTGCCTGTGCAGGCTGATATGGCTAGGTTGCAGCGTAATTTATAAAACAAAAGTATCTTTATTGTAATGCATTCTTTCGTACTTGTATAGGTGGTATAATGTAAAAGAAAAAGAGGATAAAAAGGAATGGCATGTCATGCGTGAAGAAAAAATAAAATGGTTGGTGCGCTGCTTTTGCATTGTATTGGCATTGAGTGTATTAGCAGGTATGCATATACTGCTGCCCCATTTCTTTTCGACAATTTGGCAGTATATGCAGCAAAAAGATATAGAAGGAATGGCTGCGTATATTGCCTCATTTGGTTATGGGGCTGTAGTTATTTGTATTTTTTTAATTGCCCTGGCCAACGCTGTCGGGATTCCGACGATTCAGTTTCTCTCTATTAATGGCATTATTTTTGGATTACTTCCTGGAATCGTCGTGTCTTGGCTGGGAGAAGTATTGGGAATAGAGATTGCGTTTCGTTTGATGCGTACGTTGTTTCGCAAGAAGGCACAACAGATTATCAGAAAAAATGCCCGTTTGGGACAAGTGAATACGTACAGTACGATGCGCACGATACTGATTGGCCGTGCCATACCGTATGCTCCGAATGTTGTTGTCACGGCAGTTGCGGCAATGAGTCGGATTTCTTACAAAGATCATTTTATTGCCAATTTGATTGGCAAACTGCCCGCTGTTATTGTGGAAGTATGGCTGGGACATGATTTATTTCGCATACAGGAACACAGCGGCCGACTGACGGCACTGCTTGTCTTACTTGTTGCGGTATATGGGGTTGTTTGGTACAGACGGCATCGGAAAAAGCCAAGAAAGTGAGCTTGGTATCGCCCAAACCGAATGAAAAATACATAGAGAAAAAGCAGTTGTTTGGTACAGCAGCCGCTTTATTTTTTTTGGCATAGCAAAGCCCATACGTATAAACCGTTGTAGAAATAGATATAAGAAGATCATAGAGTCTATCGTATACTAGTTGATTATTACAGCGTATGTCTGTTATACTATATATGTAAACTTTTAATTATATCTAATAAAGCAAACGATGTAAATACTTTTTATGATTTTTTGGGAGGTGTCTCTTCATGGAATCAGCAGAACGGTTTACAGGTTGTATGTTGGGCGGTGCTGTCGGTGATGCATTGGGATATTTGATTGAAGACATGGATTTAAAGACGATTCATAAAAAATATGGGCCGTATGGGCTGCGCACGATTTTAAAACTGGCATCTAATGACAAGAAGAGCGTTGTTTCCGATGATACACAGATGGCTTTGTTTACTGCTGACGGCTTGCTTTGGGCAGCGCATGAGAAGATGGTACCGGAATATGGGATGTATCGCGCCTATATGCGTTGGTACTATACGCAGACAGAACGGATTGTGCGTGTAGAACAAGCTGAATGGATAAAAAAACAACCGCATGAAGATGCCTGGGGCTATGATATGATGGGTACTTCTTTTTTGTTTACGCGCCGCAGTCCGGGAAAAGTCTGCTTGATGGCCTTGGCTTCCGGCAAACAGTATGACGGTGCCCATAAACCGAATGCAAATAAATCCAGTACGGTCATGCGGACAGGCCCTGTAGGACTGTTTTATGTCAAAGACCCGGAAAAAGCAATGCAGGCAGGATGCCGGGCAGGGCAGCTTACCCATGGCAGTCCGTCAGCATATCTAGCTGCAGGAACGTTTAGCGCGTTAGTATCGCTGCTGGCAGGTGGTGAAGCATTAGGGGCGGCAATGACAGCTGTATTGCCAATACTGCAAAAAGAAGAAGGCGGCATGGCGTTGGTAAAAACGCTGGTAAAGGCAATTGATGAAGCCGTATCTGACCATAATCCGGTAAAATCTATGAGCATGTTGGGGCTGGGCTGGAATGCAGATGAAGCATTGGCGTTAGCTGTTTACTGTTTGTTGAAAAATCATTCACTGAAAGATGCTGTTTTGATGGCCTGCAATCAAGATGGAGACAGTGATACATGCGGTGCTGTTTGCGGTACATTAGGCGGCGCTATGTATGGAAAAAAAGCAATTCCTAAAAGTTGGCTTAACGGATTAGACTGCTTGGAACTAGCTGAAACACTGGCGCAATGTCTGTATCAACAGCATGAAAGGGCTGCCGTACAATAACGAGGACAGACGTTGATGTATCGATGTTTCTATAAAAGTTATTGACATCCGGCAGATTGTACGTATAATAAAAATCATATTATGCAATACCTGTTGCAGAGATGGGAACAAACCAACTCGAAGCGAGGAGGATACAGATGTGATTGAATCGATTGACAGAGCACTGGCTATACTTCAATTATTTTTACAGGAAGAAACTCCTTTAAGTATTACGGAAATCAGCCGAAAAATGAAATTACATAAAAGCACGGTAAGTCGTACAATGGATACGTTAGAAGGGCGTGGCTTTGTACGCAAACAAAGAGAATCGGGAAAATATTGGCTGGGGCTGCAGGTCTATTCGTTGGGCATGCTGTTTAGAGAAAAAGAATCGTTTCAGAAAATGGCCTATCCGTATGCCAAAGCGCTGGCTATGCAGTGCAAAGAAAGCGTTCACATGACGACTTTTGCCGAATCCGATGCGTCATATCCGCAGCATGTCATTTTGGAAAAAATCAAATTGCCGCAAAGTGTGGATATCGCGCCGCCGGTTGGTTCGATTCGCCCCAGTTACTGTGCTGCGTCCGGCAAATGTCTGCTTGCATTTGCACCGGAATATATGCAGCGTTTTGTAGGCTGCAAGTTACAAAAATTTACGGAATACACGATTACTGACTGGGACGAGCTGCTCTGCGAGCTGGAAAAAGTACGGCAGCAGGGATATGCCGTAGAACGGGAAGAAGTAGAGCTGGGGATGACGTGCGTGGCAGCGCCTGTTTTTTCCGGCGGCCGGATTATAGCTGCTATCAGTGTTTCCAGTCCGGTAACGCATATGACGGAAGACGTACAAAACAAAATTATCACCTATGTAAGAAAAACAGCGGCTGATATTACCCAAGCACTGAGGTAATCGTGTTGCCTCCTTCTTTATATTTTCTTTATATTCTATTGTGAACTATTTGCTATGCAACATATGCCAAAAAAGAATATATCATATGTATTTGACGGAATACAATTTTATGATAGAATGAATACGGATGTATTTAGGCTGTACAGTGTCTGTATGAATTTATGAGAAAATATATCATTCTTATAAATGATTGCGGTGTGGGAGCATTGTACAGAAATTGCATCATAACCAGAGGCGAAAAGAAGGATGAACAGCATTATAAACCAGGTAACGGAACCAGCATTTAGCCGGCATCCGTACAAAACAAGAGAAGGCGGTGCAACAGTCACAGTATTTGTACCATATAATTGCCGCAACCATTGCCCCTTTTGCATTAATAAGGAAGAATATGCCGACATGACTGGCTTTTCGGCTGATAAAATTTGCGAAAGTATTAAAACAATGGACGCTATTACGCCCTATTGCGATTTTGTATTTACGGGAGGCGAACCGTTTGCTGATTTAGAATCGTTGCAGCGTATGCTGGATATGATTCCGCAAACCCATAAAGTCTATATCAATACGACGCTGCCCGTATCTGAGTATCAGACTGAAGACGATATAGTCGCATTTACAGAAAAAAATAAGGACAAGATTACTTGTATCAACGTATCCCGGCATATGCAGCATTACGTAGTGGAATCCAATGATCAGCTGCTTACGCGGCTTGCTGTGCCGTTCCGAATTAACTGTGTGTTGTACAAAAAATATCCGGCAAAAGAATTGATTCCCTATTTAGAACGATTCCGGAAAATACGCGGTGCGTCGATTCAGTTCCGTTTTGATTATACGGAAACGACACCGGAAAATCTCTACGATGAAAACAGTGACAACATTCTCCATGATTTAAAATGTATTGCTGATTATACGGGATTGGATGGCTGCCGTATGCGCTGCGGCTTCCATTTTGATTATAAAGGGATGGAGCTGACATATCACAAAACGCTGCCGTACAGTACCATTGTAGAAAAAGATGCGAAAACAGGTATAACGTATGATATCCTTTACGATATTTTGATTAAGCAAAACGGCGATATTCATTCTGATTGGGACGGCACCGTGATGGACGTGGATGCGTATCGTCACGTTGTCTTTGAACCGTATGATTTGAAATGGCTGGAAGGCGAAACCCGTAAACAGGAAACCTATCTGAAAATGGCTTGTGCTGCCATGTAAAACTAAACAAATGCATAGGGAGAGACCGACAAAGTACAGCAAACTTTGTTGGTCTTTTCTTTTTGTAATAGTCTTTTCATATAATTTTAAAATATGATACAATATTAAGAAATGTAGATTCACAGTACACATAAGGAGGGAACAGCGTGGCAGTTACAGTTATTTTAGGGACAAGCAAAAGCGGTAAAAGCAGCCGGTGTTTTGCACAAATGCGGGAATGGGCTGCCAGCGGCGGCAATGCACTGCTCATTGTGCCTGACCAGGCATCGTATTATGCAGAAAGACAATTTGCTGAAACTATGCCGGGCCGCGGCTTTATGGGTATCCAAATTGTGGGCTTTTCCCGGTTGGCATACCGCGTGTTTCAAGAACGGGGACAAGAACATGCTTCCCTTTCTGATTTGTCACGCCAGCTGATTTTACAGCGCCTTTTGCGGCAGCATGCTGATGAATTTACCGTGCTGCAGACAGCGGCAAGACAAGAACATGCAGCTGCGTCAATGGGACAGTTTATTTGGGAATGCCGTTCGTTCTGCATTGGACCGGACATGCTCCATCAGGCTGCGGCCGCCTTGGGAAAGCAGACACTGGCACACAAGTTGGAAGATATTGCTGTGCTTTATGAAAACTATATGGATTTTTTGGCACAGCATTTTGGCAGTGCTGATGATGTTATGACTGTTTTGGCTCGCGAAATTCCGAAGTATCGCTTTATACAAGGTGCACGCATTTGGGTCGATGGATTTCAATGGTTTACACCGCAGCAGCTGGCTGTACTGCAGGCAGCAGAAAAAGCGGCTGCTCATATGACGATTACGCTGACCATGGATGCAGCGCAGTTTGCGGCGCAAGCTAAAGAAACGGCGCTGTTTCACCGGGCATATGAAGTATATCGGGATATTCAGGAATTGTTTCCGCACGTAGAGCGGCAGGCATTGCCTAAAGCCGTTCCACAGGGACTGGATGTATTTGTGGATAGTTTTTTTCGCATTGTGCCGCGATCCCTTTCAAAACCCGTGCAGGGACTGTGTCTTTGTGAATGCAGCAATCGGGATGTAGAAATAGACAACATTGCCAGACAGATTCAAGCTTTATGCCGTCAGGGGTACCGTTACCGGGACTTTCTTATTTTAGCTCGTTCCAGCGAGGCGTATCAGCAAATAGCTGAGCGTATTTTTGCTACATATCGGATACCGTTTTTCAGTGATTACCGCCGCCCCATGACATCGCATCCGGTTGTCGAAGCTATAACGGCGCTGCTGGAAGTATTTCATGCCCGCTGGTCGTATGAATCTGTATTTGCGTTGCTAAAAACAGATTTATTTCCCATAAGCCGCCGAGAAGTAGACCTATTGGAAAACTATTGCTTGGCATATGGTATTCAGGGATACCATTGGCTGAGCGGTAAAGATTGGACGTATGCTCCTAAGCAGTATTTAGATGAAACCGGCGGAATTGATACGCAGGAAACGGACATGCTGGCAGCGATTAATGCTATTCGCTGGCGCATCACAGATATATTGCTTCCGTTTTGGGACGCAGCACAAAAGGAACATGACTTAAAAACGTGGTGTACGCTGCTCTATCAATGGCTGGTCCAGATGCAGGTGCCGCAGACACTGCGTCAGTGGAAAGAAGAAGACCATGAAAAGGGACAAGCTGTAGATGAAAAAGAACACGAACAAGTCTGGAAACGCATCCTGTTGTTTTTGGATGAAATAGTGCACGTATGCGGTGATGATATCGTTTCGCTGCAGGAATTTTCACAAATCGTAACAGATGGTTTGCAGGAATTAAAATTCAGTTTAATTCCGCCGACGCTGGATCATGTAACCCTGACTTCTGTTGACAGAGGCTATACGATACAGGCCCGTGTTGTTTTTCTTTGCGGTGTCAATGACGGTGTTTTTCCGCAGCACAGCAGCGAAGAAGGCATGCTCAGTGACAGCGAGCGGCGCCGTCTCAGCAAACTGGGCATCAAACTGGGACCGGGCAGGCGATTCCGTTCTTTTCAGGAAAAATTCCTGTTTTATCTCGCTGTTACCAGGGCGAGAGAATCCCTGTATATTTCGTATATTTTGGCAGATGGAGAGGGAAATGCGCAGGAAGCATCTGTATGGATACGGCAGCTGGAAGAAAACGGCTATGCTGTTGTCAAGCATGAAACGGGAGATATTCCGGAAGGCGAAGAAGAACGGTTCATCACTTCATTGCCGGCGGCCTTGTCGTATTTGCCGGCTATGCTTAGACCTGCTGTAGAAGGTCGAACGATACGAGACTGTTGGTGGGCTTTGTATGACTGGGCGTGTCAGCATGGCTGGAAACAGCAGGCTGTACAAGCTGTACAGGGGTTATTCCACCACAACATACCGGTACCGCTGTCTTCAGAACTCGTACGCAAGCTGTATGCGCCTGACGGTAGGCTGCGCGGCTCGGTAACTAAATTTGAGCAGTACCGCAACTGTCCCTTTGCTTATTTTTCCCGGTATGGCCTGCAGTTGGAAGAACGGCCGCAGTATCGGTTTGCGGCACCGGATTTGGGCATGCTGGTTCATGGGGCTTTGCGTATTTTGGGAGAAAAATTATTGCAGGAAGGCAGGCAGTGGTATGAGTTGCCGGATGCAGATATACCGGTTCGCTGCCGCGAGGCCGTAGAAACGCTGGCACCGGATGTGCAGCATAATATTCTCATGTCTAATGCCTATTTTGGGCAGATAAAGGAACGATTAATTCAAACGCTGATACGGACTGTCCGCCATCTGTGTGAATTCAGTGCCGTGTCTAATTTTCATATGGCAGGATTGGAAAAATCTTTTGGCAGAAATTACAGTCCGTGGAACGCCGTGCAGTTTACACTGCCCAATGGCATGTCTGTCGTCGTCAGCGGCCAGATTGACCGCGTGGATACGATGCGTACGGATACAGCGCAGTATGTCGTTGTCATCGACTATAAATCCGGACGCAAACAACTGGAGTTAAGCGAAGTGTTTACCGGTTTGGAACTGCAGCTGCTGACATATATGCAGGCAGCCTTGCAAAACATGGGAGAGGATGCGGTACCGGCGGCCGTATTGTATTGTTATGTCCGCAACGATAAAATATCGCTGAAGTATCGAGTAGATGAAGAAACAAAAAAGAAAAAGTACGATAAGAACAGCAAGCTGCAGGGATTTTATTTAGATGACGGCCAGATTATGAAGGCGTTGGATACGTCTATGAATGACTATTCTGCTTTTTTAAATATACAGATAAAAAAGGACGGCACGCTCAGCAATAAGTCTCACGTGATGTACGATGCCCGCGGCTGGCAGCAGCTGCTCCGCGTTTCGCAACACAGACTGTATGAAATTGCGCAAAAAATTACAGCAGGGGATATTTCTATACATCCAATGCGTTTGGGACAAAAAAGCTCGTGCCAGTATTGTCCGTATCACGCTGTTTGCCGCTTTGATATACAGATGAAGGAAAATACGTATGATGTAATTGATAAAGCCGATGCAAAAGCATGGCTGAAGAAAATCTGCGAGGAAGGAGACGATACACATGGCGTGGACTAAGGAGCAGCAGGCAGCTATTGACAGCCGCGGCCAGACGCTGCTGCTGTCTGCAGCGGCAGGTTCAGGCAAGACGGCTGTTTTGGTAGAACGCATTATCCGGCGTTTGCTGGATCCAGCGCATCCACTGGATATTACGGAGCTTCTTGTGGTGACGTTTACCAAAGCGGCAGCCGCAGAAATGCGGGAACGAGTCGCTGCAGCGTTGGGCGCTGCCTTAAGCAGCGGCGACAGCATGGCAGAACGGCAGCTGGCATTGCTGCCGTCTGCGTCTATTTCTACGCTGCATTCGTTTTGCCAAGATGTCATCCGCCGTTATTTTTATACGATAGATATCGATCCGACCTTTACGATTGCCAGCGATGAAGAATTGAGTCTGCTGCGCAAACGTGTATTGGAAGACGTTTTCCTTTCGTATTATGAGAACGAAGAAAAAGCAGGATTTCTCTATCCGCTCGCCGATATGTTTGGTAATGACCGCGGCGATGATGCGCTGATGGAAACGGTCAGCCGGATATATGAGTATTCTTGCAGCATGCCGTGGCCGCAAGCCTGGCTGGAACGGGCAGCCAGTGCCTATGATATCCGTGATGATGCCTCTATAGATGATATGGAATGGATACAGCCTATTAAAGAAAATATACGACGCATGCTGCAGGGACAGGTTCGGTTGTATCGTGGTATTACGAAGCAGCTGCAACAGCGTCCTTCCTTTGCCTCGGCCTATGAAACCTTTGTCATAGAACAAGGAGCCATGGAACAGGCCCTGCAGTGCCAAACATGGGAAAAACTGCAAAAAGCTGTGATGGCTGTTGAATTTTCGCGTCTAAAACCGCTGCGCGGCTTAGAAGAAGAAGAAAAAAGTTTTTGGAAACAATGTAAACAAGTACGTGATGCCTGCAAAAAAGAAATCACTGAATCCATAAAGGAACCGTATTTTTCTGCTAGTGCAAAAGATTGGCTGCAGGGAATACGAGATATGGCACCAATGATGCACGGACTTACGGTATTGACGGAAGACTTTGCCAAGGCATATCAGGCGGCTAAAAAAGAAAAAGGATGGATTGATTTCAGCGACTTGGAACATTTTTGTCTCCATATTTTGCTGGATAAGACATCGACACCGGACCATCCCGTACCGTCTGCAGCGGCATTGGAACTTAGAGATTCATATGCCGAAGTAATGATTGATGAATACCAGGATACCAATGGTGTACAAGAATTGATTACCCGTTTGGTGTCCAAAGAAAATAACCGTTTTATGGTCGGTGATATCAAGCAAAGTATTTATCGGTTTCGCTTAGCGGATCCGACGCTGTTTTTGCAGAAATACCAGACATACAGCCGCGAGGAACATGCTGTAGAGCGCTGCATTGATTTAGCTAAAAATTTCCGCAGCGTGCCCTTGATTTTACATGCTGTCAATGAAGTGTTTTCTCGGGCGATGACGGAAGAAGCGGCAGGTATGGCCTATGGAAAGCGGGAACAACTGTATGACGGCAGAGAAACACCGACAGCTGCCGAGTGGGTTGGCGGCCCGGTAGAAGTGCATATTGTCAATACAAAGGCAGAAAAACAGCCGGATACAGAAGAAAATGCACAGGAATTAACAGCGTTTGAAAAAGAATGTCAAGTCATTGCTTCACGGATTCAGGCGTTAAAAGGCAAAACGCTGCAGGTAGCGAAGAAGGACGGCACTATGGAGCCGCTGACCTATCGGCATATCGTCATTTTGCTGCGCTCGCTGGCAGGGAAAGCAGATACGCTGCTTCAGGCATTGCAGGCAGCAGGCATACCGGCGTATGCAGAACAAAACGGCGGCTATTTTGCGGCAATTGAAGTGCAGGTTATGCTGGCTTTGCTGCAGTGTATTGACAATCCGGAGCAAGACTTGGCAATGGCAGCCGTACTTCGTTCGCCTTTGGTCGGCATGCAGGAAGAAACGCTCTCTTTTCTGCGTTTGGCCAGTGATACGACACTTTGGCAGGCTATACCTGCATTTGTCGAAACAATGGACACGGCAGAAGACAAGCAAAAACTGCAGCGGTTCTATGGGCAGTTACAGGATTGGCGCACATACAGTCGTCGGCACAGCGTAGCAGAACTACTGCAGCGGCTGTATCAGGAAACGGGATATTATGAATATGTCGGCGGCATGCCCGGCGGTGTTGTTCGCCAAGCCAATCTGCAGGCATTATACGACAGAGCGGGACAATATGAAAAAGCAGGATTTCACGGTGTGTTCCGCTATCTGCGCTTTATTCGCAAAATGCAGGAAGACGGTGTGGATTTGGCGCCGGCTAAAGTACTCAGCGAACGGGAAGACGTAGTACGGATTATGAGTATTCATAAAAGCAAGGGCTTGGAATTTCCTGTTGTCATTTTAGCAGATGCAGGCAAAAGCTTTAACAGGAAGGACATACAGTCCACGCTCTTACTTCATAAGACATTGGGAATTGGCTTGAAACAGTTTGACGCAACGTGGCGCATGACCTATCCGACTATGATTTGGAACGGCATTTCTGCCCGCATGGCATGGGAAAATACAGCAGAAGAAGAACGAATTTTGTATGTAGCTATGACGAGAGCCAGAGATAAATTGATTTTAACAGGCCATTCGTCTCATTTGGATACAGACTGGCAGCGCTGGGACAGCCAAATAGAGCCGGTTCAGTCCAAATCCTATTTGGACTGGGTCATGCCGTGTATTTGCAGCCAGACACAGCATGTCGATGTCGAGGCATCGCTGGCAGTACATCGGACACTGCAGTGGCAGTGCGGATTGTGGGATGTGCACCTTTGGCAGCAAATTTCAGGCCCTGCAGTAACAGAAGAAGCACTGCAGGCAGAGCCGCGGCTGGCACTGCTGCAGGACGGCTGCTGTACGCAGACGGCTGTACCGGCATGGATGGAAAAACAGCTGTCTTGGCAGTATGCGTTTCCCCAAGCGGTAACAACGGCTGCTAAGTTTTCTGTATCGGAAATCAAACGGCAGTATGGACTTCTTCAAACAGAAGCCTTGGAAGAAGAACGAGATTTGGCAGCGGCTGCAGCACCGCAGCCTGAAGATGAAGACATATTCGATCAGCTGCCGCCATGGATGGCAGAAGAAGAAGCGGCTGTAACCGGTGCGCAGCGTGGTACGGTCATTCATAAAGTAATGCAGTATTTGGACATGCGTTCGGTCATGAATGCCAAGGAAATACGCCGCCAACTGGCGCAATGGGAACAAACGGGCTTGTTTACATCAGAAGAAACGAAACTTGTATATATACCGGCTGTGCTGCAGTTTTGCTATTCCCCGTTGGGGCAGCGTATGGCAAAAGCGGCAGCGATACGCAGAGAATATCCATTTAGTGTTATTCTTGCCGGCGGCGGTTACTTGCCGGATGTAGAACCTGGTGAAGGCATGCTCGTGCAAGGGGTTATTGACTGCCTTTTCCAAGAAGAACAGGGCTGGGTACTGGTCGATTACAAATCTGACCGGCTGGATACAGAAGAGGCGTTTCGCCGGCGGTATGCCGTGCAGCTGGCATTATATAGGCAGGCTGTAGAACAAATCAGCGGCATGACGCTGCAGCGTATGTATATATATAGCTTTCATTTGCAAAAAGAAATAGCGTTTGAATAACCTGCGTTTTTATTGTTGAGGAGGTAATGGTATGGGAGTATTTGATGTCGTCGGTCCGGTCATGATTGGACCGTCCAGCTCACACACAGCCGGAGCGGCACGAATCGGGCTGATGGCACGGGAAATTTTAAAAGACGAACCGCAGTCTGTCACGATTACGTTATATGGTTCGTTTGCCAAAACCTATAAAGGGCACGGCACAGATAAAGCGTTAGTAGCCGGTTTGCTCGGCTTTTCCGCAGATGATGTGCGGCTGCGCACGTCCTTTGAAATCGCAGCCCAGCAGGGACTGCAAATTACATTTCACCGTTCGGAAGCAGAAGTCGATCATCCCAACACAGTCCGCATTGCCATGAAAGGCAAGACGGGCAGAGAAATGGAAATTGTCGGCGTATCTTTAGGCGGCGGTAAAATAGAAATTCGGGAAATCAACGGGGCCAGCGTATCCCTCAGCGGGGAAGAACACACGCTGATTACGGTGCATCGGGATAAACCGGGGATTATTGCGCAGGCGACGACGATTATGGCTATTGGCCACATCAATGTATCCAACATGCGCGTGTTCCGCAGCGCAAAAAATGCGACAGCCGTTATGATTGTCTGTACGGACAGCCCGGTGCCGCCGGAAATGGTCAGCATGATTAAAAAGATTTCAGCCATTGAAAGCGTCGTGACGCTCTTGCCCTTATAGGAGGATATGATGTACAACTATGAATATAAAACACTGCATGAACTGATGGAACAGGCAGCGGCGCAGCAGATGTCCTTGTCTGAAATCATTATGCGTCATGAAATGGAAACGTCTGAACAAACAGAAGAAACAGTACGGGCTTTGATGGCCAGCCGCCTGGATGTATTTCATGAATCCATTCAAGCGGGACTCGAAGACAAAGGGAAATCTGTCAGCGGCCTTGTCGGCGGCGATGCGGAAAAAATGCTTCAGTCCCAAGCCAAACTATTGGGACCGCTGGCCCGCAAAGCGGCAGTATATGCATTGGCAGTCAGTGAAGCCAACGCCAAAATGTTCAAAATTGTAGCCTGCCCGACTGCCGGGTCATGCGGCATTGTACCGGCTGTGATGATAGCTGCGGCAGAAGAGCTGAATATTGCTAAAGATAGTTGCGTCAACGCACTCTTTACGGCTGCCGGCATAGGGGCTGTCGTAGCGCGCAATGCGTCCGTAGCCGGTGCCGTTGGCGGGTGTCAGGCCGAATGCGGCACAGCAGCTGCTATGGGAGCTGCCGCTGTTGCAGAAATGGCTGGCGGCAGCAATGATGAAATCATGCAGGCTTTTGCGTTATGCATGAAAAACACACTGGGTCTTGCCTGCGACCCCGTAGCCGGTCTGGTAGAAGTTCCTTGCGTCAAACGCAACGCTTGTTATGCCGTGCTGGCTATTACGGCGGCTGAAATGGCTTTAGCTGGCATCAGAAGTGTTATCCCGCCGGATGAAGTCGTCGAAGCGATGGCAGAAATCGGCAGGCTCATGCCGGTAGCCCTCAAAGAAACATCAGATGGCGGCTTGGCAAAGACACCGACAGGTCGGGCTATTGCCGAACGCCTAGAAAAAGCAATGGCAGCAGAATAAGCTGTTTCCTGCAAAGAAAACGAATGTAAGGTAGACCGTAACAGGGGCTGTAACAAAATGAACGTTTTTAGTTTATTTATTACAGCCTCTTTTTATGTCACGTTGTCTATGCGTTTGCTTGAAAAATGAACGGCAGTCAGGCACAGGCTGATAGAGTTGTGAATGAAAAGAAATGATTAAATCATGCATGTTTTTCGTTCTGCTTGACAGTGTCTAGTATGCGTGTCATACTAAGGAACATAAAGATACAGTAAAGATACATTTTTTTACACTATAGAGAAAATGAGGTGCAGACAATGCGTGATTTAGTAAAAAAGTTAGTGGCTGAATATGGAAGCCAGTTGATTGAAAATCGTCGGTATTTGCATGCCCATCCGGAACTGTCGTTTCACGAAACGAATACGGCACAGTGGGTGCGTGAACGGCTGCAGAAGGCAGGAATTCCCATGCTTTCCGGTATTAGCGGCAACAGCACAGTAGGCTATCTAAAAGGCAGTAAGCCCGGGCCGTCTATTGGGCTGCGCGCCGACATGGATGCTCTGGGACTTACCGAAGAAAATGATTTACCGTATAAAAGCCAGACGCCGGGCGTGATGCATGGCTGCGGCCACGATGCACATACAGCTTTGCTGATGGCAGTAGCAGAATTGTTGGCAAAACATCAGGATTTGATTGCCGGTACGGTCTATTTTGTTTTTGAACAAGGCGAAGAAATGCTGCCCGGCGGTGCCGTACAGCTTGTCAAAGACGGTATTATGGATGCGATTGATTACATGTTTGCTATTCATGTCAATGCATCTAGTCCTGTAGGCCATATTGACGTGCAGTCCGGCGTGCGGTTTGCAGCTGTTGGCACATACGATTTGAAAATCACCGGTAAAGGCGGGCACGGTGGTTTCCCGCATACAGCAAACAATCCGCTGATTCCAGCAGGAGAACTTATTAGTGCTATTAATATGATTCCCGCATTAAAATGCGACCCATTGGCTAACTGCACCGTATCCGTGTCGTATCTGCACTGCGGCGTAGAAGGCGTAGCCAACGTAATACCAGCCAATGTCAGTATGGGTGGCTGTGTCCGCGTCCTCGATACGAAACTGCGTACCTTTGTCATGGAAGAAATTGAACGGTTGAGCAAAGCTATTTGCGCGGCCCATCAATGCGAAGTCAAAGTGACGATGGTTTATGGCTATCCGGCATGCACCGTAGCACCGGAATGTGCGGCACTGATGCAGGAAGCAGCAAAGGAATTGGGCATTACGGTAGATGCGGTGCCGCCATCGCTGGGAGCAGAAGATTTCGGGTATTTTAGTGAACAAAAACCAGCCGGTATTGGCTGGTTTGGCTTGGGTGACCCGACAGGAACGCATGAATTGACGCCGCATCACAACCCGTATTTTTATTTGGATGATACTAAAGGACTGCCTTTAGCCTTGGAATATATGCTGACAGTCTACTTAAAGGCCATCAAACAGCTGCATGCAGAAGAAAGTGAGGTAAAATAGATGAATCCCTTTCTAGCGCTTATCATTATCTTTTTGGTGTATGCCATCGGAGATTTTGTGGCTGATAAGACAAAAGCATTTGTTTCATCTATGCTCGCTTGTGCCGTCATTTTTACGATAGGATTTTGGTGCGGCCTGCCTAAGACGATTTTTGTAGATTCAGGACTGATTCCTTTTGCCAAACTGACAGTCTGCATGTTTTTAATTCACATCGGGACGACGATTCGGATTCGCGATTTTGCTAAAGAATGGAAAACGGTATTCGTTACGTTAGCAGCGACGATTGCCGTAGCCGGCGGCGTTTTCTTTATCGGACGCTTTTTTATGGATCCGTATTATGCATTGGTCGGTGCGCCTGTGTTAGCCGGCGGCATGGTCGCGTATTTGGTTATGGCACCGATTGGTGATATACTGGCAAGGCCGGATATACAAGTCTTTGCCGTGCTTGTCCTCGTATTTCAAAATTTTGTCGGTATTCCGATTGCCAGCTTTTTCTGCAAACGAGAAGGTGATGCATACTGCCAAAAATTCCGCAGTGGTACATTGACAGATACAGGCAATATATTGGAAGGACAAAAGAAAGCCAATAATCGCTCTTGGCTCCGCATTATTTATTTACCGGAAAAATTCAGTACGACCAATATCATTTTGTTGAAATTGGCAGCGATTTCCTATATATCTGTCTTATTGGGACAAATGACAGGCTTAAGCTTTTTGATTTACGGTCTGATTTTTGGTGTACTGCTTCATGAAATCGGCTTGTTGGAAGAAAGCTGCCTGACAAAGGCAAATGGCTTGGGATTTGTTCTTGCCGGTGCAGTTGCGATGATTTTTGTCGGTTTGACAAATACAACGCCGCAAATGCTTCTCGGCATGATTATTCCGTTATTAATTGTTCTTTTTGTAGGGACGATTAGCTGTTCTATTGTGGCAGCTATTGTTGGCAAATTTGTTCATTTTGACTGGAAATTGTCCATTGCCATGGCTGTTACAGCGTTCTTTGGCTTTCCGGCTACGTATCTGATTTCGCTGGAAGTATCACGGGCCTGCGGTAAAACGCCGGAAGAACAAAAGGCCGTCTTGGATTATATGATGCCGAAATTGGTTATTGCCGGTATCGTATCCGTGTCGGTTGTATCCGGTGTGATTGCCGGTGTCATGGTACATTGGATTTAGAAAAAAGCACAACACATTTATAATGACAGAAAAAGTATACATAAAAAAAACGGGCGGTCGCTTAAAGCGGCAGCCCGTTTAGTTTACAATACACATGGGAGATATACATACGATTATTTTTCTACCATAACGGTTCGAACGATTGGCGTCTTCGTTTCGTGTACGGCAATACGGCTTTGTGCAAATGCCGGTTTTCCTTCCAGCCGACGATAAATCATGCGGCACAAACCGGCCGAAATCGGCATATCTTTGTCTTGGTTTACAAAAGCCAGCAATAATTCCGCCTCAAACTGGCTTAACTCTATGCAGCGCGTCTTCATACTGTCATCCCTTTACTGAATCAATATCTATCATGCCTGCGGATTATATCCGTGTATAACCTTTTTATTATATTTATTGTACTATATTTAAACAACCGTGACAAGAGAGAATCGTTCCTAGATAGTGATAAGATGGCGTAGAAATTTTTATCCAAAAGAAACGACTGTATCTGTTTAGACAGCACCTTTGTTTTGTGTATACTTGACTTTTTTATTGAGCTATATGTAACTACTTAAAAGGTAAATTATAGGTAAATTACTGCTTTTTGAGCATCTTTTGATGTTCCGACAGATAACTTACCTTTTAATTTTTATTCTATATTGATATTTTAGCTATTGCTTTCGTTTTAATAAATGTTAAATTTTCCCAATGATATATATAACTTAATATTAACGATAATACTTGCATAACTGTTTAACGACAGAGAAATCTCCTATCATGACATATCTTCCATAGGCATCTATTTTTCTGTTTCCATTATTGTCAAGAATATATACACGATTCTTATTCGAATCTACTGCAACAAGATGATAAAATGAATTGTTGCCGTAACTTTCAGTAAGATACATGCGAGCTGTGCCGTCACCCGGGTAATAGACACTACTATCATCAGTAACTACTGTAATATTATTTCCATAAAAAGTTGCAGCTTCAGATGTTGAAACACCACCAATTACAATACCACTAGCAAGCAGGAGACTAAAAGCTGTAGATTTAACTAATGATGATAATTTTTTCATAATAAGACATCCTTCCTTTATATTAATTTAATTGTTTTCATTATGTCAAATTCCACTAATATATGTCAATAACAAAAAAAGTGATTTTTCTTGCGTCAGATATAATATCATTCCCTTTCAAAAACGAAAAAGTTTCCACTATTGTGAGTGTCTAATAAATTTAATAATATACCAGCAGTTTACAACTTTTTGAACAAATAAATATCGCGTAACCCCACTTTGAAGTATAATGAATCTGCTAAAACACATCATCTCAAAGGAGTTACGCGATGAATTCATTATACCTTAAAAATTCAACGATGGGTAGTCTGTT
>JBNMKW010000021.1:0-37450 GCA_050874545.1 Megasphaera sp. | reverse complement strand
CATTCCTGCCCGACGAACCAATTCTTTCATCACAAACTCCGCCATCGTAGAACGACAAATATTGCCGTGGCAGACAAAAAGTATTTTTATCATAATCTCTATCATCCTCCAGCTACCCATCATTTACGATTCATTATATGCGCGTTCAATCAATGGTTTTGCTTTTTGAAAATCATCATCTTTTTTAATAGGTACTTCAAGATCTCCTGTTCCATAATGTCCTATATTACGCATGTCTCTAGTAAATCCTTCTTCAATCTCCACAGTATCCGGGTCAAGTTTCATACGAAGAATAATTTGCTTGGTATATATTTCAATACAAAACACATTTTGTACCTTTTTATATGCCAAATATAGCTTTAATTGATTTTGAATCAAATCATCCCCCAGTGACTCAATGTAATTACAAAGTGATGCATAGAGTGTTTTAAAATGAGTATTTGCCGCAGCCAGTTTTTCCAAATGCGTTTTTTGTGTAGTACCGTTGGTTGTCATTGTATGTGAAGTTTCTGATATCGGATTCGATGTAGAGGTATTTAAATGTTCAAAAAGAATAAGTCCATTATTGTATTTCCTATACTTCACAAGCTTAATATTTCTTTGCATTTGATTTACAGCATGAATATCATATCTAGTAAAATCATTGGCAATACAAATTACACATGGAACAGACCAGTCAATCTGTTCTGCAACTGCCATGCCAAATTTTTTAATAACTAATAATTTAAAGTCTGCTTTATGATCTAAAAGCCAATCCAAATAAAACAGACCTTGATTAATGACATTTTCATTCATACTACGTTTGTATTCAAAAATAACAGGGCTGTTGTTTTCATCAATACCAATACTGTCCATACGCCCATTAGAAGTAACATATTCACTTTTCAAAAACCTAACGCCAAAAAACACTTCCATATTCTTTTCAATAATTGTCTGTAGTTCTTTTTCAAGAACTACAGTAGATGAAGTAAGTTCTTTAGCTACAGCACCTACTTCAAATAATTTGATTTCTGACATAGCATCTCTCCTCGTATTTTTCAACATTTTTCTTATTGGTTATGAAATCCTAAAATAATCAAATCAAAAGACAGTTGTCAAGCTTTTTGAGCAGTCACCGTAAGACGGGCCGCAAGGAGAGCGAAACGTTCCCTGGTCACTAATCCTAGAATACGGATATCCCCGTAATACAAGATGTCTGAAATACTAGTGCATCATGACACATCTGTATGCTTCACAAAGGCATATAAATCTGCAACCGTTAGCGGTTTGGCAAATAGATAGCCTTGATAATAGCCTGGATCTAATGTTTTGATAAACTCATATATTTCTTCTATTTCGATACCTTCCACGCAGACCGGCAGATTTCTGTTTTTTGCACATTGGATAATAGATTTTACAATAATCTGGTCTTCCGGCTTGGTTAGAATATCTCGAATAAAACTTTGATCGATTTTGATGCTGTTAAAAGGCAGCTTCCTCATGACATCGAAAGACGAATAGCCCGTTCCAAAATCGTCTGCTGAAAATCGGATGCCTTTGCGTTGAAATGTTTCCATAAAAAATTTCAAATGCTGCGGATTCAGCGAACGGCAATGTTCGGTTATTTCTAATATTAGATTGCTGTTGGGGAAATTTTCCTCTTTTAAAATTAAAAACACATCATCTAAAAATTGGGCATTATCAAATTGTCGATACGATACATTAACACTAAGAATAAATGAAGGATGCTTCACAATCAGCGGCCGGATTTCACGAACTGCTGTCCGTAGTATCCACATGCTGAGTGTATAAAAACACGCATCTTTCTCTAGCCACGGAATAAACAAACCTGGTGGTACATTGCCGTATTCCGGATGGTGCCATCGCAGCAGACACTCGGCACCCATGACCTGTTTATTGCGATCGACCTGCGGCTGGTAGACCAAATAAAACCCTTTAAATCCGTACAGTACATCCCGTTTAATCGTATCCAATAAACGCATTTGCTGCTTTGTCTGTATGGATTTTTCTTTATCATACTGATACAGCTCAGTCGTTCCGGAATATTTTGCTTCTTCCAACAACAGTTTTAACTCTGTCAGCACGCTGGTTTCTGTAAGGGCAATATGTTCAAATGTCATTGAAGCGCCACATAAGGACATCCAAATTCTCTTGCCGTTCACTTCAATCTGCGTTTCGCTAATATGCACAATCTGTCGAAACAGCATATTTGTCTTTTTCTGTTGTTCTATGGGCAAAACAACGACAAAATTAGGACCGTCTAATCTAAAAACCGCAGTTTTTTTCGGCGCACAGTTGTACAAATAGTCAGCAAAACACCGCAGGGCTAAATCGCCAACACGGTATCCATATGCGCCGTTAATACGGGAATACTGTTTGATGCCTATAACCAAAAAAGTGACTCCTTCCCGCTTACAGCGCAGATGACGAATTTCTTTTAGAAAGGAGTATACATTGTTTAGATTCGTAATCGGATCAATATAATCAATGACACCGTGATTGGTCAAGGTTCCTACAAAAAAATCCGGTTCTTCTGGCGTTTTGCCTTTTAGAATACATCCTTCGCACGTACATGTTACATACGTCCCGTCTTTGAGTTTTACACGGTAATCAATATTATGATATGGTTTTTTACCGGCAAAAACGGCCTCTATATCTTTTCGAAACGCATCTCTATCATCCGGATGAATATGTGTTTCCCATATTTCATCGGCTTTATACATATATTCTGATGGCAAGTCAAAATCTCTAACTGCCTGCAGAGACCACCGCGAAACATTTGTACCCATATTGCAAATATAGGTGTAGCGATTGCTGGAAGTCGCGCAGAATACTTCAAACATACGGTTGTCCAACCCCGTTTTATCCAGCTGTTCCACCGAATTGGGAAGGTAATGTTTCAAATGCTTATGTTTCATGTAATTTAAAATCTTAAAGTCATACATATTGCTGTCAGCCAAATTCAAGCCTTTGCTGATAACACTTTCATCCATATTAACATCCACATCAGCACAACCAAAACTAAAATCGCAGCGATACGCTACTTTTTTCTGCATGTCTTCCTGATACGCAAGATGTTCCTGCAGTAATCTATCATACAGTTCAGCAGCGGATGCACGTGCAGAAAGAATGAGAAATTCATCGCCGCCCATTCGGTACAGCGTTTCACCGTCTTGGCATATTTCCTGCAATTTACTGCATACAGAAAGAATATAGGCATCTCCTTCTAGATATCCATAATTGCTATTACAGTGTTTTAAATTATCAATATTAATAAATGCCATGCTAAAAGGGTGCTTCTCTTCCCATAGCTTTTTGGCGGCTTTTCGATAGGCTCTGCGATTTCCTGTTCCGGTTAGATAATCCGTATTGACAGCCCTTTCCATTTCCGTATGGTGGCGTTCCAACGGCATAATCATTTCATTAAATGCCGTTGAAAAATCCCCCAGCATAGATACACGCTGTTTATAATCTCCGTCCGTTACCCTTTTTGCTACCCAAACGAGATGTTTCATCATGCTTTGCAGATTTTTGCCAGGAGCAGCAAGAGGATTTTGGAAATCACAGTTGGCACTGTCTATATCTCCTTCTGCCAATGCGGTCAAATAATTCTTTTCATCCTGAATACACGCCCCTAAAAATTCCAAATATTCGGTCAGTTCTTTTGTATCTTCTGACAAGGCTGTTTTATTCAATTGGGCCGTTTCTGTATGAAACAGCAATTCTTTTATGTATTTTACGTAGACCTTCACATCATTCTGATTCATCCGTCACACTTCCTTTAAAGCGGCACACCCTGTTGCCGTTAGCCCAGCATTCCACTTCCCGTACAGTATAGTTCTGTTTGGTGTACGAATGGAGAATTCCTGCTAAAAAGCCTTCATCGTATTTACATACTAATTCATTAGAAACAGGAAGACCGCTGCAATCTAAATCTTCATGCACCGTAATGACGAATTCACCCTTTTTGAAATCGGTTTTTTCCATGCGGAGAATGCCAATCTTTAATTGTTCCATGGTTTGTGTCAATGTACTAATAAACGTACTTTCATCGGTATCCAGAGGAAGTACATGAACGGCAAATTCGCTTCCTGCTTTAAACCCAGCCTGCCGAAATAGTTCATCTGCCTGTTCCTTGCCAAAGTTCTTGCAGAGAACGTCGTTCATACTGTATGCCAGCATACGATATACCAAAACCGGCATCGTTTCACCCAAATGTTTGCGACCTTCTTTGATATTTCCCAGTGTATCCCAAGAAAACATATCATGGCTTTGCGGATTTATCTTTCTTACCGGTATCATGTATATCCTCTCCTTTTTTCTATATATAAATATATGTTTTCACCTTATTTATTTTTATTATACGAATTTTAGCAAAAAAATTCAATCTATATAAAAAAGAAATCACTTCATCTCTAAGTCTAGAGACAAAGTGATACTACACGATTGTTTTATATATCTAATTCTAAATGGGTATGTCTTTTTTCCATTTATTCTGATTCATCAAGTTCTTTTCCTATGAGTTTTACTTGCCGTCGCTTCAAAACTCATATCCAATAACGTTTTAATTTTATTATCTGCAACGCTTCCGTCAAGAGAAACGGTAATCCAGTTTGCTTTATTCATATGATACGCTGGAAAAAATCCTGTTTCATTACGCAACGAACCCAACAGTACGGGATTGCATTTCATATTCACTACGTTTAATATGCCATCTTCCTGTAATCCTAATTTATGTTTGGGAATATCCATAATAAGAGCAAACCATTTCTTATTATGAGAATGACGAAAAACTTCATAATGGGGATATTTTATCCACGGATAATCTGGTTCTGCATGATACGTATCTTTTATATATTCTTCTAGTTCTGTTCGATTCATCTTATGTCCTTTTATATAAAAATTTCAGATTCAGCTCGATCTGTTACTTGATGTTTTTTTCATTGCCATTTTATGTTGATACATGTTGTAGTCCGCTTTTTCAAACAGTACTTGCATGGTTACGTCTTTATTATACCAAGACGCATGTGCTTTGCCGACAGCATAACTTAGTTTGATGTCACTGCTTTCTTGGTTAAATCGTTCTACTTTTTCATGCAATGATGCAACAATGTCATCTAGCAGCTGTATGCTTGCATCATGTAAAATGACGATAAACTCATCGCCGCCAAAACGGCCTACAAACTGATGCTCCGGCACAGACAGGCGCAGCATGCGGGCAAAGTTTTGAATCATACTGTCACCGGCCGCGTGCCCCAACGAGTCGTTGATTTTTTTCAAATTATTCATGTCAAACATGAGTATCCCTACATTTTTATCAAGGAAATGCGTATCTCTTAGTCGCTTTTCACAGCTGCTTTTATTGGAAAGACCTGTCTGCACGTCGACATAGGCCGTGGCAGACAAACTATTGTATTTTTTACGAAGCCGGACAGATTGAAAATGATACAGCAACAGTACGCCAAGCAGCGCAGCTACGTTCAGCACCATCCCGATTTCCAACAGTTCCAGCCGGTTTGCCAATTTTTGGCTGTATACTTCGGCATCGCTGACCATCCGGTCTGCCAAGTGAAAATATTCTTCACTCTTATGCAGCAAATCCGTATTGGCATATCCGATTTGACGGCTTTTCCATATTTCCGCTTTTAAATCCAGCCAATATGCTGCCAGTTTCTGTTGATCTTCCTGATACTGCCAGTCGTCCAGTTTGACTAGCTGATATTGGCTGCCGCCATGCTGTAAGCCATCCATAATACCATCTAGTTCGTCGATTAATTTTTCACTGGGCATACCGGCAATTTCTAATTTCACTTCTCGCTGCGTAGCCCCTCGAACAATACCGGCATAATTTATTACCCTAGCGGTCCCCTGCAGCAGGGAAAGATTGTATATTGTCAAAAATATCAATATGCTCAAGGTAACAATTAGAATCGGCTCAAAATATTTTTTTAACATTTCCATATGAATATCTCCCTTGATTCTTGAATATATTCGCTCGAATAACTTATTATAGCATTAAAACATCATCAAATGGCATATATTTTCATTCTTTTCTAAATACTTGCCATGAGTTTTGCTATACCTATTATTATTTATTTCACTCGATGCATTCTTCATTGCGTTTTAGTCATTTTAGATATTTGTACTTTGTATTTGTAAAATTTTAAGAAAATATTTACTTTTTTCAAAATTTATTATAAAATGCATACATTGACTGATAATTATTTTTTAATATACTAATCACAGCCATATAATAAAATACATTCAAAGGAGAATGAAGTTATGTCAGAAATGCAACAATACGTCGATGACGTTATGAAAATCATCAAACATCGTGATCCGGAACAGGCTGAATTTCAGCATGCCGTCTATGAAGTCCTGAATTCTATCGTTCCGATGCTGGAAAAGGAACCGAAATATAAAGAATATCATATTTTGGAACGCATTGTCGAACCAGAACGTGTTATCATGTTCCGCGTACCTTGGGAAGATGATAAAGGTGTTATTCATGTGAACCGCGGCTATCGTGTACAAGCCAACAGCTCCATTGGGCCTTATAAAGGCGGCTTGCGTTTTCATCCGAGCGTTAATTTGAGCATCCTCAAATTCCTCGCTTTCGAACAGATTTTCAAAAATGCCTTGACAGGTCTTCCTATCGGCGGCGGCAAAGGCGGTTCCGATTTTGACCCGAAAGGTAAATCCGATCGCGAAGTTATGCGTTTCTGCCAGAGCTTCATGAATGAATTATATCGTCATATTGGCCCGAACATCGACGTACCGGCCGGTGATATCGGCGTAGGCGCCCGTGAAATCGGTTTCCTCTATGGCCAGTATAAACGTATTCGCGATGCCTTTGATGCCGGCGTTCTCACAGGCAAAGGCATTGCCTACGGCGGTAGTTTTGCTCGTACAGAAGCTACAGGCTATGGTCTCCTTTACTTCGTTCAAGATATGTTGGAAAACAAAGGTATTTCTTTGAAAGATAAAACCGTTGTCGTTTCCGGTGCCGGCAATGTTGCTATTTACGCTATAAAAAAAGCCCAGGCATTGGGTGCTAAAGTTGTTACTTGCTCCGATTCCAATGGGTATGTATATGATCCCAATGGTATTGACGTTGCCGCTGTACAGACGATTAAAGAAGTACACCGCGGTCGTATCAAAGAATATATCAAAATGCATCCGGAAGCAGAATATCATGAAAACAGCCGCGATGTATGGACGGTACCGGCTTTCGTGGCTCTTCCCTGCGCAACACAAAGCGAAATTGATTTGGAATCTGCCAAAATCCTCGTTAAAAACGGCGTAAAAGCCATCGGCGAAGGTGCCAACATGCCTTCTACCTTAGAAGCCATGGCCTACTTCCAGGAACACGGCGTTCTCTTCGCTCCGGCAAAAGCAGCCAATGCCGGCGGTGTCGCTGTATCGGCGTTGGAAATGGCACAAAACTCCGAACGTATGGCTTGGACATTCGAAGAAGTTGACGGAAAACTCCGCGATATTATGAAAAACATCTTTGTCCAGTCCAAGGAAAATGCTGAAAAATATGGCGTTCCTGACAACTATGTCGCCGGTGCTAACATTACAGCATTCAAAAAAGTGGCTGATGTTATGATTGAACTTGGTTTAGTTTAATTCGTACAAAATAATGACAAATACTAACATAGTACTGTAAATAAAAGCATCCTGAACGTATATATCTTTTCGTTCAGGATGCTTTATTTTGTTTTATCGTATATCATATACGAATCAAACCAAATTATCTATATATTATTGCCAATCTTTCCAAATGTCCGGCTGATAGCCAATGGTCGCTTGTTTGCCATTACGGACAATCGGCGTGCGCAGCACTTGTTGGTTTTCCAATAATTTGGCATCTTTTTCTTCGTCAGCCAAATACTGAATTAGGGCCAGCGTATCTTTATCCTTACAGTTTGGATTTATCATCGCATCGATACCACCGACAGCTTGTTTGATGCGCGTATATTCACCTTTACTGAGTCCCTTTTCCTTTATGTTAACAAATTGGACAGGAATGTTTCGTTCTTTAAAATAACGAAGTGCTTTTTTGGTATCAAAACATTTATTTGTGCCAAAGATTTGTATGTTCATCGTATCTTCCTTTCTCTTTTTCTGTGTGTAGTATATAAAAAACACTGTATCGATATGCCGCTCATGTGAGATGATTTCTAAAAACATGATAAACATAGCGTACAGTGCATTTTTATTTGCGAATCATATCTTTTAAGGTCACATCGGGATGATGATACTGGTCTTCCAAAAGAATATGCCGATTGCGAATGGTGATGGCCTGCTGCGGACACCAATGAGCACATGCCAGGCAATACGCGCAGTGATTTCCTATCATCAGCCCGCCTTCATCAATATGAATGTTGTGCGCAGGACAGACGTCTTCACAAATACCGCAGTGGATACAACGCGTCGTATCACACCGAACAGTAAACCATTTTTCTCCTAGCCGCTGCAAAGGGCTCCAGTGAAATACGGCATGATACCAATGGTGTTTGACCTGAGAAATATCTTTTTTTCGCACGCGAATGTCATTCCCTATATGTTTAAGCGTTTCTGCCGCTGTAACCAATTTTTCCACGGGATAGCGGATATGGCGGCGCGTCGCAGGGGTACTGTTTGCTACCATGTCAATTTTGCGGCCATATGCCAAGGTACAGTCTTTGTGCGCTAAAATTTGCTGCAGCGAATACAAAGCCCGTCCTGCCGAACTGCCGCAGGTAGCGATGCCATAAAAATAAGCTGATGGATTAAACTGCACATACTCGGCAAATATCCGTACGGGCTCTGGCAATTCGCCAAAATATACAGGAAAAACAAAGCCAATCACTTTATCCTGAATACGCAGACAGCGCTCGGTAATGTCTGCAATATGGACAGCCGTATCGCCTGTTTCTTCTGCTAATTGTTTTGCCGCAATCAGAGAGTTGCCTGTTCCGGAAAAATAAAGAATCATGATGCTCCCTCCATCGTATAAAACGGTATACGTTCGCTGATATATATGCTTATATTATACCATGGAGTTATAACTTTGCAAAACCCTTGTATATGGTTTCATGTTGCTGCGAAATATATTGTTTTAGATATAACCTCGTTCACACAAACTGACAAATTGGCCGTCACCAATAATAATATGATCCAGCACGGGGATTTCCATAATATCTCCAGCTCTGGCAATCTGCTGCGTTACGGCAATATCTTCCGGAGATGGTTCTGGGTCACCGCTGGGATGATTATGCAGCAAGACTACCGCTGCGGCATTATATTGAATCGCTTGGCGAAAAACTTCTCTTGCTTTGGCCAAACTGGCATTCAGCGTGCCAATGGTCAACGTGCGCACGGCGATTAACTGATTTTTGGTCGATAAATAGACGGCGGCGAACTGCTCTTGCGGCAAAAAACGCATATCTTCCATAACGTATTCTGCAATTGCCTCGGGCGTACTAAAATCAGGGGCATTTCGTTTGACGCGCTGCTTGGAAATACGCCGTCCCAATTCTACGGCAGCGCAAATCGTGACCGCTTTATCCATACCAATACCATGAACGGCACATAAATCGGCAATACTCGCTTCGCTGAGATAGTACACGTTTTCTCCCGGCATGGAACGAAGCAGCTCTCTTGATACTTCCAATACAGAATGCCCTTTGGTGCCGGTGCGCAGTAAAATAGCTAATAAATCCTGATCTGTCAGGGCATGAGCCCCTTGAGCAACAAATTTTTCGCGCGGCTTTTCGCTTTTTGCTAATGCATAGAGTGGCTGGCTCATACATCCACCTTAGCTTTACGAAGCATTTTACATACTTGCGACAACGGCAAGCCGACGACATTCGTATAAGAACCATTAATTTTATCCACAAATGCCGCCGCTTTGCCTTGAATACCATATGCACCTGCCTTATCCATCGGTTCGCCGCTAGCCACATAGTCATCAATTTCTTTATCCGTAAGACGGCGGAACCAGACTTTCGTTTCTACTACTTTTGTAATTATGGTATCATCTCTTACCAACGCCACGCCGGTATAGACGGAGTGTTTTGCATTTGACAATTCATGCAGCATAGCAGCAGCTTCTTTGGCATGGCGCGGCTTGCCTAATATTTTTCCGTCAATGGCTACTATCGTATCTGCTCCCAACACCCATTGTCCCGGATATTTAGCTGCCACATCGCAAGCTTTTCCGACAGCTAACGCCTGCACGTGTTTTACCGGTTCTTTTTTCTTAGCCGCATGTTCTTCATACGAACTGGGATTAACCATATATGTAATACCTATCTGTGCCAATAACTCACGGCGCCGCGGTGAACCCGATGCTAAAATTAACATGCTACCTCTCTCCTATCTAATACGGCGAAATACAATAAATGCTATGATAATACCCAAAATGCTCAATATATTGGGAGCAAAGCGAATGCCGAATTGAATCTGCATGATATATAAATTCAAATCTACATGCTGAATATTAAAAATTTCATAATGCTGGTACATCATGGGCATGAGATTGCCGGGATGCATGCCAGATACGACATCACCTAAAATTCCTCCCAGCATGCCGCCTGCTATTAAAAACAAAATAAATATTAAAAAGCTGTGTGAGCCAAAGGTTTTCATGACGTTTTAGCCCCCTCCGTCTGTCCTCTTGTTATGAATTTCATTATACCTGTTTCCTCAGGTCGCAGCAATAGAAAAGCCAACTTTCTCATTTTATTCTAATCTAACGCAGAAAGCTGGCTCTTTTTTAATCTATTTTTAATCTAATTTTAATTTTTCTTTTGTTTTTGCATTTTAGCCCATGTATCACGAAGGCCTACAATACGATTGACTACGATATGATCCGCCGTTGTGTCGGGATCAATGACAAAATAGCCTTGACGCAGGAATTGGAACTTATCGCCGGCATGATAGGATGCCAATGCAGCTTCCCCTTTGCTGTGGAATGTATGCAGGCTGTCCGGATTGATTTGCGACAAGAAATCTTTGCTGTCGCCTCCTTCGTCGTCATTTTGGTCATTGAACAGATAGTCGTATACGCGGGTTTCTACATCTACGGCATCTGCCGCATTGACCCAATGCAGGGTGCCTTTCACTTTACGGTTGGCATTGGCGCCGCTGCCGCTCTTGCTTTCTGGATCGTACGTGCAGTGCAGTTCGACAATATTGCCGTCGTCATCTTTGATGACTTCTTCGCATTTGATAATATACGCATATTTAAGGCGGACTTCTTTGCCCGGTGCCAAACGGAAGAACTTCTTGACAGGCACTTCCATAAAGTCATTGCGTTCAATATAAATATTCTTGCTAAAGGTCATTTCACGCGTACCCATAGCTTCATTTTCCTGGTTGTTATCTGCTGTCATCGTTTCAGTCTGTCCGTCTGGATAGTTGGTGATGACTACTTTAATTGGGTCGATAACCGTCATCAGGCGAGGTGCCTTGAGTTTCAAATCTTCCCGGATGCAGTATTCCAACAGCGAAATATCCACCATGCTGTCTGCTTTGGCAACGCCGATGCGTTCACAGAAATCACGGATAGATTCTGGTGTATAGCCGCGGCGGCGGATACCGGAAATAGTCGGCATGCGGGGATCATCCCAGCCGCTGACAATACCTTTTTCAACAAGCGTGCGAAGTTTACGTTTGCTTGTAATCATATGCGTGACATTCAAACGGGCAAATTCAATCTGCCGTGGTTTTTGGCCTTCCGGATCATCCCATTCTTCCAGCACCCAGTTGTACAACGGACGATGATCTTCAAATTCTAGCGTGCAGATAGAATGCGTAATCCGTTCAATCGCGTCCGATACAGGATGGGCAAAATCGTACATAGGATAAATGCACCACTTCGTGCCTGTCCGATGATGCGGCGCATGGACAATACGATACAATACGGGGTCACGCATATTCAGGTTCGGGCTAGCCATGTCAATCTTGGCACGCAGTACCTTTTCACCGTCACCGTATTTTCCGTCTTTCATTTCTGTGAAGAGCTGCAGGTTTTCTTCTACACTGCGGTTGCGGTACGGACTTTCTTTGCCCGGTGTGTTGAAGGTGCCGCGGTATTCACGGATTTCATCGCCGGATAAATCATCGACGTACGCTTTGCCCAATTTAATAAGCTTAACGGCATATTCATATAATTTATCAAAGTAATTGGATGCATAAAACATGCGATCATCCCATGTAAAGCCAAGCCATTTGACATCTTCTTTGATAGAATTAACGTATTCGACATTTTCCTTCGATGGGTTCGTATCGTCAAAACGAAGATTGGTCAAGCCGCCATATTTTTTGGCAATGCCAAAGTTAAGGCAAATGGACTTCGCATGGCCAATGTGAAGATACCCATTCGGTTCCGGCGGGAAACGTGTGTGAACTCTTTTCCCATATGTATTTGATTCGTTATCTTCATCAATAAGATTTTCGATAAAGTTTTTTGTATTTTCGTTATCCATCAACGATTCTCCCCTTTTTATATGATATTTCATTTTATCACAAAAACGGTAGTTACACTAGCGATTACCTATATTTTTTCCTTTTTCTCAAGGATAGGTATTTTTAACATAAAATATGGTATAATGAACGTACATTTTACTGTTAAAGGAGACGATATACTTGATAAAAAAATTATTAACCTTTGAAGATATGGGATTTGTGCAATGGGGTGTTCTCAACGAAGAAGAAACGGGTGTATACAGTGCCATTGCCTTAGAAGAAGCATTTTTTACGCCGCTGCCGGAAACATTGCTGGAATTTATCCGTCAAGGAAATGACGGATTGCTAGCACTGGCTGACGCGTTGGAACAAAACGAAAAAACGCAAGCTGTCAAAGCTAAACCGCTGGGAACGGTTCGTGTGATGGCTCCGATTCCTCATATGGAACGCAATGTATTCTGCATTGGTAAAAACTACACCGAACATATTGCTGAATTCGATAAAACGGCCATGCCGGACGTTCCCAAATACCCGTTAATTTTCACCAAAGCAACGTCTTCCGTCATCGGTCCGGACGATTTCATTGATCCGCACAAAAACGTCACGAATGCTGTGGATTATGAAGGGGAACTAGCTGTCATTATCGGCAAGGAAGGATCCGATATTCCTGTTAGTGATGCCATGGATTACGTATATGGCTTTACAATTCTCAACGACGTTACTGCCCGTGATTTGCAGGCCAACCACATACAATGGTTTCACGGCAAAAGTTTGGACACGTTCTGCCCTATGGGGCCGTATGTCCTGCTGCGCGATGCAGCTCCCGACACCTTTGATGTCGTAACCAAAGTAAACGGCGAAGTACGGCAGGATGCTTCTACCGGTGAATTTATCTTTACCATACCGCAATTGATTCAGACCATCTCGCAGGGAACTACGCTGTTCCCCGGCGATGTCATCGCTACCGGTACTCCGTCCGGAGTCGGTGTCGGCTTTAATCCTCCTAAATACATTCACAGCGGCGATGTCGTAGAAATTTCGATTTCCGGTATTGGCACGCTAAAAAATACGGTAAAAAAATAATCGCTGCGTTATGATAGGGTAATACAATCCTAAAAAAGGAGCTGTAACAAAATGAGATTTTTAATCTGTTTTGTTACAACTCCTTTTTAGTATGCAATTTTATATGTATGATAATCGTATAGCTGCTTATTTCAAACCAAAAGCCTTCTGCTGCAGGTTCCTTTCCTATTCGTTGATATGTGTTTTTTCCATCGCCTGTTGATACTGTACAGCTTCGTCATAAGACAGGAATGAAACCGAAAACGGCAGGGACTGCAGTATATCTTTAGTCATAGCTGCCGTATCCGCTGTCGTCCGCACGAACCCCACGCCAGCTTTGCCGTCCAGTGCCGTGACGACGCCCAAGTATTCATAGCCTTCTATCACGCGTGTGACAAACGTCATTTCACTGGGCGGAATGCGAAAATACACCCATTCCGGGTCAAGCATGGCGAGCCACCTCCCGGCGCATCATGCTGTAAGGTTCCAGCGGTGTATCTATATATATACCTACCCGCTGTTGGGGATGACGCGCAGCATCTAGGTCTTGCCCGTTGTCATCAACAATTCGTTGAATCGTATGTTGAACCAACGCACCCTTTGGCTGCAAAAATTCTACAGTCTGTCCCAGTTTGAAATAATTGCGCTGTTCTATCCAGGCAATATGCTGGTCTGCATCATACGATAGAACCATACCGATAAATTCATGAGTCTGTGTATTGCTGGAATGACTGTACACTTGGTCAGCTTCTGTCGGACGCGATACAGAAAAGCCTCGTGTATAGGGTCGGTGGGAAATTTTTTCCAATTCTGCTATCCATTCCGGCAGTACGTGGAAATGCTGCGGATCACGTTCATACGCATCCAATGCCTGTCTGTATACTTTAACGACAGTAGCTACATAGTGCGCGCTCTTCATCCGCCCTTCAATTTTCAAGCTGCTAAGACCAGCCTGATATAAATCTGGAATATATGGCAGCAGACATAAATCCTTAGAATTGAAAATGTACGTACCCCGTTCATCTTCTACGACAGGGAAATACTGCCCCGGCCGTTTTTCTTCCACCACATTGTATTTAAAACGGCAGCACTGCACGCACTGGCCGCGGTTGGAATCACGATTCTGTGTAAAATAGTTGCTAAGCAAACAGCGTCCTGAATAAGAAATACACATAGCCCCATGAACAAACCCTTCCAATTCAACAGGCACCGTATCGTGAATTTCTTTTATATCTTTCAGGCTCACTTCTCTAGCCATAACGACCCGTTTGGCGCCATTGTCATGCCAAAATTTAGCCGAAGCCCAGTTTGTCGTGTTGGCCTGCGTGGAAATATGAATCGGCAAATCCGGCACAACTTGTCGGGCAATACTAAAAATTCCCGGATCGGCAATTAAAATGGCATCAGCATGAATATCGTACAAATACCGCAAATAGTCAGGCAATCCTTTCAAATCGGCATTGTGCGGAAAAATATTTACGGTTACATGAACTCGTTTGCCCAGCGAATGCGCATAGGCAACGGCCTCTTTTAGTTCTTCTTCTGAAAAATTATCACTAAAAGCCCGCAGCCCAAAGGATTTTCCGCCTAAATACACGGCATCAGCTCCATATAAAAAAGCCAATTTCATTTTATCCATATTGCCGGCCGGTGCCAGCAGTTCCATCTTTTGCATGTTCGTTGTTATCCTTTCCATCGGGAAACAGTCATACCGTCTCCATTTTCCAAAAATACAGATTCAAATTGGGTCGTATCTTCAATCATTGCCAAAAACTCCCGCAGGCGACTCACGGCTGTACGGTGTTTATGCGGCAGCGTACCATCGATATAGAGCATATCATGGTAACGAATATTATCAGCTGCAATAATTGCCCCCGGCAGCAGTTTGGGCATAATCTTTTGCAGCTGCCGAGAATACTGCCCTTTTGGGCCATCCAAAAAGACAAAATCCCAAGGCCCGTCCAACTGATCCAAGAGCATCGTACCATCGCCTTCTAAAAGCGTAATCTGCTGCTCATACGGCGATTGGGCAATAAACGCCCGTGCTGCCATGACTCGCTGATGATCCAGCTCCAGTGTCGTAATGGTGCTAGATGCCCCTAAACACGAAGCGATACGCAATGTCGAGTAACCAATGGCCGTACCAATTTCCAAGACATGGCTAGGTGCAGCTTGGCGTACTAAACTGCAAAAAAGCGGCAGTTCTGCGTCACGCAGGATAGGTACCTCATATTGCAGCGCATAGTCTTTCATTTTTTTCCACAAGGCATCCATCATGGCATATGCTCCTGTACGTTTTGCATATGTTCTTCATAGGTCGCAGCAAAATAATTATGTCCGTCACTATCAGCTACAAAATACAAATATGGTGTCTGCGGAGCCTGTAAAATGGCATTCATGCAAGCCATGCCGGGATTGGCAATCGGTCCCGGTGGCAGTCCTTCGTACATATATGTATTATACGGAGAGTCATACTGCGTTTCAGCAATACTGTATGCCGCTTTGTGCGAACCCATAGCATACGAAATGCTGGCATCAGACTGTAATTTCATATGCTGAGCCAGACGGTTGAGAAATACCGAAGCAATACGCGGTCTGTCCTCTTCATACTTAGCTTCTTTTTCAACAAGAGATGCCAACGTCACAAACTGATAAATCGACATGTTTTTAGCGGCAATCTGTTGTTTCATATCTGCATTGAGATGGTTATCAAAATTTTTCAGCATCATACGGACAACATCTTCTGCCGTCGCGTCATTGGGAACAAAATACGTATCCGGAAACAAAAATCCTTCTGCTGCAAAGGTAACATCCCGATTGCCCTTCATATACGGGTAAAGCAGTGACGCATCATTCGCCGCAGCCAAAAAATCTTCTTCCGAAATCTGCCCCATCGCAGCCACTCGTTTGGCAGTCTGCCATACCGTATATCCTTCTGGAATTACCAAACGGGCAGCTTCTGATTTGCCGCTTGTCAATTTAGCCAATATTTGCTGTACACTCATAGTCGAGTCAATACTATACTCTCCCTCTTTCAGCTGCTCTGCCTGTCCTGTCATCTGCGCCGCTGCCCGAAACCATACCGGGCTGGCAATATATCCTCCATTATACATTTCTTCAGCGACATCACCGGCTGTCATATCACTGCGGACATGGACATAACCACTTTTAGACGGCAAAAACATATTCGGCGCCGTATATCCGGCAACGGCTATGCCTGCCAAAACCAGCACACAAAAAACAGCTCCCCCAATAACCTTTTTCCATAGGCCTTTACGAGCTGCCCGTTCTTGCCCCATATAGGGGTTATCTTGTTGTTTTTGTATCTTACTTTTATTTTTTATATCCATGCATCTATTATACCGTGCTTACTGCTTGTTTGGCAACCTTGCACACTAGTTTCAACAATTATTCCAGCTTCCCTACTACCTATTTCAAGGTTGAAGAAACTAAATCGCAATGCGGTAAACTCTATACGAAGAGTTGTACTAACATATAATAAAAGGAACGAGTGGCTCTATGTCAAAATTTCGGATAAATTAAATTGAGTTTTTTGCATCTTAGATTTCCGGACACATATTGATTTGGGAAAATCAACATACAATTGTTCATAAGTTTGACTTGTCCTATTTATATGCTAACACCAAGGATTCCCGCACACGCGGAGCATACTAGCAATGCTATTGTTTTCATTTTTTCAACGTGATAGAATGAAGGTGAGAATAAGCAGCCTATGTTAGCACTGCTTATCCTTTTTTACCTCACAGGACCTCACCTCTGCGTCTTTCTTTTTCTGTTGCGACGTATTTGGTGATAATGTGAGGTTTTCTTTTTGAGTTTTTTCAATACTTTAATGATGTAGTATCATCCCCGCACACACGAAGCATACTATCAAAGAAGCACCGTTTTATGAAATACAAAAAGAAGGTAAGTGTATCCGATTTATTAAAAAATATCAAGGATAGGCAGGGAAAATCATGTGTAAACTTTTTGTTATAACATGGCAACAACTATTATTTTAAGACAATTACTAGTATCTGTTAGGCATCCGTTCTTCTTACCTGTGGTTTGCTATGCTTTCATTATTTATTAATTTGATATTCATACCCTATTGACATAAATTTTATTTTGTTTTATACTCAACATAACAATTACATATAAAAATTAAATATTGATGTGCCAACTACTTTATTCTCGCTAACTATGTATCTGTTTTGCAATACGTTCATTAACAATGTGCATTCTTAGAACAATCCTTACTGTTCAGTTTGTCGTTTTCTATTTTTTCTTCATCGTGTATACTAGAAAAATACCTGTAAAATGGGGTATGAGTTGTAGTTCCCTATTATTTCTCGCTAGGGTATAATTCTAAATTTCACATACCATGTCTTTCTCTTTGTTGTAGTTCCCTATTATTTCTCGCTAGGGTATAATAATCAATAAGCTGACCGAAGAGGTGCCGGAGTTGTAGTTCCCTATTATTTCTCGCTAGGGTATAATGGTCTTCGGCACCATTTTTAAATTGCCAGCGTTGTAGTTCCCTATTATTTCTCGCTAGGGTATAATTCGCACAGCGGCTATCTGCCACCCGCCTAAAGTTGTAGTTCCCTATTATTTCTCGCTAGGGTATAATTAGGTTAAATTATACGTGGGAGAGCTGTTAGTTGTAGTTCCCTATTATTTCTCGCTAGGGTATAATGGATAGGTACTCTTATATAGGGAGATACTGGTTGTAGTTCCCTATTATTTCTCGCTAGGGTATAATCATTCCAGTTTGGTTCCAAGCTTTTCATACGTTGTAGTTCCCTATTATTTCTCGCTAGGGTATAATTGGTAACCGAACATGAAGCAATAGAAGCGGGTTGTAGTTCCCTATTATTTCTCGCTAGGGTATAATAGCGAAGGAGCATATGGTAAGAAGACAGCTGTTGTAGTTCCCTATTATTTCTCGCTAGGGTATAATACCATAATGACCTATAACCTGAATCAATTCGTTGTAGTTCCCTATTATTTCTCGCTAGGGTATAATAATGCCAATTGGAAACGTATCGCATAACAAGTTGTAGTTCCCTATTATTTCTCGCTAGGGTATAATCGCAAATCATCAAGAGAGATAATACCACCCGTTGTAGTTCCCTATTATTTCTCGCTAGGGTATAATGTACCCGCTCAAAAGCCTTGAATTCACTCACTTCAGGGCTTTTTTGTTTATCGAAAATTAACTTTCCAACACGAAAAAAGCTGTCCTAAGACAGCTTTTTTTTCATAAAACGATAACGGTATTTTCTTTTTTATTTTCATCTACATCGGGAATCTTCTGGCCGCAAAGAATCTGCATCGCTTCAAACTGCCGTTCTGTAATGACAAACATGCGCACCGAGCCGCTGTGCGGCAGATGTTGCTGCAGACGCAGTTTGTGTTTTTCTACAGCTTCCAAACCGTTGCAGATGCGGACATAGACCGAAAACTGGATCATATAGTAGCCATCGTGGAGCAAGAACTGGCGAAAGCGGGATGCTGCTTTTCTATCGTCAGGCTCCGTTACCGGTAAGTCAAACATCACTAACAGTCGCATATACTTACTCATACGTATGAATCTGCCATGCCATCAGTTCCGGCAGCACGAGCTGCTGCGACGCACCGGTAAAACACCGCAGTAAGCTCTGCACCATTCGTTCGATAGCATAGTGAACGCTGTGAACTTCGCCTTGTGAGCGTATATTGCCGCTCAGCAGCTGTACCAACCCCTGCCGCACTGTCAATGTCAGTTCATCTGCTGCTTCATCGGCGTGGGCAGCAGTATACAAATCAACAAGGGGACGAAACGGTTCTATCAAATCATCCGCCAGGTTAAACGCATTCATCTCGTTATGATGGAAAATCCCCAAACAAGGTTCCAAACCATATACTGCTAAATAGCGGGCAATGGCACTGCGAATAACGGCATAGCCGTAATTCAACATACCGTTGAAGATGCTGTCTTCATGTCGTGAAAACGTCTTGCCAAAGAGCGTCTTGAAATAGATGCCTGCTGCCACTGCTTCTGTGTTTTTACTGTCACCGGAGGTTACTTTTTCTGCAAATTTTGTAACCGTATCCGGTTTTCCTGTCAACTGCAGACACTTGCCTTGATTGCAGATTTTCTGCTGCACAATTTGCTGCCAAAGCCGTTTGAGCCGCGGTTTGGACTGCTGTATTTGCAGACGAATCATTTTCAACCGCCGGGCATTAGCCGCAAACGGCATAACCATCGCCACAGGCATCCGTTTGCCGTCGCAAAGGACGACGGCTGAACCATTTTCGGCTAGACTAACCAGGCTCTGGGCAGATACATTCATCTGCGGATTGGCAAGAAGAAGCATGTTGATGTCTTCAATCGGTATATGGTGTTCTTCTTCACTCCGTATATACAGCTGACTGTTTTTCTGATAGATATGCGCACTGCTTTCAATCATCATGTTTTGATACATACCGTTCACCTCCACGGTGTGAAATCAACTAGTAGCGAAATGGCATTTTTTCTTTTTTGACTTCTTAAACGTTATTGGCATTCGTTTTTCTTTTTTGACTTTGTGAATGTTGCCCAATACATCGACAACATATTTTTCTAAAGAAACAAGTGTCTTTATTCCTAAGCCGCGTACCACATATGTATTATCATGATTTTCCGCCGTAAAGGCCCCTGTCTTAATATCACATCCTTTATAATACAGCAGGGCTTCTTTTAAATCAGTTGGCGGCGCTATCGTACAATTGGGTTGCGCTTTAGTTTTTAACTCTTTCTTTTTCTTTACATAAATCAAATCATTAGGATACAGAGAAAAGAGAAAATCGCTATCATCCATTTCTTTCCATTCCGCATAGGAAGTGTTCGCCACAACAGCCTTATTAGGAAGACGCTTTTTAACCGTATCTGCCACGTAAATAGGAACCATATAATACTGCAGTTTCCCCTTTTCTTCGACACCGAATACATCGGTCCGTACCATAGCTCCATTTTTGGCCATACCTTTCTTTTGATAAACAGGCACATTTAAATTGGTCTTTTCCATAATTTTTACTTTTTTGACCAAAGGTCCCTGTTTACCATCTGCAGTCGGTTTGTAGAATGGTTCTTCAAACGCTTTGCTGGCGTTTCCGTTATATAATTTCAGGCGGGCTTTCAACGCATGATATAGCCGTACATCGCTTTCTTTATTATAGTACCCTTCAATTTCTCCATCTTTTCCCAATTTCAAATCAGAAAGCTTCGTTTTGCTGATACTATAGCCTTCTTCTCGTAGTTTGGAGCTTCTTATGGTTTCTTCATGAGCTTGTCCCGTAACTTTATGATTGGGCATGCGGGATACAAAAGGCGTTTGAATTTCTTCTTTGTTTCCATAGGTGGGCAGATGCAATGCTTGTATGGCTTCTGCTGCATGGTCACTGACACGGGCTTCCAGTTCGCTGCGGAAACATGGCCATGGTTCAGGAAACGGTGCCAATTTATGCCGCCGTCGTGTCTGCGATAGTATTTCGCCTGTACGTGTATCAATCATATTATTTTTCTCATCTGAAATAATATGCAGCTCCCGCATTTCGCTGTAGCGAGTAATTTTTTGAATGATACCTTCCGTCACAGCCGCAATGATGACCGCATCGACAGCATGATGCAAGTCCCCGTTAGCTCTGATTTTTGGAATACCCAAGCGCTTGCGCACATATGATGTGACAGCACCATTGACAGCCAAAATACGTTTTTTTCGTTTTGTACATCCCGGCGTTAATTTCATCGCACCTTCTAGATAATTACGCAAAAACCGGCTGATATACCGCGTGTCATTAATATGTCTGTCTTTCCAATCTGTCCCTTTGTCTGCCGTATAAGATTCAACCAGCAGATTATCCCGCTTGCGGTAATCCCGTATGTTGGCTTTGACCCATGCGACAAAGGCATCACGGCGAGCAGGCTTATCTTGCAAATATTCCATTGGCGTTCGGTTGCCCTTCTGCCGGTTTTCTGCCGTCAGAACCACGACTTTGTTGTGATAGCTGTCATCCATAGAACGGCTGTACGGGATGATATGGTCTACTTCCGCATAATCCGGCTCATGCATAAATCGGAACAAATCAAACGCTTGTAATGAATATGCACATCTGCCGTTTTGCTGTTGATATAGCTTAAACTTGACTATCTCCTGACCTGTCGGCTGCAAGATGCTGTGCTCACGTTTCAAACACTCTTTGATTTTTTCATTTTGCGTTTGATTGTCATCCATAGATTTTTTCATTTTTTGTCGGTCCGCATAGCTTCTAGCCATGTCACGTGCCAACTCGATATGAACCTCTACAGGGGCACCGCCGTATTTTTCTTGGACAGCTTTGATTATTTTTAATGTCTGACTAACAGCTCGCTTAACGACAGGGTTAGGAATATCCTGCGGATTTGATACTGCCGCCTGCAATGTATAACCAGCCGCTGCACATGCGTCTGTGTATACCATGCCTTGTTCCAAAAAAGGCAGTAATTTATAGCAGGCTTTAGCAGAAACATGACCGAATTTGCTAAACGGCTTTAAGCGGCTGAGGAGTGCGTTTTTATCTTCTTCCGCTATCTGATGCGCATCCAGATACCGCGCGATAGACACATCGTTTTTATATACAGAAAACGCATAGGCAATGGTATCAATTTGTTCATGGGACAGTTCGGTAATTCGATTTTTGTGAACTGTATCCAATGCTTTACGCAGCATATGGTATGGTTTGACCCAAGAAAATTTCTGCTTTTTTTCTATATCTTCAATAGAACTATCCGGCCGATACGGTACATCTTTGAAACGGGCTTCTGCCGGCAAAGACAACTTTTTGCGAATGTCTTTATACGTAATGGCTTCTTTTTCCCATGCCCAGTCATAGAGAATCTGCCGTTCTTGTGAAGACAGCGTATGGTATTCACCGGTCGTCTGATACCGCAGATTGTTAATTTTTTGCCAAAGGTTAAACGCCATAAAGGCAAAAGAAGCTTTAGGTGCTCGTTTTTCCTTTGTTTTAGTTTCTAGAGAACAAACGCCTATCATTTTTTCAATCTGATTGCCACTGTAAGGGCCGCATGCTGGGCCTTCATCAAAATTTCGCTGTGACGAAAAAATTTGGATATATTCGTCTTCTAAGACATCTGTCGCAAAGTCATTCTGAAAAGTACGCTGTACGGCATACAATTTTTTTATTTCATCCAGCAGCATCTGACGGCTGACCGTAAGCAAATGAGAATCTCCTTTATTTCGTTTATGATTTCGAAAAGTTTCATCATCACACAGCATTTCGCCGACTGTTTGATAATTTTTTAGTAACTCTGCGTTTGCCTGAATCGCTTTCAGCATTTCGCCGTCTTCTGCGTTGGCGGCGGCTGCCGCTTTACGGTTGGATTTAAACCCCCGGTGTTTTGCTAAATAAATGAGGATTTTGGCCCATTCTTTCGGTGTCAGCGAACGATACAATCCTTCTTTTCGCAGCGTTACAATATCAGAAGGCGTGGTATACAGCGACTGCAGTTCGTCACGAGTCAAAATACCCTGGCGAACCAAATATTTTTTGACGCGGGCAATGCGAAAACGGCGGCGGCGCAGCCGACGACGGGCACCGCGCGCTGTACGCCGGGGTGTTGCTAAGGACTCTCCTGTCTTGGGGATCTCAGCCCGTTCAAAAATACGGGAGCCCAAATCCAAAATACGCACGGGGTCATCTTGTGTATCTAATGCCAAAGCGGCCCAGCCAACAGAAGCAATCCCAACATCTAATCCTAATACATAATGCATAGCAATGTCACTCCTTTCATATTGTTTTTCTATCATCTTCTTTGTATGTCAACAAATTTTCAGCTAATTACCGCTGTAAACATTTAGCCATATATATAGATAACGGCGCATCACAATTGTGATGCGCCGTTAGAGCTTTGCGGTACCAGCACTCCTGCTGGACCTTATTGTAGTAACCTATTAACCTCTCGCTAAAGTATAATAAGCATAATTTTATTATACTAGGCATAAATGCATAAGTCAACCCCAGCTATTACTGCCCCATTTTTGTTGTCATCAAATGACTTGCCGGAACCTCATATGCCATCATACATACCGCCCTGCAGCATTCTGCTGTGTGGACAGACAGGAATTGCCATCATTACTATTTCATCAATCCTTTTTCCACTAAGAAATCAGACAGCATATCTGCCGTCGTTGCTGTAATTTTGATGCAGTGTTTGCGGTATTCCGGCGTACCAAAGCTCAAAGTGTTAAGCGCACGGCAGCAGGTAGCACCGAAATGTTTTTTGAAGCGGTCGTGAAATTCGCTGGTATATTGATAAACGTCTGGAAGTGGTTTTTCTTCCGGATCCAAACGACCTACAAGGGCACTGATAATCAAGGCCGAGCCGGTAAGTGCGCCGCAGGCACAGCCAGACCGGCCAATGCCGCCGCCGAGACCGCAGGCCATACGGATTGCGACATCCGGCAGCTGCAAATTAAGACAGTCATTGAAGGTTTTGACGATGGATTCAACACAGTTGTTTCCTTTTAAATGATATTGTTCTGCTAATTGATATGCTTTTTCCATAATGCATTTCTCCTTATCTTACACCATATAATTATTTGACATATGTCGATTATAGGCGTATTTTTCACCTTTGTCAACGAACACAAAAAGAGCTGTAACAAAATGAATTTTTTATTACATTTTGTCACAACCCTTTTTAGGTATCTCGTTTATAGCATTACAATTTTGTTGTTTCAATCATAATACAAACTAAGATTCTTTCTATATACAGTTTGCTACTGCTGCAGTAAATCCGTCCATGCGTCGGCTACACGGGCAAATTCTTCGAGGCTCATTGTTTCTCCGCGGCGACTGCCGTCTATTTGGCTGCACGTCAATATATCCGCAATCTGTTCTTTGGATAGACCTGCTGCTTTGAGTGTATTGGCAAAGGTCTTGCGGCGTTGGGAAAAGGCCGTTTTGACGACGGTAAAGAACCGTTTTTCCTCTTTAACTTGTACTGGCGGTTCTTTGCGAACATCCATAGCTACGACGGCAGAAGTAACTTCCGGTGCCGGCATAAAGCTTTTGGGAGAAATTTCAAAAAGCATTTCCGGCTGCGTATAATATTGTACAGAAACAGACAAGGCACCGTAAATCTTATGGCCCGGTACGGCTACCATGCGTTCAGCAACTTCTTTTTGCACCATGACAACAATTTTTTCGATGGGAAGCTTTTGTTCAAGGAGCTTCATAATAATCGGTGTCGTAATATAGTACGGCAAGTTGGCGCAGACTTTAAACGGCTTATGATGCATCACTTCGGGGATGTCAATGCGCATGATGTCGCCATGAACAATCCGTACATTATCATAGTGTTCCAGCGTTTTGTCGAGAACTGGAAGCAAATGATCATCCAGTTCGACGGCTGTAACATCGGCTCCTGTTTCTGCCAGTGCCTGCGTCAGCGTTCCGATGCCCGGTCCGATTTCCAGTACGGGTTCTCCTTCGTGCAAGTCTGCCGCATCCGCAATATCATCGACAACATTACGGCGGATCAAAAAGTTTTGTCCCAGCTTTTTGTTCATGCGCAAGCCAAAACGGTTGACGACATAACGGACTACATCAGGGCTGGACAAATTGACGAATTCTTTCATACTTATTCCTCGCTTTCTACGGATGCTAAGGCTTGATTCCATTCGTCCCGCGTCACACCGTAATGGTTCAGCCGTTTCAAAAATTGTTTGGCGTTGCCGTAGCCGATACCGAGTACAGCTCCGACAGCGGCTCTGCGCTCTGCTGCATCAGGGCTGCCGTTGAGCCGGTTCGCTGTCAAATCGTTCATCGAAAATATAGTTTCCGGTGAATACACGGCACAGCGCGTCTTTTCCAGCGCCAACCGGATAGCTTCCGGCGATGCTTGTTCTACACCTAAATCGTTATTGGCAATGGCGTCTTTGCGCGGAATAAAGGCATGTTTCGCATGGGGGAAACGATCCGTCAAATACTTGCGAATTTGTTCGCCTGCCCTGTCCGGGTCGGTAAGGATAATAATGCCCCGTTTTTCATAAGCGCAGCGGATTTGTTCCATTGTATGCGGTTTAAGGTTGAATCCATCTGTCGTAATCATATCGGCTTCAATATGACTGGCACGAATGCGGGCAACATCAGAACGTCCTTCTACAACAAGTACTTCTTTGATCATTGCGCATCTCCTTTAGCATGGTCGCTAATGTATTTTGCAGCACTGAGAATAGCCAAGACGTTATGTTCAAATACAATGCCGCCTTGGAGATAAATCATATAGGGATCGCGAATCGGGCCGTCTGCCGACAATTCGATAGACGAACCTTGTACAAAGTCGCCGGCAGCCATAATGATTTTATCGGCATAGCCGGGCATATCGTCCGGAATCGGCGTAACGTGCGCATCGACAGGAGAATACGATTGAATACCCTGGCAGAACAGACACATATTCTTTTCATTTTCCAAATAAATTGTTTGAATCAAATCATACCGAGCTTCATCCGGCTGCGGCGATACGTTGAATCCCAGTTGTGAAAAAACAGCCGCTGCAAAAATAGCTCCTTTAATAGCTTGTGCCGTAACGTGCGGTGCCATAAAAAATCCCTGGAAAAAGAGGCGATAACCAGCTGCATACGAGCCGAGTTCATCACCTAGTCCCGGTGCTGTCAAATAATCTGCTGCCGCATGGACAAGTTCTTCTTTGCCGGCAATATAGCCGCCTGTCGGCGCAATACCACCGCCTGGGTTTTTAATAAGAGAACCGGCAATAATGTCTGCACCAGCTTCAATCGGTTCTTCTTCGGCAGCAAATTCACCATAGCAGTTATCGACAAAGCAAATGGTCTGCGGGCTGACTGCTTTGACGGTTTGGATAATCGTGCGAATATCGGAAATCTTCAAAGACGCGCGCGTACTGTAGCCGCGAGAACGCTGAATCAAAACGAGTTTCGGTTGTTTTTTCTGTACTGCTTCTCGTATGCCTTCCAAGTCATAGGCATTATCTTTGAGCGGTACTTCGTCATAGTATACACCCTTTTCTTTAAGGGAATGCGGCGTTTCATGGGCATAGCCGATAACGCCTTGCATTGTGTCATACGGTGCTCCGATAAGGGACACCATCAAATCGCCTTTTTGCAGCAATGCTAGCAGTACTGTCGCCAGCGCATGCGTACCTGAAACAAAATGAGGGCGTACAATCGCTTTTTCTGCTTTAAACACGCGGGCAAATACTTCGTCTAATTTTTCTCGGCCCATATCGCTGTACCCATAGCCAGATGTACCGGCAAATTGATACGAAGAAATTTGGGCTGCTTTGTACGCTTGCAGTACTTTTTCTGTATTATGAAGACAAATGGTATCAATACGTTCAAACTGGTCCGCACAAGCAGCCATCGCATTTTTTCTAATTGTTTCTATATCTATAGACAACACGTTCAGATCCTTTCTTTTGTAAACGGTATATGATGTATCACATCAGCTATCAGTGCATCTTCTGAAGGATATTTGTTTTTTTCAAACCAATGAATATACGGCATGCGGCGGTACCATGTCAGCTGGCGCTTAGCAAAATGCCGTGTTCGTTTTTTTATTTGTTCTACAGCCAAGTCCAGCGGCATCGTTCCCTGCAAATACGCAGCCAATTCTTGATAGCCAATGGCTTTCATGGCCTGACAGTCCGGTGCAGTACCCTGTGCCAACAGCTGCTGTACTTCGTCTATCCAGCCAGATTGAATCATCATATCAATGCGCTTTTCAATACGAGTATACAACACATCTCTTGGCAAGGACAACCCAATCACATAGGCTTGGTATACGAGTCCATCGGCTTTCGTCGCTCGGACAAACTGCCGTCCTTCTCCCATATGAATTGCCGTTATAAGCCGCACAAGGCGGTTTGTATTCGCCAGCAGCTCATGCCAGTCTGCCGGCTGCCAGTCCGTTTGAGACGCAATATAGTCTTTTAACTCACTTTCACGCAAGGACTGTATCGTTTCTTTGGCTTTCTGCCGAGCAGCTTCATCGGCATGAGACGCACCAAAACGGTATCCTTCCAGCAAGGATTGAACATACAGACCCGTACCGCCGACCAGAATAGGGATATTACCTTTCTTGTTTATCTTGCAAATGGCCGTATCTGCCATTTGGCAGAACCGTGCTGCGGAATACGGTTCTCCCGGTTCTGCAATGTCAATCAGATAATGCGTATATCGCCGTAATTCTTCTGCTGTCGGTTTTGCTGTGCCAATGTTCATGCGGCGATAAATCTGATACGCATCACCGGAAATCAATTCCGTGTGAAAATAATCGGCCAAAGCAAAGCTAAGCGCCGTTTTACCGACTGCCGTTGGCCCAATAATTGCAATGACATTTTCCATTACGTCGCCTCCCCTTTAAGTACGCCATAGGCTACCCGGCTGTATTTGCCGCCATACCGTTTCATCTGTGGAAAGGCTTTTTCTAGCCACTGCAAGGAACGATCCTTGATGACAACACGACAACGCGCCTTTTGCAGGGCTAGCCGCACATCTTCTATCGTTAAGGCATCGTGATCCATAATGGAGCGTACGGGCTGAAATTGGCAGCTTGTCGTGACCGGATGCTGAAACATGGGGTCAAAATATAATACATCATACGGTGGGGCCGCATCATCCTGCAAATAGGTTCTAAAATCGCTCAGTGTCAGATGAATGCGCCGCAGTGCCTGCGTAACATCTTCTTTTTCATGAACAAAATGCCGTATGCCCCATTGTGTCACCGCTCCCAGCAAGGGCGAAATTTCCAATGCGTCAATACGGGAACCTTGCGGCGGCGCAAAGGCCGCCGTCATGGTATCTGCCCCAAAACCGCACGTACAATCCAAAAATGTCATGATTTCTTCACTGCCAATGGCTTCAAGAAAATGATCCCGCTGTCCGCGGCGTATATGCTGAATACGGAGTTCTGCCATATTCAAACTGAAAAAATGAATTCCTTCTGGACGTACAATCTGCGGACCTCTAGATGTATATACTAAAAGTCTCTCTCCATACACATGCACCAGTTCTTCCATTGTTTTGCCGCACCGCGGCACCCACTGTGCTCCTATTTCCGCTGCCCACGCTTGAGATTGCCTGATTAATTTTTCTTTTGCCTTTAAAGACGGCACTACATATAGATCTATCATGTTCGTTTAAACAGCTTTGCCAATTCATCTGGTGTAAACCGCACGATAATCGGCCTGCCGTGCGGGCACACATACGGTTTTTCCGTGTGGAACAAGTCTTCCAACAGCTGTTTCATCTGCCGGATATTTAGGGTATCTCCTGCCTTAACAGCACCATGGCACGACAAATACGCCAAGGAACGATGACGCAAGGTCGCTTTGTCCAAGCCGTTGTTTTCATGCAGGGCTTGGCAAATATCCTGCAGGGAATCGGCAATATCACTGGTCTGCAAATCGCACGGAACTTCTTCGACACGCAGCGTCGTCGGGCCGGCTTCTGAATAGGTATAGCCCAAATCCTCAAACACGTCGCGTCGTTCCAACAGCAACGTCATGTCTTCGCCATCGACTTCTACAAATTCTGCTGTCAACAGTTGCTGACTCGGCATTTTTTCTACCCGTTTGCAAAACATATCATAGCGAATGCGTTCGTGGGCAGCATGCTGGTCTACGATATACAAATCCTGTCCTTTTTTGGCAATAATAAAGCAGTCTGCCACTTCTCCCAGCGGAATGAAAACATCGTTATCACCGTCAAACGTAATCACCGGTGTACTCGCAGCCGATGTCATTTCCCGGGCTTCCAACGCCTTTGCAAATGCTTCTGTCTGCCCTGCTTCTGTACGAGGTGCATAAGCTGTATCTTTTGACGAAACAGCTGTATGGCTGCCTGCATGATGTATGGGCGAAGTCTCGGTTCGATACGCTGGAACCTGCCGTTCCTGCAGCGGCGGCAACGGTGCTGCATCCTTTCGTCCGTCTGCCCCGTTCTGACCAAACGGCAGCGGTGCCTTTGGCGGCTGGATAGCCGTATCAAACGGCAAAGACTGCGTTTCCATTGCCGCCTGCGGTGTTTCTTTGGGTTCCAATGCTTGTTCTTTTTTTTCTATGCGCGCAATTTTATAGGAAGGCAGTTCGACTGTCGCAGCAATTTCTTCCGGTTTGTCCTGTGCCACCAGTGCTGTAATAATACTGTGATAAATGGCCCGGTAAATAGCCTGTTCATCGGCAAATTTGATTTCTGTTTTAGATGGATGCACGTTGACGTCTATCGTCGCTGGGTCTACATGGACATGCAGCATGACAAAGGGATAGCCTGATTTAGGCAGCATCGCATGATATGAGTTTTCAATCGCTTTAAACATAAGCGGATTATGGACAATACGCTGATTGACAATGCAGGTCTGCCAAGCCCGCGTGCTTTTCAATACGGACGGCTTGCCTACATACCCTTCAATATAAATGCCGTTGTCATCGTAAGAAATCGGGAAAATTTCTTTGGCCAGCGACGCACCATATATGTTGGCTATCGTTTCTTTTAAGTCACCGCCGCCTCCGGTATGTACGGTCGTTCTGCCGTTGTTGGTAAACGTAAAGGCAACAGCCGGCTCTGCCAGTGCCAGCTTGGTCAACATTTCACTGATTTTAGCACTTTCTGTTCGTTCACTTTTCAAAAACTTTCGTCGTGCCGGCGTGTTGTAAAATAAATCGCTAACTTCCATCGTCGTACCGACGGGCGCACCAACTTGGTCTTCCGTCGTAATGACGCCGCCATCCAGCAGCAAATGCGCAGCAAACTCATCATCTGTCCGCCGAGTCGTAATCTGCATATGAGAAACGGCGGCAATACTCGGTACAGCTTCACCACGAAAGCCCAGCGAACTGATGGAAAAAATATCTTCTACCGAACTGATTTTACTCGTCGCATGGCGGATAATGCATTTATGAGCATCTTCGGCACTCATGCCGCATCCGTCATCAGTCACGCGCATATACGACTGGCCGCCATCGGCGATTTCCACTTCAATCGCCTTGGCTCCGGCATCAATCGCATTTTCTACCAACTCTTTGATGCATGAAGACGGGCGTTCTACAACTTCACCGGCGGCAATTTTGTTGCGCGTCGCTTCGTCCAATATGTTGATAATTGAACTCACTGTATGCCACTCCCTTCTTTTGCTTCTTTCTGCAGTTCATATAAGAAAGAAATCGCTTCTATCGGCGTCATGCTGGATACGTCAATAGAAAGGAGCTTATCAACGACAGGACTCGTAAACAAACTGTCTGCAGCCGGAACGGCTGTCTGCACTGCTGCCGGTGCAGAAGTAGCAGTCGGTGTTCCTTGTGATTCCAACTCCCTTAAAATCACATCTGCCCGTTTAAGCAGGCTTTCCGGCAGCCCAGCAAGTCTCGCAACATGGAGTCCATAGCTGCGGTCTGCACCGCCGGGAATAATCCGCCGTAAAAATTTAATGTTTTTGCCTCGTTCTTTGACGGCTACGGTATAATTTTTAATTTTTTCCGACATATCCGCCATATCTGTTAATTCATGGTAATGGGTAGCAAACAACGTCATCGCGTGAATATGCTTCAGGCAGTATTCAATCACAGCACGGGCAATGGACATACCGTCAAAGGTACTCGTACCGCGGCCGATTTCATCTAAAATCAATAAGCTGCGGCTCGTCGCATGCTGCAGAATATACGATACTTCTTTCATTTCGACCATGAAAGTACTCTGGCCCGTCAAGATATCATCACTGGCACCAATACGCGTAAAAATACGATCGACCGGACAAATAGACGCTTCCCGTGCCGGAATAAACGAACCGACTTGGGCCATCAAAATCAATACGGCAATTTGCCGCATGTACGTCGATTTACCTGCCATGTTCGGGCCGGTAATGACTAAGATTTCATGATTTGTATGATTCATCGTGACGTCGTTGGGTACAAACAATTCATTCTTAAGAAATTGTTCAATAATCGGGTGGCGTCCGTCTTTAATCTGGATGACTTGATCCCGGTTTAATCCCGGCCGCACGTAGCGGTTGTCATGAGCCGCGCAGGCCAAACTGTATAAGCAGTCAATGCGCGCAATAGCACGGGCCGTTTGCTGCATGGCTGTAATATGACCTTGTATTTCTTGACGAATTTGCCCAAATAGCTGATATTCCAACGCCAGCATGCGTTCTTGCGATGTCAGTACTTTAACTTCAAACTCTTTCAGTGCCGGCGTGATATACCGTTCAGCATTGACCAATGTTTGTTTGCGGACATAGTAATCCGGAATCGGCAGCGTGTTGGCATGGGAAATTTCAAAATAGTAACCGAACACCTTCGTATAGCCGATTTTCATTTTGATGCCCGTTTTTTCTTTTTCTTCTTCTTCCAGCTTTTTAAGAAATTCTTTGCTGTTGGCTGCAATGGCGCGAATTTCGTCCAATTCCTTCGAATATCCATCACGAATCACGCCGCCGTTGCGGATGACAACGCCTGGTTCATCCTTGATGCCCCGGCACAACAAATCATAAACGTCCTGATGCGGACTCATGCGGGCTTCCAGTTCCTTAAGCAGTTCTGAAGACGCATCTTGTATTATATGCTTCAGCTTAGGAATGACAGCCAGCGATTCCCGCAAAGCCACCAAATCTTTCGGGCTGGCTGTACCCGTTTCGATACGCGTCAGAATCCGTTCAAAATCATAAATACCGTCCAGGGTATCAGCAATATCCTGCCGCATAATTTCGTGGTTGATGATGTCTTCTACCGCATCCTGCCGTTTGGTAATTTCACCTATCCGCAGCAGCGGTGCTTCCAACCATTTGCGCAGCAAACGACCTCCCATGGCGGTTTTGGTTTTGTCCAGCACTGCCAGCAGTGTGCCTTTGCGGCCGCCGTCACGGACATTCTGCGTAATTTCCAAATGGCGCAGACTGGCCCCATCGACTACCAGACGGCTGTCATTATCAATACGTTCCAGCGAGCTGATATGATGAATATCCGACTGCATAACCTCATGGACATATGTCAGCAGCATGCCAATGCATTCTGCCGCTGTCCCTGCTGCTGCCCAATCTTTTTCGTCAAAATATGGTGCACCGATACCCGCATAATCCGTCATGTCATCAGCAGCAAACGGTGTGACTGTACATTGTGCCAGCCGGTTACGCAAATATGTCAGTATGGGTTCTATATAAGAGTCCATGTGCGCATAAATCAACTCACTAGGCTCATATACAGAAAAAATATCAAACAACACATCTTCCATCACTGAAACGGGGCATGCCGACCAAAGGCATTCCCCTGTCGTGACATCCATGAGAGCAATGGAAATCATATCATTTTTTTCACTGATGCAGCTGATATAGTTATTCTTTTTAGAAGCAACCGCGTTTTCCAAGGTAATCGTCCCCGGCGTGATGACTTTGATAATCTTGCGTTTTACAATACCCTTGGCAAGTTTAGGATCTTCCATCTGTTCACAAATCGCAACTTTATATCCTTTGTGAACCAGCCGTTCAATGTAGGTATCGGCAGAATGAAACGGTACGCCGCACATAGGCACGCGCTCATTTTTGCCAACACCTCGCCCAGTTAATGTCAAATCCAATTCTCGGGATGCCGTCAACGCGTCATCATTAAACATTTCATAGAAATCGCCAAGCCTAAAAAACAAGATTTTATCTTTGCACTGCTCTTTGACTTCTAAATATTGCTTCAACATCGGAGTCATCTTTTTTTCAGCCAAATGTGTCCCTCCTTAGTGGACTACATGTCCTTTCAATACCCACGTCTGTCCTTTATCCACAGCAACGGATATGGTATCACCGATAGCAACCGAGCCGTCGTTTTCCCAAATAATCATTTTGTTGCCCCGTGTACGGCCAAACCAATGGTTTTCATCATTTTTGGTCGGGCCTTCTACGATAACTTCATACGTATGGTGTTCCATAGCCTGATTACGCTGCAGACTGTATACATTTTGCACGTCCATTAAACGCTGTAAGCGGCGGCTTTTTTCATCCTGCGGTATTTGATCTTCCATGGCAGCGGCAGGTGTTCCGGTTCGTGGGGAATAAATAAACGTGTATGCCATGTCATACTGAACACGGCGCAGTACGTCGAGAGTTTCCTGAAACATTTCTTCTGTTTCACCGGGAAAGCCGACAATTAAATCGGTCGTCAAGACCAAATCCGGAATACGTTTGCGTGCATAATCTACCAGTTCCAAGTAGTGTTCGACCGTATAACCGCGATTCATCTTTTTGAGCAGCCGGTCTGAGCCGCTTTGAATCGGTAAATGCATTTGGTTGACTACTTTTTTGCTTTCAGCAATGGCATCAATCATAGCAACAGTCATATCCTTAGGATGACTTGTCATATAGCGCACGCGTTCGATGCCGTCGATTTGATCTACCGCTTGCAGCAGTGCCGAAAAATCCGTACCATCTTTCAAATCCATGCCGTAAGAATTAACGTTTTGTCCCAGCAGTGTAATTTCCTTATAGCCTTCTTGGGCAAGGCCTTCAATTTCTTTGACAATATCTGCAATGGGACGGCTCACTTCACGCCCCCGTACATACGGTACAATGCAGTACGTACAGAATTTGTTGCAGCCATTCATAATTGGCACCCAGGCAAAGAATTTTTGAAACCGTTTGGTCGGCAAATCATGAAATGCCGGTGTCGACATGTCGGCTGCCATATAATGTTTAGCGTTTCCCTGGCGTTCTTTGATGAGTTCTGTCAATTTATGGATGTTATGCGTACCAATGACCAAATCAATATGCGGTGCCCGTTCAAAGAGCCTGTCTTGCCATTCCTGCGCCATGCAGCCGGCAACGGCAATGATTAAATCTTTATTACGTTCTTTCAAATGCTTTAACTCGCCGATTTTTCCCAGCGTTTTGCCCTCAGCCGTTTCACGAACACAGCACGTATTCAGCAAAATCACATCAGCCATGTCCATATCTTCTGTCATATGGTAGCCTAATGCTTCAAGCTGCCCAGCATAGCGTTCACTGTCAGACACATTCGCCTGACAGCCGTAACTAATAATATGATAAAATTTATTGTTCTGAAAATCCATGTATGTACTCCATTTTCTGTAAAATTCATAAAAAGCAGGTTGACACTTTATAATACCATTTATAGGCTTTCTAAGCAACATAAAAGATGTATGTATGCCCCTATGTTTCAACAGATACTGACTACTGTTTATACCATCAGAAAAGAAGATGCAATATAATGCGTTTGTCTATCCCGTATTATAGTTTTTAATGGGAAGTTTGAAGAACATGAAAACGATATACGTAACACGGTATAGCAAAAGGACTGTAACAAAATGGATTTCAACATTCTCCTTTTGGTACAGTCCCTTATTAATCAGTTAGCTCAGCAATATGAAATTTTTTAACCTTAGAATTTCCAGTTTACATTTGCCATCCATGTATTGGCTTTGACGCTGTCGCCTTTTTGATATTCATAGCCTACGCCATAAGTCATGTTACCTTTTTGGGCTTCAATAACCAAACGGCCCAGATAGTATCCTGTATCGGTTACGTCATAGCCAAATCTATCGCTGGCACTACCAAAGCCTACCGTCTGTGTCGCATCGCGGTCGCCCAGGTTCCATACATAGCCAACTTCGGCAACCGGACGAATTGTCCAACTGCCATTCTTAATATCCGTGCTGTATTTCATGCCAACCGGCAAGAGCCACAAATTCATATCATCAGCATCATAGTGCATGCCAATGCTGTTGGTATAATTACCCGTGCTAAGACGCATGTAACGAACGCCTGCATAGGGAACGAACTTGCCTGCACCGGCTTTGATGCTCTTTTCAGCACGTACGCCGACGCTGAAGGCATCCGATTTTGGGCTGGCAGTCAATGTCATACCGCTGTTGTATTGGGTAATATCATTTTTGCCATGTAAGTAACTGATATCGCCAATGATAGCACTATCATCATTTTGCATGCTGCCATAAATACTTGCACCGTAATAGGTTGTATCATTTTTCGTGCTAGCAGCCAATGTATTGCCTTCTACGCTGCCATCAATATAACTCAATGCAGCCCCAATTGTTGCCTTACCTTGTTTATGCAAATCAGCACCTACTACGACACCGTTATAGGTTGTATCGTACTTGCTTCCTGTACCGGCAATAGCCAAGCCATCCATATTTTCTTTGCTGTGAATATATTTTGCCCAAATATCGCTGTCATGATCTTTTTGGCTTGCCAAGGACATATGGTCTGCTACGGCATCAGTAAATAGATTGCTTGCTGCATACATACTATGATCAATTCCTGCCAATTCACTCATCGCCGCCGCACTGTTTAAAGCACTGATTTTTGCAGTATCATTGACATTATAATGATCGTCAGAGGCATTATTGACAAAGTCAGCAGCTACGCCGCCAGCTTCAAGAGCCGCATCATAGACATTGCCTGTAAGAAGCGTATTGCCATAAACATCTTTTACGGAATTGGAATAAGACGTAACATCATAGGTATTCTTGCCTGTATCTGTTACGTTAAATTTCAACAACTTATTATTGCTGATAACGTTGTCGGCTTTCCAGCCATCTTTACTGCCATCAATAATCTGATAGGTTGTATTCTTTTTGGCATTATCAATATACAACTTAGCCGAATCAGCAACTTTTACATCTGTTACGCCTGTAATAGCTGCTGTAGATTTCGTTTTATCGCCATCTACCATGAGTAACGAATGATCTGCAAAATGGACAGAACCGTTTGCAGCTACCGCTGCCGGATTCTGTGTCAACGAACCATCTACTGTCAAGGAACCGTTTTTCATGTTAATGGAAGACGCAATATACGCAGCAGACGTAATATCGTCTTTACCCCACGTTTCTCTCGTCTTGGCAAATACCTGTTTAGCCGCATCCAAATCGGCACCCAATGAAAGTACGGCATTTTGACCAACAATATAGGCACCATCAGCATCGGTAATCGTCTTTACAGCGAATCCGCTGGCATCGTTGATGGTTCCTTTATCTTTCCATGCTGGATCGAGGAACAGCGTACCGCCCTGTAGATTAGCTTTCTCAACCGTTACATTGCCGGCATTGTCTTTGTTGCCAATCGTAAGGGTAGCACCCTTTACATTAACGGTATCCGCTTTGACCGTTCCCAATACATTAGATACGCCGGTAACTGTCAAATCTGTCGTATTTAGCATACCCTTCTGTACATTCACGGTCCCATCATTTACTTGCAAGCCCTTGGTAATCGTTGTCTGGCCCTTGCTGTTTAATGTGCTATCCTTATTAACAGCGACAGTACCATTCAGCGTGTATGATGTGTCACTGGTTGCTGCGCCGTTACCGATCGTCAAGGTGCCTGTTGAATCTTTTGTACCGGCTTTGTCCGTACCGACAACCACCTTCACCTCTTGATCTTTGCCACCAACAGTAATGATGCTGCCGCCGGCACTGCCACCGAGGGTTACTTCTTTGCCGTTGGTAATAATGACACCGTAACCGTCACCTAAATCGAGTTTACCGACAGCAAAGCCGTTTTCTACTTGTTGTTTTACTGAGATACCATCAATATCTTTATTGGCTAAATTGTTATCTTTGCTGCCGACTAAGAGGTTATGATCTGCTTTTGCCGTGACTTTATCCAGTTCTGTATCACTGCCATATTTTTGAGATGCATCATCTACGGTGATGTCCTTTATGACGTCTCCCGTATCTTCTTTGACAAGTGTACCTGTCATGGTCAGCTTCGTGCCGCCTTGTTTTTTCAATTCTGCCTGTGCAGAGTTTGTATATGCTTGGGTATACTTGGCATCGTTGATAATCAAGCTGCCGCCTTTGAAGTCAATACCTGTATTCGTAATTTCTCCCGATTCTTTTTGCGTTGCTGACGCAGCGTT
>JBNMKW010000020.1:0-41836 GCA_050874545.1 Megasphaera sp. | reverse complement strand
GAGATGACGGCCTGTGACGACAGTCGGGCCAGAGGCATGTTCCAGTTTTATGGGGCCAACCGGACCGGGCGGTTTGCCGGCCGGCACATCCAGCTGCAGAATCTGCCCCAGAATCATCTGCCGGACCTCTCGGAAGCCAGGGAACTGGTACGCCAGGGAAATTATGAAGCCCTGGAACTCCTGTATGATTCCATCCCCGATGTCCTTTCCCAGCTCATTCGCACCGCCTTTGTACCACGGCAGGGGCTGAAGTTTGTGGTATCTGACTTTTCGGCCATTGAAGCCAGGGTGCTTTCATGGCTGGCAGGAGAAACATGGCGTTCGGATGTCTTTGCCAGGAACGGCGACATTTACTGCGCCTCGGCCAGCTCCATGTTCGGCGTTCCCGTGGAAAAGCATGGTGTCAACGGGCATCTCAGGCAGAAAGGGAAAATCGCAGAACTGGCCCTTGGCTATGGCGGCTCCGTAGGAGCGCTGAAGGCCATGGGTGCCCTGGACATGGGACTTTCGGAAGATGAGCCGTATCCTCTGGTGCAGTCCTGGCGGTCGGCCAATCTGCACATCGTCGATTTCTGGTGGCAGGTGGACGCCGCCGTGAAGACAGCCATCAAGGAACGTATCCCCATGCGGACTGGCTGCATCCGCTTTCTGTATCAGAGCGGCATGCTGTTCATACAGCTCCCCAGTGGACGGCGGCTTTCCTACGTAAAGCCCCGGATAGGCGAGAACCGCTTCGGTGGGGAATCCGTCACCTATGAAGGCATCGGCGCAACGAAGAAGTGGGAACGGCTCGAAAGCTATGGCCCGAAGTTCGTGGAGAACATCGTCCAGGGCATCAGCCGGGACATCCTCTGCTATGCCATGCAGACGCTGCGATGCTGCGCCATCGTCGGCCATGTCCATGATGAACTGATTATCGAGTGTCCCAAAGACACTAGCGTCGATGCCATCTGTGAGCAGATGGGCCGGACGCCGTCGTGGGCTGAAGGGCTATTACTCCGGGCAGACGGGTATGAGTGCGAATTTTATAAAAAAGATTGATTTCCCGGTACTTAACATAGTGATTCCTGTCCTTTCACTATCAGAGGGAATTTCCTCGGATATTTATTTTAAGAAAGGCGGGATTCGCTATGAAGTTTTTGATTCCAGAAGATGAATTTGGCGTGTTTGCTGATCAGAGAGGTGTACCAAGGGTCGACAGCCTGTTTGTTGCAGCGACTTTTGAAAAACAGCATTATAACGTTCTGCGTGATATCGGACGAATCACTGCATCCAATTCTGGATTAAGCCCAGAATTCATTGCACTCAATTTTGAGGGCAATACATATCGTGATGCCAGGGGAAGAAAACTGCCACGTTACCTACTGACCCGCGATGGGTTCACCATGCTGGTCATGGGCTACACAGGCTCGAAGGCGATGCATTTCAAGGAACTCTATATCCATCGCTTCAATGAGATGGAGCAGTGCATCCGGTCGCTCCTGTCTGCCCGGCAGGAATTCCCGATGCTGACGGACATGATCTGCCGCCTGCATGAAAGTCCGAAGCCGTACCACTTCAGCAATGAATGTGACATGTTGAACCGCATCGTGCTGGGGATGTCTGCCAAGCAGTTCCGGCTGGCCAACGGCATCGAAAAAGGGCAGAGCATCCGGCCTTATCTGACTGCACAGCAGATCCATGCTCTGGATCGGCTGCAGCACCTGGATTACGGCCTGCTGTATTCCTGCCCGGATTTCCAGCAGCGCAAGCAGATGCTCATGACCTATTACAAAACGGAACTGGAGGGATGAATCATGTTTTACGTAAAAGAACCACTTAAAGATGGTGTCGATGTGACGGTCGAAATCAATGACGAAAACGTTTTCTGCCGCTGCCCGGTCTGTGGCAGGGAAGTACCTGTCAATCTGAAGAATGTCCTGTCAGACAGTGACGCTGACCTGGTGGGAACGGCAGTATTGTGCGATGAATGTGCGGAAGGGTGGATGGAACTGCATGGAAAACAATCCGAAACGTAATGCAGAGTATTATCCGGACCCGACAGCGTATCAGGCAATCAGGAACGTGGAACCCCAAAGGTTCCCGTTCATGCCTGTTGTGTACGTGTGTTCGCCCTATGCCGGGGATGTAGAAGAAAATATCCGGAAAGCTTGTGCCTACTGCCGCTATACGGTAGACCAGGGATGTATCCCTCTGGCACCGCATCTGTATCTACCGCAGTTCCTCGATGAAGAATCGGAACGGGAACTGGCACTCTTTATGGATATCGCACTATTGTCCCGCTGCGTCGAACTCTGGGTCTTTGGCGATGTGATTTCGGCGGGAATGGAAAAAGAAATCCAGTACGCCCAAAGAAAAGGAAAAACAATTCGGTATATTAACGAGGTGAAATAAGATGGATTTTACACTTTATAGGTCAGACTTTGCTGGCGTGGAAGCGAATTGCCGCTATCCCAGGCAGCAGAAAATCAGCTGTGCCGAGGACCTGAAGGCGGCAGCCGCCTTCGATCATGTCTGCGTAGCCTTCAAAGATTGTTATCGGAAGCGGGAGAATTTTCTCTCCGCCGACGTCCTGGTCATGGATTGTGACAACACTCACTCGGAGAATCCTGCTGACTGGATTACCATGGAAAAGCTCCTGGCCATGCTGCCAAAAGTCTCGGTGGCCATCGTGCCGTCAAGGAATCACATGAAACCCAAGGACGGCAAGTGTGCCAGACCACGCTTCCATGCCTATTTCGGGATTCCGGATATCACGGATGAACAGCACTATGCAGAACTGAAACGGGCAATCCACCGTGCCTATCCCTTCTTTGATGAAGCGGCTCTCGATGCGGCCCGGTTCATCTATGGCTGCCCTGTCGAGAAAGTATTGTGGCAGGACGGGGAAACGACAATCGACCAGGTACTCAAAGTGGGAGATACCGAGTCACGCAGTATCCCGGCCGGACGCCGGAACAGCACCATGAGCCGTTTTGCCGGCCGCGTCATCAAACGTTACGGGGCGACGGAAAAGGCGTACCAGATTTTCCTCGACGAAGCGGAAAAGTGCGACCCGCCGCTTCCCGACACTGAGCTGAACACTATCTGGGGCAGTGCCGTACGGTTCGGCAAGCGCATCGCAAAGCAGGAAGGTTACGTCAGCCCGGATGAATACAACAACGATTTCGGCACCCGGGACTCCTTGCGGCCGGAGGATTATTCGGATATCGGCCAGGCCAAGGTCATCGCCAGAGAATACGGCAACGAGCTGCGCTACACCGACAGCACGGATTTCATCCACTACGATGGCATCTGCTGGGAAGAATCGCGGCAGGCAGCGGTCGGTGCAGCGGAAGAATTCCTGGATTTGCAGCTGGCTGATGCTAATGAACAGTCCGAGCAGGCACTCAAGGAATTAGCAGGGACAGGGATTTCGGAAGATATCATCCGTAAGGGCGGACGGAACCTGGAGAAGATGATCGAGGAAAAGCAGACCAAAGCCTACGCCGCCTACCTTGCCGCAGAAGCGTACCGGAAGTTTGTCCTGAAACGCCGCGATATGCGCTATATCCTGTCGGCCTTGCAAGCATTGAAACCCATGGTCCAGATGCCTATCCAGGCACTGGATGCAGATGAATTCCTGCTGAACACCCCGTCTTATACATATGATCTGCGGAAAGGGATGCGGGGACGGCAGGAACACCGAGCGACGGACTTCATCACGAAATGTACCTCTGTAGACCCGGGCATCGAAGGGAAAGCTATTTGGGAACAGGCCGTCCGGCAGTTCTTTACCGGCGATACGGCGCTCATCGACTACGCCCAGGAAATCAGCGGTCTCATGGCTATCGGCAAAGTCTATGTAGAAGCCCTGGTCATCGCGTACGGCGACGGCCGCAACGGCAAGTCGACCTACTGGAATTCCCTGGCCCGCGTCCTTGGCAGCTACTGCGGCGGCATCTCTGCCGATGCCCTGACGGCAGGCTGCAAGCGGAACGTCCGTCCGGAAATGGCGGAGCTGAAGGGGAAGCGCATGATTATTGCCGCCGAAATGGAAGAAGGCGTCCGGCTTTCTACGTCCATCCTGAAACAGCTCTGCTCAACGGATGAAGTGAGCGGCGAAAAGAAGTATAAGGATCCTTTTAAGTTCGTACCGACACACACGCTGATCCTCTACACGAACCACCTGCCCAGGGTGGGGGCTAATGACGAAGGGACATGGCGGCGTCTTATCGTCATGCCCTTCAAGGCCCAGTTCGAAGGGAAGAGCGACATCAAGAACTACGCAGACTACCTGGTGGAGAAAGCCGGTCCTGCCATCCTGCAGTGGATTATCGAAGGGGCGGAGAGGGTCATTGCCAAGAACTATCACCTGGATACGCCTGATTGCGTCGCATCTGCCATCAATGAATACCGCGGGCAGAATGACTGGCTTCGGCATTTCCTGGATGACTGCTGTGAAGAAGATGCCTCTTTCAGCGAGAAGTCCGGGGAACTTTATACGGCCTATCGGCTGTACTGCCAGCAGATGAACGAGTATACCCGCAGTACGACGGATTTTTACGGAGCATTAGAGAAAACTGGGTTTGACAGGCGTAAGCGGAAAGCCGGGTATTTCATTTATGGGCTGAAGCTGAAAGTCACAGATTTCCTGTAAGAAAAAGGGAAGGGTGCAGGTCGGTGCAGGTCGATATATAAACCCCCTTTAGGGCTGAAAAATAGAAAAAATGTCTTTAAGGGAAGTTTATGAAACGACCTTCACCGACCTGCACCCCTATAAAAAAGAGGTGAGTAATATGCGAGAAAAAGTAATCGAACATCACCTGGTGATGGAAACGGAGAAGGCTGGCGGTAAGGCAGTGAAGCTTGTTTCGCCATCATTTGCAGGTATACCAGACCGCTTGATTCTATTGGCTGATGGGAAGATGGGCTTTGTGGAAGTAAAGGCGCCGGGGCAGAAGCCAAGGCCGCTGCAGCTGAAGCGCCATGCCATGTTGCGACGGCTGGGCTACCAGGTATTCGTCCTGGATGCCATGGAGGATATTCCCGCAGTCCTGAAGGCTATCGCCCGCACGCCCGATGGGAAAGGGGGCGGAGGTGCATGAAGTTCATGCCGCATGATTATCAGAAATACGCCATCGAATACATCAAGTCCCATCCCATTACAGCCCTGTTCCTAGACATGGGCCTTGGCAAGACGGTGACAACGCTGACGGCCATCCGTGACCTCATGTATGACGCCTTTGAAGTTAAGCGGGTGCTGGTGGTAGCTCCGCTGCGGGTGGCGAGAGACACCTGGCCGGATGAACTCAGGAAGTGGGATCACCTGAAAGAGCTGACCTGCAGTGTGGTCGTGGGAACCGTGGCAGAACGGCGGCGGGCTTTGCAGCAGGAAGCGGATATCTATATCGTGAACCGCGAGAACCTGGCCTGGCTCTATGAGAACAGCCGCCTGGATTTCGATATGGTCGTTCTGGACGAGCTGTCGAGTTTCAAGAACCACCAGTCGAAGCGGTTCCGTGCCATGAAGGCCCTGCGTCCTAAAGTGAAACGCATCGTCGGCCTTACAGGGACGCCCAGCGGCAATGGCTTGATGGACATCTGGGCTGAGTTCCGCATCCTGGATATGGGAAAGCGGCTGGGAAGATATATCAGCCAGTACCGGAACCTCTACTTCCAGCCAGACAAACGCAACGGCATGGTGGTGTATTCCTACAAGCCACTGCCGGGAGCGGAAGAAGCCATCTATCACCAGATTGCCGACATCACTGTGTCCATGAAGGCAACAGATTATCTGGAGATGCCGGAATTGGTGAGCGTAGCGAAGGAAGTCAGACTGAGTGAAAAGGAGAAGGAACGGTATGACGAACTCAAGAAGTCCCTGGTACTGGAGCTTCCAGGCGGCGAGGTCACCTCTGCCAATGCCGCGTCGCTTACCCTGAAGCTTTCGCAGATGGCGAATGGCGCGATTTATACCGATGGCAAGGACGTGGCGGCCATCCATGACCGGAAGCTGGATGTCCTGGAAGACCTGGTGGAAAGTGCCAACGGCAAGCCAGTCCTGGTGGCGTACTGGTTCAAGCACGATAAGGACCGCATCCGGGAGCGGATGGAAGCCAGGGAACTGAAGGAGCCGCAGGATTTCGCCGACTGGAACGCAGGAAAGATACCTGTGGCCCTCATCCATCCGGCCTCTGCCGGACACGGCCTGAACCTGCAGCAGGGCGGTTCCATCCTGATCTGGTTCGGCCTGACCTGGAGCCTGGAGCTGTACCAGCAGACCAACGCTCGGCTCTGGCGGCAGGGGCAGGCGGACAAGACGGTTATCATACAGCACATCGTAGCCAAGGACGCGATTGATGAACGCATCCTGAACGTCTTGAAACACAAAAACGGAACCCAGGCCGCACTGATTGAAGCCGTAAAGGCTGACCTGGGCATGACGAAAGCAGAAAATGGGGGTATACTATGAAACAGGAAACAGAAGGAGAAGAAAAGCGTATGGAAGCCAAGGCGTACCTGGAACAGGCACGGAACATCAACATACAGATAGACAGCAAGCTGGAGCAGGTATCGTCTTTGCGGCAGCTGGCTATCAAGGCGTCATCGACACTCAGCCCGGTGCCGCCAAGCGGGACACCCAATCCGCACCGTCTGGAAGAAACCATCGCCCGTATGATGGATATGGAACAGGAAGTGGATGAAGCTATCGACGTCCTGGTCGAACTCAAGGCAGACATCATGAAGGCTGTCAGCCGAGTGCCAGATGCCCGGGAACGGGTCGTCTTGGAACTCCGCTACTTGGCCTTTAAAGACTGGGCATCCATTGCCGATACTCTCGGACTTCATATCCGCCAGGTGTACCGGCTGCATGACGAAGCCCTGAAACACATCGAGATTTCTGGCGAATGTCACTGAATGTCACTAAAGCAGCACTTGATGTCACAGGCTTCTGTAAGATATACTATAATCAGCAAGAAAAGAATGAAGGACCGAGGTTTGAACGCCATTGGTCCTTTTTTGATGCCGGAGATGATGTAAATGCCCAGAAGACCGAAGACGCCCTGCAAATATCCGGGCTGCCCCAGGCTGGTGCCGTATGGAAGAAAATATTGTGAGGAACATGAACGGCAGTGCCAGGGGGAACGGAAGAGCGCGGTGCTGCGTGGCTACGGGAGAGAATGGCAGAAAGCCAGGAGGTTTTTCCTGAAACGCCACCCCTGGTGCGTCCGCTGCAAGGAAAAAGGACGGCTCATCCCGGCGACCGTCGTGGATCATATCAAACCGCATCGCGGCGACCCGGATTTGTTCTGGGATGAGAAGAACTGGCAGCCCCTTTGCAAGAGCTGCCATGACCATAAGACGATGACCGAAGACCGGGACATCGAGTACAGGTACTGAATTTATTTTTTGTGTAAAATTTGTGACACGCGGGATTGAGAAATTCCAAGTTTTTTAGCAATTTGAACTTGCTTATATCCTGCGTCATAAAGCTCACTGCAATTATATTCCAATTCCTGTTGGCTGTGATGTCTAGGATATCTAGAGCCATTAAAGTTTTCTCCGGTACCTACAAATTCATGAGATAAGACAACCGTGGCTCCGGTATTATCTTTCCCTTGCATTTCAAGAGTATTATTATCAAAATACCCTTTTACATCAGTCAGACCTTTGGAAGACGCTTCTTCTAAAGCCTTTTTAATTACTATCCCCTTTTGCTCAGTAAGATTTGGAACATGTAAAAAAGCTTTTTTCATTTTTTCATCTGCCATATTATGCACCTCCGCGATTAACAATTAATAAACTAATATTAGTTTATCATAAAGACGGTCATTTTACAATAGGCGGGGGGGGGGGGATGCAAATCTCTGCAGCCCTTCCGTCCATGACCGCCGCCCCCTCAAACGTGAAAAAACGCGAAATTCATAAGGGGGGATACCCGGCATCTGAAATTGAATACGTTGGCTCCAGGCCCATGGTGGCCCGGAGCTTTTTTGTTGTGTGAAAGGAGCCTGTCATGAACGACTGCCAGCGCCGGCAGATAGAAGCCATGCGGAAGCAGGGGATGGGCTACAAGGCCATCGCCAGGAAGACAAAGCTGTCACGGGACAGCGTACGGAATTATTGCAGGCGGCACCACCTCGCCGGCTACGGCCGGGCAGTGGCGGCTGCCTTCAGAGAGGAGCAAGCGTGTGAAGACATCGGATATGGAATGGAAGATGCTGCCCATCGGGTCGCTGAAGCCAGCAGCCTATAACCCCAGAAAGCAGCTGAAGCCCGGCGACAAGGAATACGAGAAAATCAAGAAGTCCATCGAGGAGTTCGGCTACGTGGAACCCATCATCGTCAATTACGATATGACCGTCATCGGCGGTCATCAGCGACTGACGGTCCTCAAGAACCTAGGCTACGAAGAAGTCCAGTGTGTCGTTGTCCATATCGAAGATGAGCATAAGGTCAAGGCGCTCAACATCGCGCTCAACAAAATCACGGGTGCTTGGAACGAGCAGCTCCTGGCCGACCTCATCGTCGATTTGCAGGGTGTCGATTTCAACGTCGGCCTGACGGGCTTTGAAGCACCCGAGGTCGAGCAACTCTTCTCGAAAGTGTACAACAAGAAAATCAAAGAAGATGACTTCGATGTTGACGGTGAACTGGAAAAGCCGACCGTCGCCCGAGCTGGAGACATTTGGCTCCTGGGGGACCACCGTGTCATCTGCGGCGATGCGACGTTGCCGGAAACCTATGAACGACTGATGGCAGGGAAGAAGGCCAACATGGTGCTGACGGACCCGCCCTATAACGTCGATGTGGAAGAAACGGCAGGCAAGATCAAGAACGACAATATGCCGGACGATAAGTTCTATCAGTTCCTTTTTGCAGCCTTCGTCAACATGGAACAGAACATGGAGCAGGATGCTTCTATCTATGTGTTCCACGCTGATACCCAGGGATTGAACTTCCGCAAGGCTTTCAAGGACGCAGGCTTTTACTTGTCCGGCTGCTGCATCTGGAAGAAGAATGCCCTGGTGCTGGGGCGCAGCCCGTATCAGTGGCAGCATGAGCCGTGTCTTTTTGGCTGGAAGCTGAACGGCAGGCATCGCTGGTATTCCGACCGCAAGCAGACGACCATTTGGGAATATGATCGGCCGAAGGCTAGCAAGGACCATCCGACCATGAAGCCCGTTGCCTTGATGGCGTACCCCATACAGAATTCGTCCATGAGCCACTGCATCATCTTGGACCCGTTCCTCGGTTCCGGTTCGACGCTCATGGCCTGCCAGCAGACGGGCCGCATCTGTTACGGCATCGAACTCGACGAGAAATTCGTCGATGTCATCGTCAAGCGCTACATCAGCGAATGCGGGGACGCAGGTGTGTTTGTCCTGCGCGGGGATGAGAAAATCCCGTATGCGGAGGTGGCAGATGATGAAACAGATTAAGCTGGGCAGCCTGTTCTCCGGGAGCGGCGGCTTTGAACTGGGCGCCATCCTTGCGGGCATCCGTCCTGTATGGAACTCGGAAATCGAGCCGTTCCCCATCCGCGTGACGACGAGACGGCTGCCATCTGTGAAGCATTATGGCGATGTAAGTGCCGTAAACGGCGCACAAATCGAGCCGGTAGACATCATCACCTTCGGCAGTCCCTGCCAGGATATGTCGATTGCCGGGAAAAGGGACGGCCTCGGCGGTTCGCAGTCCTCGCTGTTCTATCAGGCAGTGCGCATCGTGAAGGAAATGAGGGAAGAAACGAATGGACAATATCCAAGATATATCGTGTGGGAGAATGTCCCCGGGGCTTTCTCCAGTAACAAGGGTGAAGATTTCCGGACAGTCCTCGAAGAAATCTGCCGCATCAAAGACCCTGCGGTTTCAGTGGCTGGCTGTGCCAGGTGGCAGCCTGCGGGATGCATCCTGGGAAACGGGTACTCTGTGGCCTGGCGCATCCTCGATGCCCAATACTGGGGCGTCCCCCAGCGAAGAAAGCGCATCTACCTTGTCGCAGATTTTGATGGACAAAGTGCCGGAAAGGTTCTATTTGAGTCCGAGGGCCTGTCAGGGTATTCTGCGCAGGGCTTCCGAGCATGGCAGAGTGCTGCCGGAGGTCTTGCGCCTGGCACTGGAGCGGCAGGCACAATCTGCTTGAATGATCAGGGCGGCATCCATATGGATGTCACCAAAGAGTACACGAATACCCTGCGGGCAGAAGCCCATCATCCGCCAGTCATTGCGGAAGTGCCGGGAAGCGTCTTTGAGAACCACGGCGCCGATGCCAGGTACAAAGGCCCGCTCTCTGTGAACCCGTCACTCACGGCGCAATACGGGACAGGCGGCAACAACCAGCCGCTGGTCCTGCAGTGCGGGGGTGACGGGGAGAAGAAGACCTACGATGTGCGGCAGACCTCGGACGGCACCCGCAATATGCGCAACCATGTCTATGAGAGCGATACCTGCCGGACTGTCGACCGTTCGGGAAATGTTCCTGGGAGCAACCAGGGCGGCATCGCTGTGGTGGAGCTGACCTACAGTGCCAGCAAGAATTCCCATTTCACCCGGTCGGCCAAAGAAGTGGCCAGTTCCCTGGTCGCTACGGATTATAAGGACCCGCCGCTCATCAACAGCCATGCCCGTGTCCGACGCCTGATGCCGGCAGAGTGTGCAAGGCTCCAGGGATTCCCGGACTGGTGGTGCAGCGGCCTTGCAACGGAGAACCCGACAGAAGAGGATATCCGCTTCTGGCAGGAGGTGTTCGAAAACCACCGCAAGGCGCTGGGGAAGACGACGAAATCAAAGACAAGGAACCAGATTGTTAAATGGCTGCAGAATCCATATCGGGATTCAGCAGAGTACAAGATGTGGGGCAACGGTGTGGCGCTGCCCTGCGTCTGGTTCGTGCTTTCAGGGATTGCATATTTCTTTCAGGATACAGGAACTAAATCGCCAGAATGACTTGCTATTATCGGCGTTCAGAGTGATATATGTACTAACAAAAAAGGAGGTACATACCTATGACCATCAAAACCAATCTGGACGACCGCAAGGAACTGGCGAAACGCCTGATTCCCTTCAACCATAACGAAAAACTGCACTACGCAGGGATCCCGACCTTCGCTTTTGAAGGCCGCGGCTTCCGCATCCTCCGCAGCGGAGAAATCGAATGCGATGACGAAAAAACGCAGCAGGCCCTGCGCCGCTTCCTCGAAGACGAAGGTCTGGTGGAACCGGAAGTAGAACCGGAAGCAGACACCGAAACGGAAACCATCGAAGTCGGTGTCCCCATTGACGGGATGGACGGCATCCATCTCCGCAGCCTGATCTTCACCCTCAGCGCCCAGCAGTACCTGCTGAACCGCGCGGCAGGCTCTGAGAACTTCCATATTACAGAAGACTGCGTAACGGCCCTGAAAGAAGCCGCCCTGACCGACGCCGCTTCCTTCTTCAAAGTGTACGGTACCTGCCTAAGCGGCAATAAGGGCATCCGCTTGAATGAAGAATCGGCGACCTTCTGCTTTGCCGACACGGGAAACGCCGTAAAGAACCGGGCCATGGTGGAACTCTTCGCCTTCCTGATCAGCGCAGCCCGCAAGGCAAAGCGGGTACAGCCTGCGGTGAAGAGACCGGAAAACGAAAAGTACTACTTCAGGAGCTGGCTCCTGCGCATCGGCATGGGGACCAAGGCCAGCCATGAATCCCGCATGGCCCTGATGAAGGACCTCAACGGCTGGAGTGCTTTCCGCACGGAAGAAGAAGTAAAGCGTCATGCAGAGCGGGTGAAAACACACCGGAATCGGTAAAATTAATTCATAATTATTCTCAAAATGACTTGCTATTGTGTGCCTTTAGAGTGATATATAGTGTACCGAAAGGACACACGCACACATAGAAAGGACAGAGAAAATTATGAAAACACAACACTTTGGCATCGAAATCGAAATGACAGGAATCACCCGCAGCAAGGCGGCCAGCCTGATGGCCACCTTCTTCGGGACGGAACGCAAATACCACGAAGGCGGCGCCTACGATACCTACATTGCAGAAGACGCACAGGACCGGAAATGGAAAGCCATGAACGACTCCAGCCTGATTCCCGAGAAGAAGGTAGGCGGGCGCACCGTTGAAGCCTCGACGAACTACCGCACCGAAGTGGTCAGCCCCATCCTTTCCTACGACGACATCCCGATCCTGCAGGAGCTCATCCGCACCCTGCGCAAAGCCGGCGCCTTCGCCAACAGTTCCTGCGGCATCCACATCCATGTTGGCGCGGAACGGTTCACGCCAAAGACCCTGCGGAATCTGGTGAACGTCTTTTACAGCAAAGAAGACCTGATCTACCGCTCACTCAGCATCAACCCGGGCAGGGAACACCGCTACTGCCGCAAGACCAACGAACGGTTCCTCAAGGAACTCAACAAGAAACGGCCGGCGACGATGGCGAAATTCGCAGACCTTTGGTACATGGAAGCCCCCTGCGGACGGAACATGCATTACAACAGCAGCCGCTACCACGGCCTGAACCTCCACGCCACCTTCACCAAAGGCACCGTCGAGTTCCGTCTTTTCAACGGCACCCTTCACGCCGGCGAAATCAAAGCCTACATCCAGTTCTGCCTTGCCATGACGCATCAGGCACTGACCCAGAAGAAAGCCTCGGCACGGAAGACCGAAACGGACAATGAAAAATACGCCTTCCGCTGCTGGATGCTCCGGCTTGGCCTGATCGGCGACGAGTTCAAGACCTGCCGCCACCACCTTTTGAAGAACCTGATGGGCAACGCCGCATGGAGACACGCAGCCGCCTGAAGGGAACGATAAACCGCACACAGGGCAGCCCCGGCTGCCCTTAAGGGGGTAGAAGGACATTCCCTTCAGAAAGGATGAGCAATATGAAGAAATACTACATCGCTTACGGGAGCAATATGGACGAACGGCAGATGGCCGTACGGTGCCGCGACGCCGTCCTTGTGGGGACAGGATTCATTCAGGGCTACGAGCTGCTTTTCAAAGGCTCGCTGACGGGCTGCTACGCCACCATCGAGCCCAAGGAAGAAAGCACTGTTCCCGTCACGGTTTGGGCCATCTCCAAGGCCGACGAACAGCGGCTGGACCGCTACGAAGGGTTCCCGACCTTCTACTACAAGAAGGATATCGAAGTGCAGATGAAGGATGGGGCGATTACGGGGCTGGTCTACATCATGCATGAGGACCGCCACTGCGGTATGCCTTTCCCTCGGTATTATGAGCAGATGGACCGGGATTACCGGAAATTCGGCTTCGACCGCGCCATCCTGAAAAAAGCACTGGAAACCAGTAAAGCAGGCATGGCAGGGATGCGGGTGAAACTGCTCCATATGGAGGATCCACAGGCACCGGCACCGGGGACGGAAGGCACCGTCCAGTTCATCGACGATATAGGGACCATCCATGTGGCATGGGACACAGGCTGCAGTCTCGGTCTGGTGCCGGGGGTAGATGAATGGAAAATCCTTAAATGATTCATCAGAAATGACTTGCTATATTATGCATTTAGAGTGATATATATATACATACCGAAAGGGAAAACACTCAAAGCATAAGAAAGCGGGGAAATAACGATGAGAACAATCATTACCTTGGATGGAAAGAAAATCAGCGAGAAAGCCGCCTGCGAACAGTTCGGCAAAGAAGAAATGGAAAGAAAAATTAAAGAAGCAAGGCAGATTTTTAGGGAAGACCCCTGGGTAGAAAACAGCTGGTGGATGGGAACAGGGATGCTGACCATCAGCTTCCGCTAAGAAGCAGGTATCGGGAGAGGGCTGGGAATCAGCCCTCTTTTCTCATCAAGATCCTCAAGAAAATGCATAAATTCTCAATATAAAGCTTGCTATTACGTGCCTTTAGAGTGATATATATACATGACCCAAGGGGAACAACCCCAAAGAAAAAGCACATGAAAGCGAGGAAAAAACATGAAAAACTTGAACGCAATCGACAAACAGAACCTGGACGGAGCATACGGAGCCACAGCGGTAGCACTGGATTGGCCGGTGAATCTTTCCAAAAAGGCAAAAGAAGCTCTGGAGTACTTCGATGACACTGCTTACCTTTTCCATTACCTTGGGAAGTACATCATCACCGACGAAAGCCTCTGGCTTACGGATTTTGGAAACGGCACCATGGACAGCCCTTACGGTTTTCCCAGGGCCGAATTCAGCAGTCTCGACGAAGTAGGCCCCTGGCTGGAATGCGTAGCGGACGAACTGGAAGATTTCTAACTTAACACACAAACAGCCTTGCGGGGCTGTTTTTTATTACAGAAAGGAGGTGTACGGCTTGGCAGTACGAGGAAGGAAGCCGAAGCCGACAGCCCTCAAAGTGTTGGAGGGCAATTCCGGCCATCGGCCGCTCAATAAGAAAGAACCCATGCCCAAGGGCAAACTGCCGCGCTGTCCGGAGTGGCTGGAAGACGACGCCAAGAAAGAATGGAAGCGGCTGGGAAAAGTCCTCGCCGAGATGGGGATGCTGACGGAAATCGACCGTGCCGCCTTTGCCGGCTACTGTCAGGCCTATGCCCGCTGGAAAGGCGCGGAGGAATTCATTACCCAGCACGGCGACATGGTACGGACGCCGAACGGCTACCTGCAGCAGGTACCACAGGTGTCCATCGCCCAAACGAACCTCAAAATCATGCTGAAGTTCTGCGAGCAGTTCGGCCTGACACCGTCTGCCCGGAGCCGCATGATTGGAGAAGACACGGGCAGTGAACGGGAAGTGGATGAAATGGAATTGATTCTAAGGGGGTGAGTGGTTTGGCGTTTGTATATAGGCCGTCAGCGTTCATGCTGCCGGATTCCCATTACGATAAGGACAAGGCCGACAGGGCGGTTGCCTTCATCGAGAATCTCTGTCATACAAAAGGCAAATGGGCCGGGCAGCCGTTCCTGCTCCTGCCGTGGCAGGAACAGATTGTGCGTGATCTCTTCGGCATCGTCAAGGAAAACGGGAAGCGGCAGTTCCTGACGGCTTATATAGAGATTCCAAAGAAGAACGGAAAGTCGGAGCTGGCAGCGGCTATTGCCCTTTACCTTCTGTATGCTGACAACGAGCCGAGCGCCGAAGTGTATGGTGCCGCCTGCGACCGGAACCAGGCGTCCATTGTCTTTGATGTGGCCCGGCAGATGGTTGAAATGAGTCCCGCCCTGATGCGCCGCTCTAAGATCCGGACGGCGGGGAAGCGCATCATCAATTATCGCAATGCCGGTTTCTACCAGGTGTTGTCGGCAGAAACAGGGACCAAGCATGGCCTGAATGTGTCGGGCCTGGTCTTTGATGAAATCCATGCCCAGCCAAACCGCAAGCTCTATGATGTCCTGACGAAAGGTTCCGGCGATGCCCGGGAGCAGCCGCTCTTTTTCATCATCACGACGGCGGGCAACGATAAGAACAGCATCTGCTATGAACTGCACACGAAAGCCCTTGACCTGATGGCAGGACGGAAGAAGGACTACACCTTTTACCCGGTTGTATATGGTCTGGAAGGGGAAGCGGACTGGACGGATGAAGCCAACTGGTACAAGGCGAATCCTTCTCTTGGCCACACCATCCAGATTGACCGTGTCCGGGAAGCCTATCAGAACGCTGTCGAGAATCCTGCCGAAGAAAATGTATTCAAACAGTTGCGGCTTAACATCTGGACCAGTGCCAGCATCCGCTGGATTCCGGAGCAGGTCTACGATAAGGGCAATCTCCCCATCGACCGCGATGCCCTCAGGGGGAGAATGTGTTATGCCGGCCTGGACTTATCCAGCACTTCAGATATCACGGCCCTGGTCCTGGCCTTCCCGCCACGGACGGAGGATGATAAATATATCCTGCTGCCGTTCTTCTGGCTGCCGGAAGATACCCTGGAACTGCGCTGCCGGCGCGACCATGTGCTTTACGACGTCTGGCAGAAACAGGGCTTCATCCAGACGACCGAAGGAAACGTCATTCATTACGGCTTCATCGAAAAATTCATCGAGCGGTTGGGGGAAACCTACCACATCCGGGAAATCGCCTATGACCGCTGGAACGCCACACAGATGGTGCAAAATCTGGAGGACATGGGTTTTACCATGGTGCCTTTCGGCCAGGGATTCAAGGATATGTCGCCGCCTTCGAAAGAGCTGTTCAAACTCCTGATGGAAGGGAACATCATCCACGGTGGCAATCCCGTCCTCAAGTGGATGGCCGGAAACGTCGTTATGCGTCAGGACCCAGCAGGGAACATCAAGCCGGACAAAGAAAAATCCGTCGAGAAGATCGACGGTATCGTAGCCAGCATCATGGCCCTCGACCGCTGCATCCGTAACGGGACAGGCAGCGGCAGCGTCTATGACGAACGGGGCGTCATTTCGTTTTAACGGAAGGAGACTTCTATGCACATCCCATTCTTATCGAAACTGTTCCGGACACGGGATAAGCCGAAAGACTATTACATCGGCACGGATTTCCGCTATCTTTTCGGTCCGTCCACCAGCGGCAAGAACGTCAATGAGTTTACGGCCATGCAGACGACGGCAGTGTATGCCTGCGTCCGTATCCTGTCGGAAACGCTGGCAGCCCTGCCGCTGCAGCTTTACCGCTACACAACGGGCGGTAAAGAACGGGTCTACGACCATCCGCTTTACCACATCCTGCACGATGAACCGAACCCGGAGATGACATCCTTTATTTTCCGGGAAACCTTGATGAGTCATCTTCTTATCTGGGGCAATGCGTACGCCCAGATCATCCGCGACAGGTTAGGAAGGGTGCGGGGCTTGTACCCGCTGCGGCCGGACAAGATGACCGTCTGCCGTGATGAAAGCGGCCAGATTTATTACATCTACACCAAGACCACCGACGAAAACCCGGCCATCAAACCCTATGGCCAGGTGCCGCTTCGGAAAGACGAAGTGCTGCACATTCCTGGCCTGGGTTTTGACAGTCTGGTCGGCTATTCGCCCATTGCCATGGCACGGAATGCCGTAGGCATGACCATGGCCTGCGAGGAATATGGGGCATCCTTCTTTGCGAACGGTGCCAGTCCCAGTGGGGTACTGGAACATCCAGGTGTCCTCAAGGACCCGGCGAAAGTCCGGGATTCCTGGAACGCTGTCTATCAAGGGAGTGCCAATGCCCACAAGGTAGCTGTGCTGGAAGAAGGGATGAAGTACCAGCAGATCGGTATCCCACCGGAAGAAGCACAGTTTTTGGAAACGCGGAAGTTCCAGCTTAATGAAATTGCAAGGCTCTACCGCATCCCGCCGCACATGATTGGCGACTTGGAGAAAAGTTCCTTCAACAACATCGAGCAGCAGTCCATGGAATTTGTGAAATATACCCTGGACCCGTGGGTCATCCGCTGGGAACAGGCCATGCAGAAAGCCTTGTTCCTGCCGGAAGAAAAGAAGCAGTTTTTCCTCAAGTTCAACGTCAACGGCCTGATGCGCGGCGATTACGAGAGCCGCATGACAGGTTACAGCATCGGCCGGCAGAACGGTTGGCTGTCCGCCAACGATATCCGGGAGATGGAAGATATGAACCCGGTACCGGAGGAAGAAGGCGGCAATCTGTATCTTGTCAACGGCAGCATGACGAAACTCAAGGATGCCGGGGCTTTTGCCCAGAAGGGAGATATGAATGAAACATAAATTTTGGAAGTGGGTGACGAACGAAGCGCCGGATGCCTTCGGCAGTGAGCGCACGCTCTACCTGGACGGCCAGATTTCCGACGAAACCTGGTGGGGCGATGAAGTGACGCCGAAGGCGTTCAAGGATGAACTGAACGCGGGAAGCGGCGACATCACGCTCTGGATCAACAGCCCGGGCGGGGACTGTTTCGCAGCCGCACAGATTTATAACCTGCTCATGGATTATCCAGGCAACGTCACCGTCAAAATCGACGGCCTGGCGGCATCGGCAGCTTCCGTCATCGCCATGGCGGGAACGAAGGTCTGCATGTCACCGGTGGCTATGCTGATGATCCACAATCCGGCAACCCTGGCCTATGGCGACCAGGCAGAGATGGAAAAGACCATCGGCATGCTGAGCGAGGTCAAGGAAAGCATCATCAATGCCTATGAAATCAAGAGCGGCCTGGCCCGTACGAAGATTTCCCATATGATGGATGACGAGACCTGGCTCAATGCGAAAAAGGCGGTAGAACTTGGCTTTGCGGATGAAATCCTCTTCGACCAGAAAAAGGACGATGGGGAGCAGTCGGAAGCCATGATTTATACGCCGGTAACTGTTACCAATTCACTGGTACAAAAACTGAAACCCCATGAACCGATTCATAAAGTGCCAGCCGCTTCCTTAGAAAAACGGCTGGCATTGCTCATTCATTAAGGAGGACAACAATGGATACGATTTTAGCACTGCGTGAAAAACGTAAGAATCTGTGGGATGCTGCCAAGGCCTTCCTGGATACCGTCCGTGATGAAAACGGCATGGTGTCTGCGGAAGATGCAGCCCGCTACGACAAGATGGAAGCAGATGTGGTGAACCTCGGCAAAGAGATTGACCGCCTGGAACGCCAGCAGCAGCTCGATGCCCAGCTTGCCCAGCCCACTACGACACCGATTACTGAATTCCCTGGTGCAGGCCAGGGCGGAGCGGAAAAGAAAGGCCGTGTGTCCGATGCCTACCGTAAAGCCTTCTGGGACAGCATCCGCCATAAGAACTTCATCGATGTACAGAACGCCCTGAGCGTAGGGACCGATGCCGATGGCGGTTATCTGGTACCGGACGAATTTGAACATCAGCTCATCGATAAACTGCAGGAAGAGAACTTCTTCCGCAGTCTGGCGACGGTCATCCACACCAGCGGCGACCGCAAGATTCCCGTCGTGACGGGCCATGGGGAAGCGGCCTGGATGGAAGAGAACGGACTCTACCCGGACAGCCAGGATACCTTCGGCCAGCAGTCCATCGGTGCCTACAAGCTGGGTACGGCCATCCGCGTATCCGAAGAACTGCTGAACGACAGCGTTTTCGACCTGGAAAGCTACATTGCCGGCGAATTCGCCCGCCGCATCGGTACGAAGGAAGAAGAAGCTTTCCTGGTAGGCGACGGCAAGAACAAACCGAATGGTGTCTTCCCGTCTGCCGAAGTGGGGGTTACGGTCACGACCGCTTCCATCACCTTCGATGATGTCATCGACCTCTATCATTCCCTGCGCATCCCGTACCGCCGCAAGGCCGTCTGGCTCCTGAACGATGCGACCATTAAGGCCCTGCGCAAGGTGAAGGACAACAACGGCAACTACATCTGGCAGCCGTCTGTCACGGCAGGTACGCCGGACACCATCCTGAATCGTCCCTGCTACTGCACTTCCTTTGCACCGGAACTGGCCGCGGGCAACCGTCCCATGCTCTTCGGGGACTTCAGCTATTACTGGATTGCGGACCGTGAATACCGCTCCTTCAAGCGTCTCAACGAACTCTATGCCGCTAACGGCCAGGTCGGTTTCCTTGCCAGCCAGCGCGTGGACGGTATGCTGATGCTCAAGGAAGCGGTCAAGGCACTGGAGATGAAAGCGAAGGGATAAGCCATGATTGTGACGCTGGAAGAAGCCAGGGAATACCTGAGAATCGATGAAGATGATACCTCGAACGACGAGGTCATCCAGTCTTCCCTGGAAACAGCCCAAGCGCTGTGCCTGGATATCTCCCGCTGCAGTGAAGCCGATGCCGAAGAAAATCCCGTGGTTTTCCACGAAGCGATCCTCTACGCCACGGCTTTTCTCTACGAACACCGGGAAGAAGCAGACTACGCAGGCCTTTTGAAGTGTTTGCGCTGGCTTCTTTTCGGGGTACGCCGCAGCGCATTTTAAGGAGGTGTGCCATGAAGACGGGACTTTTGAATAAGCGCATCGAAATCCTGGGCAAGAAAGCCGTGACCGATGAATATGGCTTCGATACCCAGGAAGATGCGGTCGTCTGCTGCTGCTGGGCGTCTGTCAAACCGGCCCGGGGCAAGGTGTTCTATGAGCTGGAGCGCAAAGCCGATACGGAGTACACGCTCATCACTATCCGCTGGCGTCCGCATATCACCCATGACATGAAAGTGAAGTACCAGGACCACCTCTATGACATTGACACCATCGTTGACCCGTATATGCGCCATGAAGCACTGGAACTGTACTGTACGGAAGAAATAAGGGGGACGGACACATGAGTAAAGGCGACTTTGACATGACCGGTCTGGAAGAACTGTCTTCCAGGCTGTTGGCTGCCGTCGATGATTTTCCGGGGACTGCCGAAAAGGGTCTGATCACTATCGGCAACAAGCTCAAGAAGGAGTGTGTAAAAAACACACCAGAGGGCAGTACGGGGAAGCTGAAGAAAGGCTGGAAGCATAAAGTGAAGGGCTACAACGGTTCCGAACTGGTCTATGAACTGCGCAATACACATCCCGTCCATCACCTCTTGAATAACGGCCATGTGAAGAAAACGCCTGGCGGCAGGACCGTGGGCTACTATGAAGGCCAGCACTATACGGAGAAATCGGTCAAGCAGTTCGAAGCCAGTGACCTGCAGCCGGGCCTGGAGAAACTCACGAAGAAACTCCTTAAGAAAGCAGGCGGCACATGATCCATGATATCGATATCCTGCAGGCAGTGCAGCAGAAACTCAAAGAGCGGTTCCCGTATCCCGTCCATCTGCAGGAAGTCAAGGAAGGCTTTACGCCGCCGGCTTTCTTCCTGAAGACGATGACGGTGGCAGTGCCGCAGAAAGAAAACGAGGTCTATCGGGATACAGACCTCTATATTACCTATCTGCCGAAGAAGCAGGAAAAAAGCACGGCCATCTACGCCGTGCTTTTTGCTGCGGAAGATTTGTTCAGGGACGGGCTGAACGTCGGCGGTCGCTGTCTTTCCGTCGTTTCCATCAGCGAGGAGCTTATAGGAACGGACAATGACGGCGGGCGGCTGACGCTGACCTTCCAGTATTATGACGCTCAGGACAAAACGGAAACGGCAGACATCATGAAGGTACTGCATCAGCGGTACCGGCGAAAGGAGCTATAGCCAATGAAAATGCCATCCATCAATATTGCGTTCAAGGAAAAAGGCATCAGTGCCGTCGAGCGCAGCGAACGCGGTATTGTCCTTCTGATTCTGAAAGAAGAAACACTGCCGTCCCAGACGGAAGTGAACCTGTATACGGCAGATGACATCCCAAAAGAACTCTCGGACAGCAACCGGGAGCAGCTGGAGCTGACCCTTCGCGGCTACGTGAACAGTCCGAAAAAGGTCATTGCCGAGATTATCAGCAAAGACACAGCAGACTATACCGATATCTTGAAGGACATCGAGAACAAGCGCTTCGATTATCTGGTCATCCCGGAAATCGAGGAAAAGAACATCGATACCATCGCGAACTGGATTAAGGGAATGCGAACGAACAAGGACAAGATGATCAAGGCCGTTCTGCCGAACTGCCCGGCGGATACGGAAGGCGTCATCAACTTCGTCAACAAGGTCATCCATACGAAAACGAAAATCTATACGACAGCCCAGTACTGCGGACGCATTGCCGGTGTCATCGCGGGAACACCCATGACCATTGCCTGCACCTACGCACCGCTGCCGGAAGTCATCGGCTGCGATGTCTGGACGAAGGAAGAAATGGACATCATGACGGATGCCGGCAAGCTGTTCTTCTTCTTTGACGGGGAGAAAGTGAAACTTGGCCGCAGCGTCAACTCCTTGGTCACGACTGTCCAGAACAAAGGTGTATCGTTCCAGAAAATCAAGCTCGTGGATTTGATGGACATGATGCACGACGATATCCGCACGACGGCACAGGACCATTATCTTGGCAAGTATGCCAACAGTTATGCCAATCGCTGTCTTTTGGTCACCGCCATCCAGGGCTATCTTGACCAGCTGGCCCAGGACGGTCTTCTGGAGCAGGGCAAAAACACAGCTTATATCGATGTGGAAGCCACGAAAATCTGGCTGGAAGCCAATGGCAAATATACGAAAGAAGAACTGGCCAACATGTCGGAAATGGACATCAAGCTGGCTAACATCGGCAGCAATGTCTTTATCGCCGTAGATGCTTCGCTCCTGGATGCCATGGAAGATGTCACGATTGCCGTCAATATCTGAGGAGGTGAAGCATAGTGAACAGCATGGAAGCCAAACGGGTGATGAACGGCAAGTATGCCGACCTCTATATCGATGGGGACCTGATGGCCGAAGCCACGGCTTTCAAGGCCGAGGTCACCCTGACCAAAGAAGAAGTGAAGATGCTCCGCCATGTCGGCAAGGGCTACAAGGTCACGGGCTACGACTGCAAAGGGCAGCTGAAGCTCCATAAAGTCTCCAGCTACATGATCAAGAAGATGAACGACAACATCAAGGCGGGCAGACAGACCGTTGTGACCATCGTTTCGGTCCTGGACGATAAGGATGCTGTCGGCAGCGAACGCATTGTCATCAAGGACGCCACCTTTGACAGCCTTATCCTGGCGGACTGGGAAGTGGACAAGATGGGGGAAGAAAGCTACAGCTTCACTTTCTCGGACTGGGATATCCTGGATTTAGCATAAGGAGGACATACATATGAATATGGTAGACAAACTGCTGAAAGCAGACATCGCCAACAAGCTGGCGGATAAACCAACGAAAAAAGTGAGGATGGAACGCCTGAGCAAGCTCCTGGGATTTGATTTCACTGTCACGCTGCAGGCTATCGACCCAGAGCGCTACGCCGATATCCAGAAGATGGCCGTCGATTTCACAAGCGGCAGCACGGAAAATGTCGACATCTACAAGATGCAGACCCAGACGCTCCTGGCAGGTATTGCCGACCCGGACCTCAAGAACAAAGACCTTTTGGAGAAATTTGGTGCGTCGATTCCCTCGGACATCATCCGGAAGCTGTTCCTGGCCGGCGAGATTGCCGACCTGACAGCGCAGATTACCGAACTGAACGGCTATACGACGCAGGACAAGGTGGACAAGGCCGTAAAAAACTAATCCGGACCGATGGTGAAGTACAGGCGATGTATCTCCTTTTCCGGGAGCATCACTTGCTGCCGTCAACGGTCCTGCGATGCGGTTATGGGGAGCGGCAGGTTCTCTACGCTTTTGCCCGCTATGAGATGGAAGAACGGGAAGAGAAAATATAAAAAGGATTCCCGCACTGCCGATGCCTTCGTACGTTCGGCAGTTACTGCTGGCAGTACGATTTCTCTGCCAGAGGGGAATCCTTAACTCTATTGTATTATCAGGAAATGGAACAGTCAATCCGAAGCCGAATCAAGTCGTACCAGCTGGTTGTCCTTGTCATATAACGAAATGATGCCCCAGTCAAAATCACTGGTGAAGACCAGTTGCCGTCCGCTTTTCAGAACGAAGCGGCATTCCCTGAGATAGGAGGGGAGATTCTCATCCAGTCCTATATTCCATGAGCCAGTGAATTCATAATCCGCATTATCGAAGGAGGTCGGTTTCGTAGAAATGTCTGTGATGGTATCTCCTTTCAGATACGAGAACAGATTTTTGATGCTGGCCATATCTTCGGTCTCATCGTTGCAAAAAAGCCTCTCGGGGATGCAATCCTGAGATATACAGAACGAACTGGATTCGCTGTATGTGATTTCAAAGTTCCCCAAGTCTGTCATCAGGACCATGACATTGTCCAATTCCAATGTCCAGACGTCCAGATCGATTGGCTCGAACAGGCAGCAGGGAAAATCCACGACTGCTATGTCCTGGATAGTAGCCCCCATCAGCCCGATAAGACGGACGTATTCTTCCAGCAAATCAGGCTGCTGGATGACGGCAGCGCTCCATTGATAGCCGGAAAATTCTTCTTTGAAGTCATCTTTGCCGCCTAATGTCTGGATGTGGTGTTCTTTGATGAATTGTTTTGCTGAATTCATGCGTATTCACTCCTTTATCTGTCTGGGGACGAAGTCATGAGCCACCGCAGGTTTCTGAAGTGCGGCGGGTAGGCATTGCTTCCGTTGATAATCAGCGGCCTGTGGCCATTGGAGAATCGGATTTCAAGTTCCCATTGCTCTCCGTCTAGGACACCCAGGGCCATATATTCATTATCCCAGTCTTCAATATGGAACGACCGGAGCTTGGCTAAGAACTGGGCTTTCGTCATTCCTTCATAATGAGCTGGGGCCATAGAAGACGGGGAATTTATGGCTTCTGCGTCAAATATCGCCTGACTGCCGGAGAAATGGACGGTCGTTCTTTCGAATTCTCCGAAGTAGCCGCCAGCTGAAAAAATAACCATTTTAATATAGGGAAGGTACTCGATAAAATCATTTCCTGCTTTTTCAGGCTTCATGGCCATCATCCTTTCTGCATATTGTCTGTTTTCTTTTATTGTACACGATTTTGGCTGCTTGAAAAGCGTCGGGAGGCATTCTTTGGAAGTGAGGTGAAACAGCATGGCCAATAATGTTATAGATGCCGCCATCCGGCTGCGGGACTTGTTTACGCCCACCGTCAGGAGCGTCAATGCCAGCCTGGGTTCTATGAAGACCCAGATGGCAGCGGCGAAACAAGCGGTCAGCGGCTTTTCAGATAAGCTGACGGAACATGAGCGCATCCAGAAGCGGACAGCAAAGAGCATCGAACAGACGGGCAGCAAGATTTCCGGCCTTTCGGATAAGATGGCCCTGCTGTCGGCTCCCATCCTGGCGGCAGCGACGGCGGGCTTTAAACTCCACAGCGATTTTGCAGGCGGCATTGCCAAGATTTCGACCCTGGTCGATACGACGGTCGTTTCCATGCAGAAAGTCAGTAACGAAATCCGCATGGTCAGTGATGAAACAGGCGCGGGCGTAGCTGACCTTTCGGAATCGGTCTACCAGGCCATTTCCGCAGGCGTGGATGCGGCCCATGCGGTAAGTTTCGTCAAAGACATGACGATTGCAGCCAAGGCAGGCTTTACCGACACAACCACCGCCGTCAACGGCGTCACGACAGTTCTCAATGCCTACGGGAAATCAGCTGAAGAAGCGACCGCCATTACCGACCAGATGCTCCTTGCCCAGAACTTCGGCAAGACCTCGTTTGGCGAGATGGCTCAGTCCATAGGCAATGTCATCCCGGTGGCGGCACAGCTTAATGTCAGCACACAGGAACTTTTTGGTTCCATCGCCGTCCTCACGAAGAACGGCATCCGCACCAGCGAAGCCATCACGGGCCTGAAGGCAGCGTACAGCAATATCCTGAAACCTTCATCCGAAGCGGCAAAACTGTCCCAGTCCCTGGGCATCGAGTTTAACGCCGCACACCTCAAGAGTGTAGGCTGGGTGAAATTCCTCGACGAGGTGAAGCGGGCGACCGGCGGCGATGCCCAGCAGATGGCCCAGCTGTTTGGCTCTGTCGAAGCTTTAAACAGTGTCCTGGTCCTGACGGGCAAAGGTGCCGGAGACTTTGACAAGGTCATGGACCGGATGGCAAAATCCGCTGGCATGACGCGGGAAGCCTATGAAAAGATGCTGACGCCGTCCGAACAGATGCAGATTGCCATGAACCAGTTAAAGAATGCCGGTATGGATCTGGCCGTATCCTTTACGCCATATTTCAAGGCCATGTCGATGCGCGTCAAGGAACTGGCTGCCTGGTTCCGCACCCTTACGCCGGAGCAGAAGGCGCTGATCGGCCAGATTGCCTTTGGCATTGTGACCTTCCAGCTCTTTGGTTCGGCACTGGGCCGTATCCTTACGGTTGGCGGCAGGGCTTTTGGTACTTTTAACTCTATTGCCACTGGCATCAGCAAGGCGGGGAGCGTGGCGAAATATCTCTCTGTGCAGTTCAAGGGACTCATCCCGGTCTTTCGCGGCATCGCCATCGTGGCCAAAGGCATGGGCAGTACCTTCCTGACTGCCGGACGCATGATGATCACCATCATCCGTGCGGTAGGAGCTGCGGCCATGGCTAATCCTGTCATTATTGTCATTGCGGCCATCATTGCCGCTCTGTACCTCTTGTGGAAGAACTGGGATACGGTATCGCAGTACATCGAACAGGCCATTCAGACTGTATCAGAAACTGTCGATGCGGGGATGAACTGGATCAGTTCTGCCTGGGACAATGCCATGAATGCTGTCAGCCAGACGGCTTCGGGCATCTGGGAAGGCATCAAAGAAACATTCCGCAGCGGCGTGAACTGGGTCATTGACCAGGTGAACGGACTTATTTCCGGCATCAACGGCCTGTCCATCGACATCCCGTCCCTGACTGGCGGTGCGTCAACTCATGTGGGGTTCAGCATTCCCAGCATCAGCCATTTTGAAAACGGTGTCGAGAACTTCCGCGGCGGCTTTGCCGTCATCAATGAGGATCGGCGCGGCGAATTCGTGCATCTGCCCAATGGCAGTACGGTCGTTCCTCATGATGAGAGCATCCGCCAGGCCATGAGCATGGGCAGCGGCGGCATCACCATCCGCATCGATACCATGAATGTCCGCAGCGAGCAGGACATCGATGCAGTGGCACAAAAGCTCGCAGAAAAAATCCGTCTGTATGGTATGAACCGCATGAAAGGAGCGCTGATATAATGAACGCATTTTTGTCGTCGCTTCTCAATGCGATAGGGCAGGCTGCTTCTGAAATGACCATCTCGCTTTCGGCGGGGGCTTCGACTGTAGTATTTCCCGTCCTGCCGTCCGAGCTGATGGTTTCCGTCAGCACCAGCCACGGGACGGTCAATATCACCAATTACGGGGACTTCCTCATGCTGGGGAAGACGGGCCTTCGCAGCCTGACCCTTGCGGGCTTTTTCCCGGCACAGCAGTACCCTTTTGCTGCTTTTACGCAGGATCCTTATGCGCTTGCCGCCCAGCTTGAAACGATGCGCACAGGCGGCGAAGTCTGCCAGCTCACGGTTTCCAATACGCCCATGTCCATGCCCTGCGTCATATCGGCCCTTTCTTATGGAGAAAAAGACGGCACCGGCGATGTGTACTACGAACTGAAGCTCACGGAGTACCGTTACGTTCAAACAACGGAAGCGGACAAGACGGACGAGAATACAGGACTCAGGAAACGCAAAGAGAACTTCTGGCAGAAGTTCAAAAAGAACGTCACTTATTATCCTGGTGACAGCATCGGCAATGTCCTCGGGCGGGCCGTAGGGAAATCGGTCACCCTGAATGACCGGGAGTATTCCAAATTCGATATTTTCCGCAGCATTGTCCGAAACGGCGGCCTGAAGCCCGGGGACGTCATTGAACTGACGAAGATGACCCTGAAAAGGAATGGTGAAGATGTTCCAATTACAAAAGATGGAAAAGGGTGACAGCGGGAAAGGTTCAGATCTGACCAGCCGCCTGATTTCAGCTGTCTGGTCGGGGGATGTCGAACAGGCAGGACGCAGGCTGGAGTTTGACCTGGCCTGGACAACAAAAGACAAAGCCTGGACAAATCCAGAGCTGGAGCTTGGCGACAAGGTGCAGCTTTCCTTCACGGATGAAAAGACGCAGAAGTCCTTTTCGCTTTTTGAAGGAACGATTTTTTCAAGGAGCCGCGAGAGCGCATCGAGTACCATGCACTTCACGGCTTTTGACGATATCATCTATCTGGCCAAGTCCCGCATCACGAAGAAATACAGCAATGTAACGGTGGCCGATGCCATCCGGCAGACCATCAACGATTTTCATATCGCCCCGGGTTCGTTTCCCAGCCTGCCTGTGGTGTGCAGTTTCATCGCCGATAATATTTCCGCGACCGAAGCCATCAGGCAGGCGCTTTCCTTCCAGTCTGCGCAGGACAGCAAGGGCTATCACATCTGCATGACTGGCGGAAAACTGAACGTGGTCTGCATGAACGACCAGGCAGTGGAGAACTTCCTGCTCAGTGACAAAACAAATCTGACCGGAGCTTCGGCTGCCGAATCCATCGAGGATATGGTTTCCAAAGTCGTGGTGACAGACAGCACGGGACAGGTGAAAGGCGAAATGCCCAATCAGGCGGATATCGATAAGTTCGGGCTGATTCAGACCATCTGCAAGTCCGACCCGAAGCAGGACGATGCCTCGCAGGCCCGCAGCATGCTGAAGACCGTGGCCCATGATATGTCCGTCAGGGCCATCGGGCAAATCCAGTGCATTGCGGGTTTTTCCGTGGATGTGCAGGAAGAACAGCTCAAAGGCCGCTTCTTTATCAAAAGCGACAGCCATACCATTGAGAACAACCGGCACACCATGGAACTTCATCTGGTGTTCCATCAGCTTCTCGATACACAGAAAAAGGAACTGGACAGTGCCAGCTACAATGCCAATCCGGATTATGTCCCGCCCAAGGATGCGCCGGCAGGTGCCGGAACTGCGGCGGGCGGAGAAAGAGCAGGGGACAGTGTGGTGGATGAATGTATGGAAAGCTTCGACGGCACTGTTTCGCCTTATGGCAGCAACGGCTGTGTCGACCGGGCGACCATTGCCGCTGCCGGCTATTCGCCTTTTGCCGCACAGGAATACAATAGCGGCGTCAAGGGCTGTGACCAGCTTTTGGCTGATGCCGAGGCGCAGGGCCTGGCCGTGCCGTATGACCCGTCGCAGCTCGAGAAGGGCGACATCATCATGTACAACCGCTACAGCAAGCCGGACCCGAACTGGCATGTCGTAGTCTATGACGGCAACGGCGGCTGCTGGGGCAACAGCTCAAATGTCTACGGCTGCTTCCATCATTATGAAGGCAGCACGGACATGGGCAGCGACTATTATCCGGCAACGATCATCAAGACCTCGAGGGGGTGAACGCATGCAGAAAAATCCATATATCAGCCTGCTGAATTTGATGGAAGGCATCAGCCGGGGCTGCAGCAGTCCCGGCATCCAGATCGGGGAAATCCTTGCTCCGCCGCCTGAAATCCAGGTTCTTTATCACGGGATTGTCCTGACGAAAGAGGAACTCTGGATTTCCCGCTATCTCCTGGCAGGCTACGGCCGGACGGCCAAAGGCCATCTGAAGTCTGCCACGCAGGACCGCTCCGGCGGCAGCGGCGACTCTTCGTATGAGTCGCATAACCATGATATCGACAATGACTATACCTGTTCCGTCATCAGCACCGACACCCTGAAGCCGGGGATGTTTGTGGCCATCATGCCCATGTCCCTGAACAGCAGGGTGCAGCAGTACATCATCCTGGACGAGATTGTGAGGCTGGATCATCATGGCTGACCCGTTTGTAAGCATCGGTACAGAACAGGAAGCGGTTAATAAGACGGCCCTGCCTGTCTTTACCGAATACGCCTATGACTTTGACCGCCAGTGTTTCCGCTATGATACAAGCGGCAGACACATCACGGTGACGGAAAACGAAGCACTGAAAATCTGGATCTATAAAGCGCTTCTCACGGAGCGGGGCCGGTACCTTGCTTATCACGACGATTACGGCATCACCATCGAGCCGTATCAGGGCACGATGCCGAATACCGTGTACACGGCGGACCAGATCCGGCAGAACATCCGGGAAGGGCTGGAAATAAATCCCTATATCGAACGCATCAACAGCATCACCGTGGAGAAACGGAAGCGGGATGATCTCTTCATTCTGGTCGACGTTACCACCATTTACGATGACACCAGCCTGACCGTAAGCACAGAAAGGAGGACCTGATGGCAGAACTGTTTGACGCACAGACAAAAGACACAATCGAAGAACGCATGGTCCGGACCCTGAAAACCGTCACGGGGTCGGATAAAAGCACGATAGAAGGCACTTTTTCCCGCGACCTCATCGATACGAACGCCGTCGAGTTCGAAAACAGCTATGCCGAGATGGCCCTGCTGCGGGACGCGGCCTTTGCCGAAACCTCCTGGGGCGAATATCTGACGCTCCGTGCCAGCGAGTTCGGCATTGACCGCAAGCAGGCCGTCAAGGCCAAAGGGCAGGTGACGGTGACGGGAAGCGGCGGTTCCTACATTATTAAGAAGAGCCTGTTCCAGACACCGGAAGGCGCAGGCTTCTATACCACAGAAGAAGCCATGATCCCGCCCGCGAAAAGTTCCGTCACGATTCCCGTTGAAGCAGCAGAAGCGGGAACTTCCGGCAATGTGGAAGCGGGGCTGATTACGGAAATTCCCTATTCCATCCCGGGCATCTACACGGTGACCAATGCGCAGGCCTGCACGGACGGAGCCGATGAAGAAACGGATGAAGCACTTTTGGAACGCCTGCTCTTTAAAGTCCGCCAGCCGATTACTTCAGGCAATGCCAATCATTACCGCTACTGGGCCATGAGCGTGGACGGGGTCGGCAACTGCAAAGTCCTGCCGCTCTGGAACGGGAACGGGACCGTGAAAGTCATCATCGTCACGACGGAGAACACACCCGCATCAAGTGAGCTGATTGAAGACGTCGCCGCTTATATTGAAGAAAAGCGTCCCATCGGAGCTGCGGTCACCGTAGTTTCGCCCAAGCTCCTGTCCATCGACATCACGGCGGTCATTTACGGTAAGGCCGATACGGAAGCCGTGAAAAAATCCATCACGGCTTATTTAAAGAAAGACGGGTTCCGTCTGTCCTATGTCAGCATTGCCCATATCGGCAAGATGCTCCTGGAAACAGACGGTATTACGGATTATGATGCGCTGCAGCTGAACGGCCAGGAAAAGAACATCCCGCTGACCAGTGAACAGCTTCCTGTAGTCGGAAAGGTGGTGCTGCGCCATGCCGGAGAATGACTGGATGCGGCAGGGAGCCATTGATGTGATGCATTATCTGCCGGGATACCTGAAAAAAGAGCCGATGTTCAGGGCATCTGCGGATGCCTGCAGCGCAGAACATGACCGGCTGCGGCTGGCTCTGCAGGACCTTGCAGAGAACTTTTTTGTGAAAAGCGCGACCTGGGCCATTCCGCTGTTCGAATCGTTCCTGGCACTGACGCCGAATCCCGGTGATACGAATGAGGTGCGGCGAAAACGGATTCTCCTGGCCTTTCAGGGAACGGAAACGAGTACCTTAGAGCGGATGGACCGCATCGTGTATTTCTTCACCAAAGGAAGCATTGAAGAACATAACGAGGGGTATTACTTTCTTGTCTGTGCGCTTTTCATGGATGAAAGCCATTTCAATGCCCTGATGGAAGCACTGGAAACATACAAGCCGGCGCATCTGGGCATTGCCATGAAGCTCAGCGGCGCCATTAATCAGAAGCTGCACCTTGGCATCGGCAGCCGCATCGCCCATCACGTCATCATCTATCCGCAGACCATGCAGCGGGAAAACTGTGAGACCACCCTGTATGCGGCAGTCACTGCAGCGTTTACGGAAGAAATCATATTGGAGGAGCAATGATATGGCACTATGGAAAAAATACATCGTCACGGATGCGGGACGGGCGCTTCTGGCCCGTTCCGTCGCGCATCAGACAGAAATGCGCATCAGCGGGATTTCAACCAGCGCGAAACGCTATTCTGCTGAAGTGCTGGATTCCCTGACGGCCCTTGAGGATATCCGGCAGACCTTCCCCGTAGTATCGGAAGAAGTCGTGAACCGTTCCACCGTCAAGGTGACGGCCAGCATCACCAACAAAGACTTGGCAGAAGGCTACAGCCTGACAACGCTCGGCGTCTATGCCACAGGCTATGACAGTGCAGAACCCGTTCTGTTTGCCGTAAGCACAGCGGAAAAGCCGGACTTTCTGGAAGCCGGCCAGAGCGGCATGATCCGCAGCATCCTGACCAGCATTTACCTCAAGACGGAAAACGCGGCATCCATTTCCATTCAGGTGGACATGGACACCTATGTAACGAAATCGCTTCTCGCGCAGGCGAAAGAAGAACTCCTGGACCTCTGCCATCCGGTCGGCAGCGTGTATATCAGCATGAATGATACCCGTCCGGCTGCGCTCTTTGGCGGGACCTGGGAAGAACTGCCGGCAGGCCGTGTCCTTTTAGGACAGGGAACGGCAGACAGCGGGACAAAATATGCAGCGGGCGCGCAGGGCGGTTCGGAAAAGCATACGATTACTATTCCCGAAATGCCCCGCCACGGTCATCCCGGCGAGGTGCAGAACGCGGATCTTTCCGGTGACTTCCGGACGCGTTCCAATACTTTTTACGGCAAAGGCGCCGACAGTATCCTGGGCCGTAACGTAACGACCCGCGGCCGGTTCTCCGTTGCCCAGTCCGGGCTTCGTTCAGAAGGCAACGCGGATGACAACCGCACCGAGTATATCTGCCATTTTGACGGCAATCACAGCCACAGCCTTTCCATCAGCGAAACAGGCGGCGGCCAGGCGCACAGCATCATGCAGCCGTATCTGGCCGTTTATATGTGGCGCAGAACTGCGTAGGAGGTGACGGAATATGTCTTATTTCAGCAGCGGCTATCTGCTGACGAAACTGGGAGAAATGCTGCATGCCGAAGTGGAAGCCGGCGCCGTGCTGACGCTCACCAAGATGCAGCTCGGTTCCGGAAAAACGGGGAGCATGGCCGACTACTATGAGAGAAACAGTCTCCTCGAACCAAAGAACGATGTGGAAATCGTGACGATTGCCCCGGACATCACGGGCGACAAGAGCATCTGCAGACTGACGGGGTCCCTTATGAACGAGTCCGTTGAGGAAGGCTACGAAGCCAGGGAGCTTGGCATTTTTGCCAAGGACACGGATGGGAATGAAATCCTCTATGCGGTTTCGTATGATGAAGAGCCGACATACATCCCAGGCAAGAACGCAGGCTCCGAAATCGAGCTGAACTTTGATGTGTATATCGTCATCAGCTCGGATACGAAGGTTACCATCAAGCAGCTCAATCTGCCGGAATCCATGCAGGATGCCGTGAACCAGGCCGCCCAGTCGGCAGCAGACGCGGCCGCCGAAGCAAGGAAAGCCGGCGATGCGCTTGCCGCCATGCAGACACTTTCGGACACTGAGGTACAGGAGATTTTAGAGGAATGCGGTTTTACGGGAGGAGAAGCAACAGATGGAACGTAATCAGAAGCTTTTGGACGGTGAAGGACTGCTTTCTGTGCTGAAAGCGGTCAGACGGCAGCGCGGCAGCCAGGCTGCCGTGTCCGGAGACGGCATCAGGACTTTTGCAAATATGGACGAACTTTGCAGGAACGGGACAGCGGATCTTTCAGAAGGCATGGAATTCAGGACCGCCGGCTATTACCATGCAGGCGATGGCGGCGGCGCACATTATATGGTCAAGTACATCTACGATCCCTCGGCCTATCCATGGATTATCGACATCGGCGAAACAGAAGATACTGCCTGTGAGGTGGTCCTGAATGCAGACGGGACGCCACAGACAGATGCAGAGACTGGCGCTTATATCCTGAAAAAAGACAGTAGCGGCAATCCCATCCCGCTCCTTGACAGCAAAGGAAAGCCCAAGAAAAAGCATCTCTACGCCTGCATCACGGATACGACTGTAAACTATGCGCAGTTCGGCGCCAAGCTGGATGGCAGGACGGATGACTACCAATCTATTTATCTTTGCCATAAATACCAGCATGACAATTACACCCTTGAGCCGCTCTCTGGCAGACGGCATTATTCCATCAGGGTGGAGAACCATCACGGCATCATTCATAAAGACAACAACGAGCCCATTCGGTGCTGCGGGGATATCGACCTGAGCGGCTCCCAGCTCCTGGTGACGGATAAGAACGCAGCCTGGTACGGCTTTTATCTCTGGGGCGACAACGAGGAAGACTATCTGTCTTATGAACCCTCACAGGAAGTCCGGGATACCTTCCAGCAGGATTCTTTTGTCATCAAAAACGATGAAGAAAGCAGCGTCGGGCCAAATTCCCTGATTTTCCTGAAAGAAACGCCGTATGCCGTCCGTGATGACGGCGGCTATCTGTACTCCGAGCCGCGCTATGAGCTGCTCCTGCATACGATGGACGGCATTCTCGCTTCGCCCTTTACCTATGACTGGACAAAGCCCGGCGGCCTTGAAATCCAGTCTGCGGTCAGCGATTATAACAGCCATACCGTATCGGCCAGCGTCGTAAGTTCGCAGTTTTCGTCCTCGTATACCCGTCTGCCTGCAGCGCATTACCATTTCATCGGCTGCGCGGTCAAGCTTTCTGTATCGAGCGGGAAATACTGCACCGTTCTCTGGTGCAAATGCCATAACGCGCACATCTCCGGCTTCACCTTCGAGCCGGACCCCGCACAGCTCCACAACAAAGTCTTCAAGAATTCGATGATCTATATCTGGGGCTGTTATAACGTTGAAATTTCCGGGATTGCGGGATTCAACGCTGCAGGCAAGAAAGAAGGCAGCGAGAACGGCACATCGGGCTACGTCATTCGTGTGACCAACTGCCTTTCCGTTCATATGCACGATATTTCCATCCAGGGGTATTGGGGCGCGACGGCGATGAACTGCGTCAAAGACATTCACATCGAGCGGGTCAATATCAACCGCCTGGATATCCATAATTATTTCTACAACCTTTTCATCGACCAGTGCAATCTCTATAACCATGCCATCCAGATCGGCGAGGGCAGGGGCATCGTCCAGGTGACGAACTCGAATTTCTACGTCAATAAGATTGATGCGGACAGTTACCCGAATGCTCATCTCCTCGAATTCAATCTGACGTATGGCCGCATTTTCGAAGGCTCTGTTTTGGTGCAGAACTGCAATGCCTATCTGCGCGACCCCGACGGCAATGAATTTGATGTGTGCAAGATTGACTTTTCACCAGAAGCTGTCTCAACGCTCCCAAGCTATAAGTTCCCTGAAGTGACGATTCGCGACTGCTCGTTCTGGAGCTATCAGCCGGATACCCATCTGGTGTACTTCATGATTGCCGGCACCCGAAACTGCAAAACAGCACTGTCGGGACCAGCCAGCATCACCGGGTACACCCGCGATACAGGAAACGATGCCAAAGGGACGCTTGTCTGGAAGTACCTTGGCCGTGGCATCGACTGGACGGAACATCCGGCAGGCAGCACACAGGCCGTAGTCAAAGGACAGTTTATCCGCACCTGCAGGAGCTTTCCCGGCTCGGACGGAAAGACTGCCTTTTATGACTACCAGTACTTCCTTATCACGCAGGACGGCATGCTCCCGGAAATGACGGAAGCCAATAAGCCGGTTGATACAACGGGAAATGAATTCACCATCGGCACGGCTAAAGCTAAAGCCGCTGACCGGTATGCCTGGGAAGCAAACCGCTCGTACAGCGCCGGGGAGTACTGCTTTACCGAAAGCTCCCCCTGGTTTCCGCTCTATTGCTATGAATGCACGGCAGACGGGACATCGAACGGCTACCGTCCGGTCCATACGGAGGGAACCGTCATCGAGGGCATCGACCAGTACCCTCAGGAGCAGGATTCCTGCTGGTGGGAACATACCGGCACCCTGGCGGACTTCATCACCAAGACATTCCAGCCGGAGATGGAAGCCGAAGACGGAGACATAATATATGCAGGCGGCCGCCTGTATCAGGTCATCAGCCGGGGAAAGCTCAAAGACACGCCGCCGATAGATACGCCCTGGCTCGGGAATTTTACGGAAGGCACCGCCGTCCTGAACTTCATCGGACGGTACTGGCAGCCAAAGGCATGGTGGGCGGCAGGAGCGTACTGCATTTCGTATGCTTCAGACGGCGCGGCCCATGTTTATAAGCTGGTCCGGCATGACGGCATCACGTCAGGCGATATCCCTGTTCCCGGCAGCGGCCGTGTCGTAGACGGAGATATGATCTGGCAGCACACGGACAAGGCGGCAACGAAGCAGTGGAGCGCCAATACGCAGTTCTATAAGGGCGATATCGTTTCACATAATGGCCGCAGCTATGAGTGCATCTTTGACGGCAGGCTGGAACTGCCGCACCGGACTGTGCTGGAAAACATCGCAACCAATATGAAGCACGGCGACGTGTTCTGTTTCTGGAACGATGCGTCCGGCGGGACGGACATCCCGGTCTGGACGGACGGCACCTGGAACATTGAAATAAAAGACGTGGAAGTAAAGGCATTCCGTCAGTTTAAGAACGGCTACTTCTGTCACAGCGGCAATCCGCAGCCCGTCATCATTGACAGCACCCATGCGGCAAGCGATATCAAGACGGTAAGCGACAGCAGTTCATCAGGCGGAAGTTCGTCTGGCGGCGGGAGTACCTCTGACAGCGGCGGGAGTGCTTCAGGCGGCAGTGCGCCTTCTGGCAGCGGCACGGAAACCGATGTCAGCGGTATGACAAAGCTGGATACCTTTACCGGCAATGCCGACGCATCCGGCAAGATTTCTGCATACACCTTCACGAAATTACGGACAATACCGAACAACACGACGGTGCATTTCAAATCTGTCCTGTTCTGCCCGGACGGCGTCTCCGTAGGCAACGGCGGCAAGGACTATGCCGTTTCGGATTTTGCCGCGGGCCGTGCCTGGGGCAATACCAATCAGTACAGCAAGCTGTCCGTAAAGCCTGTGACGGGCGGAACGGAATACATCCTGGACTGGGATGAAGCCATTGCAGTCCAGGATGCTGACAAGGTGACGGAAGATGATCTGGCCAAGGGTATCGTCACTTACTACTGCTGCACGGAAATCAGCCTTACAGGCGACAGTACGCAGTACCCGAATGCCACATTGACCGTATCCGCCTACAAACCATAAAAAGGAGAGGAGCACAGATGGATATTGATATTTTTGAAAAACTGCTGGCCATTGGAGCAAGCCTGGGGCTTTTTCTGCTCTGGATTGTCCATACCATTGTGGCGCCCATCCAGACGGCGCTCAGTCATCTTAACGAGAGCATCGACAAGCTGGAAAAGACGATACGGGAGGAGCAGAACCGCCGTGCGGGCATTGAGCTGAAGCTGCAGGCCATCGGCGACCGGGAAAAAGAAAGCGTCCGGCGCATCGAAGAAATCGAGAATCTGCTGAAGTAAAGGATGTGAACGTATGCAGTTTGACAAACTGAATCTCATTGATGCCATGGTCATCATTGGGCTGGTCACCGCCCTGATTATGGCCATTTTTTATAACCTGAACGAGCTGGCCATGTCTATCGCATCCGGCCTGCTCGGCTATATCGGCGGTACAGTAAAGACCGCCGGCAATCAGAAAGGAGAAGAAAAACAATGAAAGTATTCCTGAATCCCGGTCATGCGCCGAACGGTAATCCCGATCCCGGTGCCGTGAACGAAGAAACGGGGCTGCGCGAGTGCGATGTTGCCCTGGCAGTCGGCAGGGCCGCTGAAAGTTATTTGAATGCCGCAGGTGTCGAAACGGAGCTGCTCCAGTCCGACAGCCTGTACGACATCTGTGAAGCGGCGAATGACAGTGACGCTGATATCTTTGTATCCATCCACTGCAATGCCGCAGAAGCAGAGCAGGCCAACGGCACTGAAACCTGGGCCTGCGCGGGCAGCTACCGCGGCAGCATGCTGGCCAGCTGCATCCAGAAGCAGCTCGTCGATACTCTCGATACGGCAGACCGTGGCGTGAAGATTGCCACTCCTGGCGTCAACGGACTCTACGTCCTGACCAATACCGATATGCCGGCCGTCCTTGTTGAACTGGCCTTCATCACCAATCCGGATGATGAAGATATCCTGGCGAATGCCCAGGACGCCATGGCCAGAGCCGTAGCCCGCGGCATTACCGATTATGAACTGTTGATTTATGGAGGGAAATAATCATGAACAAGGAAGAAATAAGGAAAGCCGTCGCTGATACGGTCGTATCCTTCGCAAAGGAAGAAGCAGAAGCTGCCATCAAGGCCATCGATCTCGATGACCTGCAGCAGCTCATCGAAGCGCAGATGAAGAACCTCACTGACCCGCTGGAAGCGGAAATCCAGACCACAACGAGTTGGTGGGTGAAAATCCGCAACCGTCTCTACATCGTTTTGCTGCAGCAGGCGGTCAAGGCCATCGTGACGGACGTAAAACAGAAGATTGCATGACAAAAGCCGGTATGGGACATCGGGGAGATGTTCCGTACCGGCTTTCTTGGCTTGCTATTATAAAAAAATATGGTATAATTTTAGATGTTTTTACCATGATTAAAACCATATGGGAAGTGTGCGGTAAATGGAAAAAAAGAATGTTGGAGGACGTCCTCGCGGAAGAAAGAAAATCTCTAAAATAGAAGTAGTCATTGAACCTGAAGTAAAGGCAACGTTCATGTCTATTTTGAACCGAGAAGGGAAAAAAGCTTCAATCGAAATAGGAAACTGGATTAGAGAATATATAAACGAACATAACAAAAGCCAATAGTTCATTGACTTGTTGGATTTGTTAATTTGTCAAGAAAGGAACGATAAGATAAAATGAGAGATTCTTTACACAAAGTAAGGGCTTTAAGTTTATTCGCTGGCATTGGCGGCTTTGAAGTTGGAATGGCCTCTTGCGGGTTTGACTTCTTAAAAACATTGGAATGGGATGCAAAATGCTGTCAAACCTTACAGGTGAATAAAGAACTTCTTGGAATAGAAGAAGATGAAGTCTTGCCGATTGATATAACAAAGATGGATCCGCAAGATTTTTATCAAGGTGATGTTGATTATATCGTCGGGGGACCTCCTTGCCAAAGTTTTTCAGCGGCTGGTCGTAGAGCAGGAGGCGTCAAAGGGACGAAAGATGCACGGGGCGAGTTGTTCAATTACTATTGCAAATATGTTGACTATTTTAAGCCCAAGGCGTTTGTTTTTGAAAATGTTAGGGGAATTTTGTCAGCTAACAAAGGAGAAGATTTTAAACTCATATTAAGCTCTTTTAAGGCTGTAGGGTATAATTTATTTTGGAGGGTATTGAATGCTGCAGATTTTGGTGTCCCTCAGTTAAGAGAACGTGTTTTCCTTGTAGGTATCAGAAACGACTTAAATATCGACTTCAAATTCCCATTGCCTACATTTGGACCAGATTCTCCAGATAAAAGGCAATATCGAACAGTGGGCGAAGTGATAGCTCCGTTGCAAGATAATAATGAAGTGGTTCCTCCCTATGGTGGAAAGTATGGTCACCTCTTGCCAGATATTCCACCTGGAGAAAATTATAGTTTTTATACTGAAGAAATGGGGCATCCGCATCCATTATTTGCATGGCGATCTAAATTCTCTAATTTTTTATATAAAATGGATCCAGATGATGTTTGCAAAACTATTATTGCATATCAAGGGCGATATGATGGCCCATTCCATTGGAAAAATAGAAAATGTACGCCTGATGAACTGAAATTAATGCAAGGTTTTCCTATAGATTTTCAAATTCCACAAAGTTATACGGAATCAGTCAAACAAATAGGAAATTCTGTTTGCCCGCCGATTGCGCATCAGATTGGTATGGCACTGCGGTATGAAATAGAAAAAATAGAGGATTGTAAGGTTCCGCTGATTGAAGATGGCCAAAAGTTATCATTTGATAAAAGAAAGGGGTTGAAAGCTAGAAAAACACGAAAAAAGATTACTCACCATTATAGTGATTTGGTCCAAGAGAGCCTTTTTGATACAGAATCAAAATCTGAAGAAGTAAAATATCGAGACTTTACAAAACAACGAATTACGGAATATGGTAAAATTAACTGGTGTTTTCGTAATGGCAATTTAACTATTACGATAAAGAATGACAAGGAAGATGGACTTTTAAAGGAAGCAAAGTTTATTATTGACTTTTTTGGCAACGTAACTTCTCTCATAAAGAAAATTACAGTAAAAGCGTATGGCAATGCTGATGACTTTTCTATTTTAAAGCGTATGTGGGATGAAGTGCATTTGGCGGTTAAAGAAATCACATCTTTTGATTCTTTAATGCCTCTATACGGGCATTTTACTGAACCGTATCCAAAGTTTAGGTTGAAAATTACTCATGAATTGAATACGCCAATCTTTCAATTTCAAGATTTAGCTATAAGCAATGACTTGGGAAGAAATCTTCCGTATAACAAATTATCGATGTTTAATCAGGATGCTGAACTCACAATAAAAAATCTGAGAGAGTATGGGTATGATGTTAGATCGCGTAATACTAATGTCACCATTCCAGAAGGCTTTTTTAAGATATGCTACCCATTTACAATCCCAGATAATTTCAAGCAAAATATAACATGGCGCGAATAACAAGTTTTTGGTTAGCTCATGATTTTTGTCGAGCTAACCATTTTTTTATAGTTTCGGGTTTAATTGCAGGGGCAATAGCAATATATTTACTGGTCAAATTTGCAATAGTGGTATCTTTTGATAAAGACAAAGCCATTTTATACAATCCATGTACAGAAATAAAGTCGATTTTAGATGCATACATATTATCTGTCATTTTTTCAGAAGATACAATATCATTTAAAATCGGTGTTGTTAAAGCGGATCTCTTTTCCAATACAAATAGGAAAAACTGGAGGCTAGGAAAATTTTTAATTATGGAGCATGCTCGCGTGATATTATTCCAGTCAATTTCCTGTGTTTTGTCTTTTACTTCGATTGCCACAACTGGTATATTATTATAGAGAATGCATAAATCACCTGGTTTTTTGGCACGAGCATCTGCGGCTGTTTTGGCATCTGAAACACCCTCTAATGAATAACCTTTTTGAGAATAAATAATGCTTAAGCAAGCAGCTGCTACACATTTAGTTAATTCCGGATCATGTATCTCTGAAAGAAAATTTAAAGTACTCGTAGTATACTGTGCAGAGGACTCAAGGGCTTTTAAACTTCTAATCCGTTCGTTTTGGATGCTTTTGGCAATTAATATGAAATATCGACAAAATTCAATACATTGAGGCTGGCTCAATTCATTGATTTGATTCAAAATTATAGCAAATAATTTCAAATCAAATACTGTTCGTTGAGCCTTATCAAAGTCTATATTCATCCGCTTGAAAGACCTCATCTTTTCAATGGCTCTGCTTCCCTGCATACCTGAATTTGCTGAACAAAAACCTTGGCATAAATCATATTTGGCCAACAACGGGATGACAATACCCTCATCTTCACTTCGAATGCTATAACTTTCTGGAATTGGATTGCTTTGTTCATCTCTAGCCCAAATTTTACAACAATCCTCTTTGGGATTATTGTATTTATGCCAAGCAGCCGTCAAAAATAAACTGACAGGGGATGTCCATCCATATTTACCCCATTTCCATTTATTTATATTATTTAATAATTTGGGTGGAATAATATTTTTATTACAACTATCTGTTGTAGCTATTAATTTATCAAGCTGTTCACGATTGTCCATGTGTGACCTCCGATTATTTAAATAAATGAAACTCTCTTTTCGTAAATCCCATATCCAAAGCACGGTAAAGAAACCGAGCAGCAATGGAGGAGTATGGTTTCCACTTTTTACATTTCTTTTCTATAGATGCTCTCGACACATCTTCAGTTTTATAAAGCCACTTGTAGCTTTGTAAAAAAGCGACATCTTCGAATGGCAAGATGTTTTGCCTATCCAGAACGAAAATCAAATACATCTTTGCAGTCCAAGTACCAATGCCGCGAAGGCTGACTAATTCTTTTAGCGCAGCTTCATCTGTCATATCAGGAAACTTCGTAAAATCGAGTTCTCCTGTCAAGACGGCTGAAGCTGCGCCTTTTATATAGTTGGCCTTAGCAGTGGAAGTACCGATTGCCTTGATTTCTTCAACGGAAAGTTTAGAAATGGTTTCCGGGGTTATCTGACCACCACACAATTCTTCAAGTCGTCCATGAATTTTGGCTCCGGCTTTTACCGACAGCATCTGCTCGATGATTTCATGGATCAGAAAAGGGAAGGGATTATCGGTGTGTGGTTCATAGGTAATCGGGCCAACCATGCTGATGACTTTTGCCAGACGTTTATCTTTTTTGCATAAATATTGGACAGAAGGGCTGTCTTGATTCAAGGTGACGATAGCGGCCATAGAAGCTCCTTGTACACACCGTCTGTAAATTTTCTAAGCTGAGGTG
>JBNMKW010000019.1:0-42163 GCA_050874545.1 Megasphaera sp. | reverse complement strand
CCGCATAATCTGTAGAAATACTGTTTTATGGGGAAAGGGGCTTTGCGCCCATTTTTCAACGGCCATTCTCTAAAAAAAACAAAATGGGTATGAAAAAAGAAGGTGGACAAAATACTTTCGCATTTTGTCACACCTCCTTTTCTTTCCACTGCCCTGCTATGCAGAAGCAGCTTTTACGTTTTTTGTTTTTTCTTTCTTAGGATTTTTATAGCCATATTTTTGCTTCCACGCTGCATTTTGTTTGCTGATTTCACGCTTAGAAAGCATTATCGGTTTAGCTTGCAATGCTTTTTCCAAATTTTGCACGATTTCTGTTCCGTTATCACCAGCAGTGCATGTCATAATCCGTGTACCGTTGACCAAGACTTGCTGTCCATCCAAGGCAACCTGCCAATGAACGACCGACTTCTCTGCCTTAGAAGATGATTCTTTTGTGCCAGCAGTCAACGGCGTATTCTGTACCGTATTGTCCTTAGGGGCTTCTCCGTATATTTGGTTCATCACCCGGGCCAAATTGCCTTCTACCAAAAAGGCACGGCGCCGTGACGAATAGGCTCCGTCCGCAGCAGGCCGTACGACTGGCTGAGCATGGACATACACCGTATCGCCGCCAACTTGAACATGATTGCCGGACCATTTCGTGACACGGCCAGCTAATTTTTCAATGCGGCTGGACATTTGCGGATGATTGTTCGGGCTGATAACCCGATTAAATCCTTCCGTGTACAAATCACCGTATTTTTCATAAACAAACTGCATAGAAGAAGGCGCACCACCAACATTATATGCCGTCTGTTTCATGACATTGAATCCTGTCGCGTCAGCTTCTTTTTCCTGATCCATCGTAACGACTTCATTATCAATATAATTGATAGCTACGCTTCCCAGCAAAATATCCAATACATCCGCATTACCGCCCATCGCAACATCTACGAGCGTAGAAATACCGATGCTTTTCAGCATACCGTTGACAGCATGCCTTTTTTCACCGTGCTGCATTTCATGACAGAGCGTAAACGCAATTTCGTCATCGTTGAGGACATCCATCATCCCCTGGTTGACAGAAATAACCCCGCCAATCGTTTCAAAGGCGTTTAATTCTTTAGATGGATTGACATAAACGTCATAATCCCGCTTAATCATGCCTGTACGAATCAGACTGCGCGCAATGCGTTCCAACCGTTCATTATATTCCTGATCCTGCGTGACGCCCGTTTTTCTCTGCGTATTGGCCAGCATCTGTTTTTGATTGGAATCATCCATTGCCGTCAGCTGCTTTTTAGCCATAGCCATCACGGCTGCTCCGTAGAGCAAGGTCTGCACAGCTGTTGCTGCCATAGCCGTACCAATAGGAGCTGCCAACAATACAGCACTTAAGGTCAGGGCTGTCAATTTTTTCTTCCACTGCATCACGATTCGTTCATCTCCTCAGATTGGTATGAAGCCAATATAGCTTCTGCCTCGTGATAAAATGCTTCTTTTTTAGACCGCGGCCATTGTTTAATCTGCCATTCCCAATGCATGGCTTCATGCTTTGTCGCAAATCCATGATACCATACCAGTACCACGGGCCGCCGTGATCGTGTATATTTGGCACCTCTGCCGCTGTTGTGCGCAGCTACCCGCTTGGCTACATCCATCGTCCATCCTGTATAAAGCGTCCCATCGGCACAGCGTACCGTATAGGTATAATATACCATATTATTGTGGCAGTTCTGTTACAATTTTGACTGTATTCAAAACGACATCATCAAGTGGTTTATCCGCAAAGTTTGTTTTCACGCGGCTGATAGCTTCTACGTTTTCATAATTTTTGACTACTTTACCAAAAATAGAATGATGGTTTTGCAGCCATGGCGTCGGAACGACCGTGACAAAGAACTGCGAACTGCCTGTATTGGGGCCGGCATTAGCCATCGCCAAAATCCCCGGTTCTGCAAACGTCAAAGACGGGTCAAATTCATCAGGAATCGTTTCGTCAGAACCGCCGCAGCCTGTGCCGGTCGGATCGCCGCCTTGAATCATAAATTCAGCAATGATACGGTGAAAAATTGTACCGTCATAAAAACCAGATTCAGCTAATTTTTTGAAATTAGCTACTGTAATAGGCGCTTTGTCCGGAAACAGCTGTACTGTAAAATCTCCGCGATTGGTTTGAAAAATTGCATATAATGTATTATCTGCCATGAATAATTCCTCCCTATTATATAGTTTAATTTTATCTTACCGTAGATTCGCCGGACATGCAAGGAATCTCTCCACATCATCCCTAGATTTTCATATATAGGTATCGATTTGACAAATAACGCAAAGAGTCGTAAAATGTATGAGTCTTTTGGATAATTAACTAGTTAATTATCCAAAAGTATTCTTTTTATGTCATTCATTAACTAGTTATCTATTTTTATTTAAAGGGGTGTATTTATGCGTTCTGCTATTTTATGGACTAAACCGTTCGCTGCCATTATTATTGCTAACGGTTTGCTGTTTGCCAGTTTTCACAGTTTGCTGCCTACGCTGCCAATGTATATTGCTTCCTTAGGCTCTTCTGGTGCGATTGTCGGCCTCATCTCCGGCATTTTTGGGATATCTGCTATTGGTATCCGTTTCTTCACGGATGATTTTGTGCATCGTTTTGGTAAAAAACGCTGCTTATATTTAGGGATTTTTCTTTCTGCACTGGCAACCATTTCGTATATGTTCTTTACCTCTACTGGGATGCTGCTGGCTGCCCGTATTGTGCAAGGACTGGGCTTTGGCTTAGGAACGACGTTTGCCGCCGCCATTGCTGTCGATGTCATTCCCGCATCCCGTCGCGGTGAAGGCGTCGGATATTTTGGTTTAGGCAATACCATTTCCATGGGAATTGCGCCGGCATTCGGTGTATTTTTACTGACGACCTTCAATTCAGACTGTCTTTTTACCTTTTCTACGCTCGCCTCTATCGTTGCCATCGTCAGTGTACTGCTCTGCCATATGCCAGCAAAGGCCAAACGCCTGCAAAAAGCACAACAACAAGCTCCCAAAGAAAAGATTCCTTTTATGAGTCATTTTTTTGAAGCCGGCACAGGCTATCCTGCCTTTTTCACTATGCTGTTTGGACTGGCATACGGCAGCGTCAATACGTTCATCGCCTTGATGGCACAAGAAGCGCATATTGCAAATCCGGGACTGTTTTTCGTCATCGGCACCGTATTCGTCTTTATCACCCGTGCGTTCGGCGGTCGGATTTATGATATCAAAGGCCCGTTTTGGGTACTGCTTCCCGGTATTCTCTGCTATACACTCGGCGTTTTCCTGATTATTCAAGCCACGACATTTACTGTTTTGATGACTGCTGCCGTCTTTTATGGCTTAGGTGCCGGACTGATAATGCCGTCGCTGATGACTTGGCTCTTTAATTCAGTAGCACCGTCACGGCGCAGCAATGCCAGCGCAACCTATTACAATATGCTCGACGTCGGTACAAGTGCCGGCATTATCGTTTTAGGCAGCATTGCCGACGTGATTGGTTATATTCATATGTATTATGTCGTTCTCGCTGCCATGATTCTGTTTCTTGTAGTATTCCTGTTTCAACATGTTACGCATGCGCTCCCCAAAGGAGGACAGCCCCATGCCTGATTTAGATCGGCTGCAAAAAGATGATGACCTCATCCATCAAATCTACGTCACAATGCGTCTGTTTACGAAAAACCTCAACGAAATCATTACGCCGTATGAAGTGTACAGCTCGGAATGGACCATTATCAACTATCTGCATCATCATGACGAAATCTCCCAAGCAGATTTAGCGGCTGCCCTGCAAATTGAAGCGGCTGCTGTATCCAAAACGATTGGCAAAATGGAAAAGAAAGGACTGGTCACTCGCCTAAGTGCCAAAGACAAGCGGGAAAAGCATATCTCCATGACACCCAAATGCCGCGCCTTGTTTCCGCAATTAGCCGCCAGTGTCGCCCGTCAGCGGCAACAATCGTTAGCCGGTATTTCAGAAAAAACACGGCAGGACATGCTGCAAATGATGAAAACTATGTTTGACAATTTAAAAAATTCACACTGATTGGTTGCAAATCCAACAGCTATTTATACTGCCTTCTTGTATACTGTACTTGTAAGAACTATTACACATATACAAGGAGGCAGTTTTCATGTCTGTATATATCAAAAATATAGCACACGAAAAAGAAATTTCCCTAGCCGACCAAGTAGTTGTTGTACCAGGGCAGATTGTCAGCCGCACGCTGGCACAAAATCAATTTGTCAGCATTACCCTCTTTGCCTTTGCCAAAGGGGAAGAAATCAGCACGCATCAATCGGAAGGCGACGCTATGGTCACTGTCTTATCCGGTACAGGCCGGCTGACGGTTGACGGCACAGCGCATATCGTCAAAGCAGGACAAACGCTCGTCATGCCTGCACGCAAACCGCATGCAGTCTACGCCGTAGACGATTTTAAAATGCTGCTTACCGTCGTCTTTCCGTGTGAATCATAATTTTTACGCCTATTTTAGGAGGGATACAAATGGATAAAAATATGTTTTGTTTTCAATGTGAACAAACAGCTTTCGGTACAGGTTGTACTGGCTGTGCCGGTGTCTGCGGCAAATCTGCAAGTGCCGCTAAATTACAAGATACATTAACAGGGGCTTTAATCGAACTGGCCCGTGCCTGTCAGCATACCGCGCCGACAGCCCAAACATACCGACTTTTCATTGAAGGGTTGTTTACCACTGTAACCAATGTCAACTTTGATGTCAATACTATCCAGGCAATGATAGATACTGTCCATGCCGAAACAACACGCCTCAGCAGCATAGATAGTGATTATGACATGCAACAAATTTGGAACGCCAATGAAGACATTCGCTCTTTGAAATCACTGATCCTTTTCGGTATGCGGGGCATGGCCGCCTATGCGTATCATGCGCTAATGCTGGGAAAAACAGACGATACAGTCAACGCCTTTTTCATCAAAGGATTAGCAGCACTTGGCGAAGATTCAGACATAGACACCTTGCTTCCTCTCGTATTAGAAACTGGGAACGTAAACCTGACCTGTATGGCCATGCTCGATGACGCCAACACGGCAGCCTACGGCACGCCAACGCCTACGACGGTTCCTTTGACGATTGAAAAAGGCCCGTTTATCGTTATTACAGGCCATGATTTAAAAGATTTGGAATTGCTGCTGCAGCAGACAGACGGCAAAGGCATCAACATCTATACACACGGCGAAATGCTGCCGGCTCACGCCTATCCACTACTCAAAAAGCACCCGCAGCTTAAAGGCAATTTTGGCACGGCTTGGCAAAACCAGCAAAAAGAATTTGATGCGCTTCCGGCACCGATTCTCTTTACGACCAACTGTCTCATGCCGCCGCGTGCATCCTATGCAGACCGCGTTTTTACGACAGAACTCGTTTCCTATCCGGAAATTCAGCATATTGGCAGCGATAAAGACTTTACGCCTGTCATCCAAAAAGCCTTGGAATTAGGCGGTTATCCAGAAGACCGTCCCATGACCGGCATCAACGGCGGCAGTACTGTCATGACTGGGTTTGGTCATGGAGCCGTCCTTTCCGTTGCTGATACAGTAATTGATGCCGTAAAAGCCGGTGCTATCAAGCATTTCTTCCTAGTCGGCGGCTGTGACGGCGCACGGCCGGGCCGCAACTATTACACCGAATTTGTCAAAAAGACACCAAAAGATTCTGTAATTTTGACTTTAGCCTGTGGCAAATATCGTTTCAACGATCTCGACTTAGGCACTATTGGCGGCCTGCCCCGCCTCATGGATATGGGACAGTGCAACGACGCCTACAGCGCCTTGAAAGTCGCCTTGGCACTGGCAGACGCATTCCAATGCGGCGTCAACGACCTGCCGCTGACGCTGGTCTTGTCCTGGTACGAACAAAAAGCCGTCTGCATCCTCTTGACGTTGTTGTATTTGGGCATCCAAAACATCTACCTAGGTCCCACACTGCCTGCCTTCCTGTCTCCCAACATCCTCAACTATTTGGCAGAACACTATCATATCAGCCCGGTCAGCACGCCGGATGAAGATTTGAAAAAAATTTTAGGATAACCTTCTCTCTTTATATAAACGAAACAAGCCGAACGATACAGCTTTTCTTGCTGTCGTTTCGGCTTGTTTCGTTTAGATGATCTCATTTGTAATATCGGTTTTGTTTGTACAAATCTTTTTATTTGCAGGCATACAAAACTACCCATTGTGCCGTTGAACTATCAACTGGATAGGTAAATCCGAATCCGATTTGTTGAATAGCAGGATTTAATACACACTTCATTTCTCTCTGCATTATCTCATCATTACCCCGAAATATATCTGGATCTATAAAATTCAATGGCACACATGGATACTTCATACCTAAACTACTGCCGCTATATGTACGTTCTTCCAGTACAGCATACTTTCTTTTTGCACGCTCTACAACAGACTTTTTTTGCAAAACCAGCCAACTGTCATTGCCAATGCCTGCTTGTTTTGCCCGCTCTTCTGCTATACGACACAGCGCATCATCCAGCCGTACCGGTGTTAACCCTTTTACAGACCGATATGCATTGACTTTTTCTAAAAAATCCTGAGCATATGTATTTTGCGGCTTTGAAAGCTGAACAGAACTCCCCTTTTTAGGCGATGGTACGACATGAAACCGCTTTACCTTACTGTAAGCAATTTGGTCAATTGGCGAAGTGGAATCCCAATACACAGCAGCAACCGTTACGTCTCCTGTCTTGGTAAATAAAATACCATTGACTCCCTGTCGTTCTACCATATCATAATTAGAAGCATCAAAATCAGCCGGCGTATTCAACTGCCATACATCGCCAACTTGTACAGTCGCTTCACCTGCATCAATCATTTTGGGCTTCCAAGCAAATGCCGTGCATGTCACGAGCCACATTCCTAGTACGATGCACAGAATGCCTATTCGTTTTGCCATCACAATTTCCTCCTATGTGTTGCCAAAGTTCTTCGGGTCTATGACTATTTTCTTCAAACAATTTTCAATCGCATGGTAATAGGCTTTTTTCGGTGCATATTCATTGGAAAGCCAAGACGTGCTCTTCCCTTCTGCTGTAATTGTCTTTTGATATACATACTTTCCGGTATGCATATCCAGTACTTTGACACCGCAATTGCCAACAGTTGCCGACGATGAGTTGAACATTCCCGATGCCTGCTGGACACCACTGGCTGTAAACGATATATAGTATATATAGTCGGCTTGTAAGGTCTTTCCCAAGGTTTTCAAATCATACGATGTAAGTGTTGGGTTCATGTCGTATTGATTCACAAACTTAGGTATTCCATGTTCGTCGCAGTAATTGTTTTTGGCAATCTGTGACTTTTCCATAGGTATAATATAGTAATCCGGCTTGGTAAACACAGTCCGTACTTTATTCATGACCATTGTATTCATTTTCGGATTATTAATAAATTCTACCGGAAAATCCAAAATAACAGCTACGTTCTTGCTGTCTGGGCGTATAAGACGAGTCTGGTTTGTCGTGTCTTGTGCCATAACAGTTGTCAATGATATACATAATAGACAGAATAATAAGAATATCTTTTGCATATCACGTCACTTCCTTTAATCAAAAATGCTCATGTCTACACCACTATCTCGTAATGCTGCCGCATATTCAGGATTTTTTTCCATCTTTTTCTTTATTTCTTCTTTATACGAACTATTCTTTCGTATCATTTCTTCAAACGCCGCTTTAGAACCTGTATTTTCTTTTAACAAATGCGCATATTCCATGTCTTGTTCTTCCATATTTTTTTCTTCTAACGGTATATATGAAAATAAAATCAGATTATTTTGAACTTCACTTAAAGAAGTAGTATCAAACACCGCCCGCATATCACCATTTGTCCAAACATAGGACGTAAGTATATCTTTTTCATTGCTAGATACAGACATATCTACAGTATCTATATTCGTAGGTTTTCCTAAATGTTTTATCAAATTAGAACGTAATTGAACAATAACATCTTCTCTATTCATATAACTTACACTGATACTTGCCAGCTGATTTTTATAAAAGATCAAGGTAGCCATTTTATATAGAGGTGCTCCATCTATTTCCGGAACTTCTAACATCATGCTATACATTTGACTAGGAGATTCTTGGGGCTGTGTTTTATCAGCTACCAGTCTATGCGTCTGACTAATATGTTCATACGAATCTCCTAATTGCAAGCCCAATAATTCTTGCGTGAATTCCTGTACGCTCTGTGCAAACGACAAGCATGGCAGCATGCCCATACTCATAATACCTATGCCCACTAATAATTTTTTGATCATATAAAGTCACTCCTTATCCCATACCTATACTAACTCGTAAATATTTGTACCCAAAAGTTTTTATATTTTGTATTTTCATCTTGCCAATGACCAACTCCCATTTTCCGATAGTGCGGATTCAGCATATTATCCCGATGTCCAGGGGAGCTCATCCACGACTGAAATACGCTTGGCACATCTACTTGTCCTGTTGCAATATTTTCTCCAGACCAAATATTTTTATTGCCTAAAAAATCCGTATATGCGCCGCCGTTTGGCCGTGTATGACTAAAAGAGGTTTCCAATTCCCACGCGCGGTATGTTGCAATCTTTGACAAATCCGTTGAAAGCTGCAGCGGTGCCGCGCCATGCTTAGCCCGTTCCCTATTAATTAATGACAACATTTGCGCAGACTCATCTGCACAATCATTAGTTGTCGGCTCCGTATGCTGCTGCGTTTCATCTTGCTTTGCTTTCTGATTTACTAGTAAACGTTTCCAATCTGTTCCTGGCGGAACTTCTACTGGTGCGTTACCTTCATAGGGAGACTTTCCATATGCAGCTACTCCGTTAGGCAATACAGAAGCACCTGCATACCCTTCCTGTCCGTCCATGATAACAATAATATATTCATGTTTAGCTCCAATATTAATTCCATATTCAAAATTCTCATATCCTAAGAACTCCAAAACACGGCTTAATACAGCTGCTGCCATAGCACTTTCGCTACTTGCTCTTTCTAAATTCGTCTGCTTATCAAATTTTCCTTCTCTTGAGATCGCTATCCATTGCGCAATACCAGCTGTTGCTGCGCTTATTTTATCCAAATCACTTCTGTACTTCGAATTTGCTTTAATATAATCTGCTATAGATTTAGCAAACATATCCAATGATTCTTTTTCTTGAGCTGAAAAAGAATTTCCATAGTGATCATGATCTAAAGCAGACCTTGGAGCAACTGCCGCATTAGCATAAGATTGGGATTCTTCAGCAAATATTGTAGAACCCATGCTCAATACCCCTAATATAAAACAGCTGAAAATTAACCTTTTCCATCTCATAAAGTATTCCTTTCTTTTTTCATCATCCTTTAATACACAATTTGCTCAATACCAAACCATTGGGCATTTTCATCCCAGCGAAACCGAAATTTTCCGTTTTCTTGATCGGACCAATGTCTATATTCCATAATCAATGTATCTTCTTCAGTTCGTAAATTTCGATAAGCTGTTGGCGGAGCCCCTTGTCCATTCCAACTCCAATACCGATCCGTAATTTCTCGTGTATCTAAGTATTTAACCCAAATCCCATCAGCTCTTCTGCCAAGAATTAAATAATCAAATTCCGGTCCATATGTATTTTGTATTGCATACAACGTAATGCCTTCATCAGTTCGGATGCGACTAATATATCCAATCAAAAAACGCCACTGAATCGTATTATGTATATTTTTTCCACCCATGACAGTAGGTATATGGTCGTACATGTTGTAATGCATATACAAGGCATCATCGCCATCACCAAATGCAGCAACACCTTTTCCATAGCTTTGGGTATTATCAGCATGACGCAGTGTATAATAATCTCCCGTATTATATGTAGCATTAATAAGTACCATCCCACCACCACTGCGTCCAGCCTGAGATATGCCTGCTTCTCCTATTTTTTCGACTGGTGAAAACTGCATAGCAAAACAGCTACTGCCTGCCACCATACAGGTTCCAATAATCAATCCCAATATTCGTTTTTTCATCCATTTTCCTTTCTTCCCATTTCTTGCATAGCTATTTAAAATGGCTTATCTTTATAAAACACGAACAAATGTGTTCTTTCTTCCACTTTGATGGATATATTTCCATCCTTCTACTTTATTCGTCCGATGATTATAGTAATGCTATATTGTTGTATCTCCGTTATTGTATAATTTGTCTAATCCCAAATATGAACGGCCTTCATCAATATATCTCTTATATTCCCTTCCAACAGGATGCCCAAAATAATGCATATGATATGCTAAATAAAATGCCAATTCACCGCCGCTGATATCTCCATCATGTCGGTCTCCTTCACCCTTCCATGTTCGATCTTTTTCATTAACATATATCCATTGTTGATTGCCATTTTTATCATATGTTTCATAATACATTTGCCGAGTTTCATAATTATAATAATATCTTCGTGTATACACTTTCGTCACATATTCTTTATTTTTACAAGGATGTGCATATCTAACTGATTTAAACGCTATAATGTAATATGGTGGATTATATTCATGAACATTAATGGTTCGTTTATCTAAAAATTCTGACGTTCCCATTCCATATACACCATAACAAATATATTCTGACGGATTGGCATATAAATCTGCCAGTGCTTTTTCATCATTAGCTTTTACATTGCCCCACATCATAACCATTACTGCACATACCGAAAATACGGCCATTAAAAATTTTTTCATTCTGTTTCCCTCCTTTGGCTTTTGTCATTCTTTTTATTGCAAAAAATCCATAGTACATATCGTTGCGTCCTATTTGATTGTTATACGAATACGACTGTTCTAATGATATGTACTATGGACATCTTTTTACGTTTTATTCAACTATTTCTGTAAATTTAAATCTAAAATACCCCGTATTGGTATTTTTTGTATCGCCAGTGTATCTTGGTTTATATACGCTAAAATAATATGTACCTGCCGGCAGGGTAATGGCCTTGTTAAACGGGTCTTTATAATACCACAAACTATTGGTAAATGGTTCTATCCGATCTTCATCAGCATCTATCATTTTAAAATATACCTGTCCTTGCACATGAGAAATGAAATGCAGTTTAATCTGCATTGGATGGTCTACAATGAGTGTATAGCGATAAAATTCAACTTTGTCATCTTTTTGCTGTCCGATATATGTCAGTTGACCATCATGATACTGGTCGTTTGGATAGATAGTTTCATAATGAACAGCAGGGGTTCGCTGTGCTTTTTCCATCTTTTGAATCCCTTTTAGCCAGGAATCCCAATTGTTTGCTTCACTATATTGCAAGGGTGTCAGGCAGACAGTTCCTAATATGCTAAGTATCAGCAGTTTTTTCCACATAGTAACTTCCCCCTTTTATCTTAAATCAAAAAGGTAACAGCACAGCTTTCTAAGAAATGGGTTTTCTGGTTTTCTGCCAAGATATATTCAACATCTTGCTGAGACAAAACCACGTCGCAGTTGTAAACACACCGTTTTTTAGGCGTTGCTTTGATAACTAACGGATGCGAACCTGCCCGTGCCATGCCATTTAATGCAGCATTCCATGCTTCCTGCCCATCAGCATATCCTACAATGCCGTATTTGATAGCATAATCCTGATCTACATTATGAACACTGTAAATAGCTCGTCCTGTAGAATCAAATATATTCGGTGCAAATGCCCGAATCATATTGCTGCCTCGGACATCAATAATGAGTCCTGTATAACCGCCGTTGATTGGAGCAGCCGGATGAGGCGGTTCCCAGTTGCCGCCGGATACAGCCGTTGTCGGCACCGTGGTCGTTGTGGTTGTTGTAGTCGTAGTAGTTGTCGTACTCGGATGACTGGAAAGTGTATACGACGTACTTGGAGCCGGAATTGGCTGCGGCGCAGAAAGATTCATGCCGGAAAAGGCCGCATCTGCCATACTGCCTACACCGTACATCGGCACGGTCATAACAACATGATAATTTCCATCACTGGTAATTTCTTCCGATATGACTTGGGCTCCCTGCACCATACCATTTACTTTAGTATGTACTATGTCGCTTTTTAAAATATAATTTTCCATTGTCGAATCAGCGTTGACAGCCGTTCCTTTAATGGTTTCTACTAATATCCGTTGTGCATCTATAATTGCCGCACGTCTTGCCATCAATTTAGCCCGACCAATCGGCACGCCTGTCGGCATCGAACCATATCCATCGGCTTTGACATACTGGCTTTGGTCTACGACCGACGCTGCCTGTACACTAACACCGGCTACCGGAACAACTGTCGGCAAGACGGCGGGCATCACGCCCAAAGCTGCGGCAGCTGCTAAGACTGCCATCATTTTCTTTACATTGTGTTTCATGTTGCATCGCTCCTTTTACTTTTTTGTTTGCCAAAAATTAAGTGTGACATGAGATAAATACTTGGCAGAATTATACGCTGCTTTTTGCAACACTAAATGTTCTGCCTCTTCTTTATTTGTTCGGCGAAGCGTATACGCATCAGTAAAGCAGCCAATCGGCTGCAACTGACCGTCCTGGTCCGCATAAACAACCATGATCTGACTTGTACAAGTACTCGTCGTTCCTTCCGTATCTGTTACCGATGGTTCCAGATGAATTTCTCCTATAACAGCCAGGCTGATGGACACATCCATTTTGACATGTTCTGCCATCGCTGCCGCATAGGCTTTATAGGGCAATGAATCGTAATGCATCATATAATTAACCAACAATTCATCAGCTGCGCTTTTATAAAATCCGTACTGCTGAAATGCGTCAGTATAGCACCGCAGTACCTGTGCTTGTTCTTCCTGCTTTGCCTGGGGCTGCGTCAAGCCCGTAACCCGCACAAAAAATGAGGTTTCATCATACCGATGAGATTTATCTTCCTGTTGACTACGGATACGGTGCTGCAAATCCTGCTGCAAGCGTGTAAAATCTACTGGCACTTGGCAAAAGACAATCGTATTGCCTTTTTGCCGCTGTACTTTGACAATACTGCACTTTCCAGCTACGTAATCAGCATACTGGGCTATCACCTGCGAAAAGATGCTTTCTCTATCCATATCCGGCGTAATCATTCGTGCCAGTGCTTGGGTAACAGCTTTCTTTTCTGCCTGCACCGCAGCTTGGGATTCGCCAACTGCCGACTGCCCGGCAGCCATGATGTAATGCACGGACGCTGTTTCTGCATCTGCCTGCGCCACGCACGGCATACTGCACAACAAAACAAGCACTAAAATCAAATATAATATTCCTGTTCGTTTCATAGTCTATCCCTATTTATATGTTAAATATCAGCTTAGTACTGCCATACTGCCCGCTATCATCCGCTTCTGTCAGCTGTGGAAATGACGGCGTAAGTTGGCGCATTACTGCTTCTTTAAGTTCTTCCAGTGAATTGTATTCTGCAGACGATACATAGACCTGCAAGGTACCTCTTACGAAACTGCTGCGGATAATCTCACAGTTAGCATTAGTCAAGCCGTCCAAAATTTTTTTACGCTGGGCCATCTTATCCGTAATGGGTTGAAAGACAAAGGTCATCTTAATCCCATCTCGAAATTCCTGCTGTACCGTTTTCAATGCTTCATTTCCCAATTTTTTAGCCGCAGCCTGCAGAGCCGCCTCTTTGGCGAGCTGTTCCGCTTTTTTTTGCGTATCCGCAACTCGGGTATAATACCCAGCAGCAACGTCTACGGTATTGGTATCATAGCCAATAAGTTCGCAGTTGACTTGCGCTACAGCACGATACGCACGGGATTTGATTTTTTCCACTGGCCGTGCCAAGCGAATTCGTCCGCGGATAATAGCATTCGCATCCATGCGGTCTCCCATCCGTCCCATGCGCCGGATTTCGGCATTCAGCGTCAAATCATCCTGTCGATTGATGTTTTGTCCTAAATAAGCGACAATATCATCATTTACTTGTGAACGAAAGCCTGTCATTTTCAGCATACCTGTAAAATAATCATTCCAAAAAGCGGTTTGGGATGCGTTTTCATCGATAATCGCCACATTTATACCATAACGGCTGCTGGTTTCATCTATATTCATCAAGCGGTCATGCACATCAGCTTCTTGGGTCTGTATTTGCTTTTTATCCGCTTCCAAATCCAGTACTACCGTGTACAAAGCTCCTTCTTCTTTTTCATCGACGACTTTTTTGACTAGGACATAGCCATTATCTTTGGCAATAATCGAGTCACGTACCAAAAGGCTGTTGACTACTTCACTGGAGGTCTTAATATGTACGCCTACTTCTTTTTCCACAAAAATCCGCATAGCGTCCCGCTTGGCATCCAACTTGGCTTTTTGAATATTGCCGTTTTCAATATAAGCCTGTCCGGTCACCAGTTCCGCATTGGCACTGTAAGGAAAAGCTCCCAAGCAAAGCACCGCGGCTAGAATCGGTCCGATTGGTTTCTTCATTGTTTCACATCCTTTTAGTTAGCAGCCGCGTTTTTTGCGGCTAATGTCAGTACTTCTGCTAATATGCCGTTCAAATCATATCGCACTTCATTACGGTTGCTTTCTCCCAGCATCAATCGCTGTACAACGGCTGTCCCCTTTTTTCTTTCTGTCTTATTATATATATCTGCAACATAGCCTTTTTTCTTGTAAACGCCTGTTTCTCGTTTTATGGGAATATCAAAGGCTGCAACACGCGATAAATCCAAAGTAATTTCATGATTTGCCTTTTCCATAACTAAGTATTTTCCTGAATCCCCCAGGCTCAGCTGGTATGTTTTCTTTGCCGCATCTTCCTGCCATTTGCCGCCAACAACAGACGGCAGCATCGTAATGTCATCATGCACCGCAGCATATTGGCTGGTAAACGCGGAAGCAATCAAGGCCTGTGCTTCTTCCATGTGTTCCCCATAAAATTGCCGGGCCGCTTCAGAAGATACATCTACCCGAGTCACTTGATACGTATCGGGCGTCACCATCCTAAAATCCAAGTCTTTTAAAAAACGCTTATTTTTAAACTGCAAATCCTGCTGAATCAACTGCTTGACATTGGCTATAAATTGCTTCTGCAATTCTTGTTTGGAAATAGGAGATGTATATTCTCCATTGGTACCGATAACAGCATATCCCGTCAAGGGAATCGTATGCAAAATACGCAGGCTGTTGCCGGAGCCGGGATAATAGCAAAAATTCACATCAATCTGCGTCATAACGACAGCTTTATAAAAGGTTCTCCCATGAATCGTATAATGCGAAAGAAAACATTCGTCATTTTGTATAATCGGTAATATCGTAACCAGACCGTTTTCCGTGACATCTTCTGTAAAGCTGTCCTCTGTTTCTTTAATGGTAAATGGTACTTTTCCTTGTTTCTCCAATACATGCAGCTGCCGATCCAGATTTTCACTGACAGACTGCAATACTGTACTATCAACCAGCGAATCAGCACCGCTCGTCGCTGCGTTTACTGTACTGTGCGGCCATAATACCTGCGGTGGTTCTTTCGCTTCTGTCAAAATGCTGCTGGTTACAGCAACAGTCACAACAACTGCCAAAATTCGTATTTGTTGTATCCACGTTTTCCTCAACTGTTCAACCCACCATCCTGTGCCATATCGGCCATCGTCTGTATATCTTTATCTTTTGTCGTTGCTTCCACTGGATTCAGCATTTGTTTGGCCGTATTGGCTTTCAAATTATAATCAGCATAATGCTCTTTGATTTTACCAATCATCCATTTTACGGTTTTAGCTGTAGAAATAAATCCTCTGCCTTTCACAATAGCTGTAATCACATCCTCGTTTTTTGCGGCGTCTACCGTTTCCTGTATAACCTGTACGGCCAGCGGCACGGAAATGCCCAATAAAATATTGCTGGCTGCCCGATATCGGCTGGCTTCTTCCATGGCATGCTTGAGTTTAGCCCGCTGTGCCTCCGTACCGTGAATGATAATGTCAAAATTCTTTTCTTCAATCTTTGAATGATTCAGCAGCTTGACTGCTTTTTCCATATTCTTTTTGCTTCGCGTTTGCTGCAACAGACTGATCGCAGCCATATCATCATCGGTATTCATTTCCAAGGCATCCCGAATGACCAAATCCGCTTTGACTGCTAAATAGGTCGCAGCTCCAGCAGCTAATAACAGCCTTCCCTGCTTTTCCGTCACAAAATTCAGGTCCGGCGTTGTCACAGGTACCGGTTCTGTATATTCCGGCAGCGGTGGCGGAGGTGGTGGTGGGACGTTTCGCTCTGCATGCGGTGCCGGCGGTTCTGCCAAGGGTACCGGATCGGACTTCATAAAAAGGGCTGACGCAGTAATAGAATATATCGTCATAACGACAGCTGCTGAAATCACAACACCATATCGTATGACTTTCATCGTTTCACCTCATTGATTTTATTGAAACTCTTGTAAAAATCCCGAATTGCTTTGCTAAATATAGAAAACGAATCATCAGCAGTACTTCTATACTCTTGCTTACGATAAATAACTTTTCCCGCTGTATTGGTTACCGTAAATTCCGCACTAAAATATTCTATCTTTCCATAACGTCCATCATCATGCATATTAAATACGATTTCTTTTTTGCTTCTTTTATTATTAATTTCATCAACATATTGAATTTTCTCTGTTTTAGTATAATCTCTAGGTTCCAGCCACAGATATTCCTCTCCCCATCTATACACATGTAACTTAATCACTGCATCAGCCATTGCCGGTGAGTTTACTCGTTTAACGTGTTTCAGCTGCTTGGCATGATCATCAATAGCTTTTAGATTTTTTAAATGGTCTAATTCCGAAACAGCCGTATTAGCATCATACTGAATCGCTGTATCTACATAAACTGTTTTAATCGTGCTAAAATCATACGATGTATCCTGCCATTCTGAACTTCCAGCAAATACAGTCATGTTCATCAGCATGCACATAGCTATCATACTGATAAAAATTCGTTTCATCGCCTATCCCCCTTTACTTAGCCGTCCGGTTGAAGCGTTTAAAGAAACTCTGTGTTGCCCGAAAAAACATGTCCTTTCCCTCTTTCCGATCACTTGAACGTTCTTCTGCATGTTCATAGAGCAACACACCGTTTTTATCCGTTACTTCATAGGCAGAAGAAAAATAAAATTTTCGCTCTACAGATGTATCTGCCGTTACTTTTCGCGGCATTATTGTATATTGTTTTTTACCCGTTTTTTTATCTTCATAATGAACCACTGTATCGTATGTAATATAATCAAATCGAGGAATTGTTCGTTCTATAATTCCCCATGTAAGAACCGTCACTTTGATGATAGCATCTGCCTCTTCTTTATTTTGCACAATTTGATACTTTTTCAAATTTTTGCTGTTTTCTAATATAATCGAAGCAAAATCCACAAAATCTGGCTGAGCTTCTTTGTTGATGGTGACTTCTGGTTCAATATACACTTTGTGAATTTTCTTAAAATCATACTGTTTATTTTGCCAATCTACGTTTTCAGCCAATGCCGTAACTGATGAAAATATCAGTCCTGCCAATACCAATACTGTACCAATTGTTTTCCTCATCCTGATCCACTCCTTTTGCTGAACTGCCTATCCAACGTATTTTTGCCAATATATTGATAGGTTATCTGCGCGGGAACCTCGGTTACATTGGCGATAATGCAACCGAGTCTTCGTATTTAAAAAGGAAAACCGCCGTCTTTTGCCTGTTTTGCCATTTCTTTTACTTTTTCACTGTCCGAAGTAGCTTCTTCCGGATTTAAAATCTGCTTTGCTTTATTGGCTTTCTTGTCGTACGCCGCAAAGCCTTTTCGCGTTTGTTTCAACAGACTGTTAGCCATTTTTCCTGTAGAAATAATATGATTCAACTCACTAATTCTTGACACATCTCTCGACATCAATAAGGCTCTTGCGTCTTTAATGACACTGACTCCCTGTACCGCTGCAGCCGCTAAACAAATATCGCTGACATGTCGGTACTGGCTGGCCCGTTCCATTGCGCCTTTCAACGTTTTCTTTTGTTCTTCCGTACCATTGGCAAAGGAATCATAATCTTGGCTCTCCAGCGGTTTACTCTGTTTCAGCAGCCTTACTGCTTGTTTCAAACTGCTTTTACTTTTATCCGATTTCAGTAAATTAATCGCTTCAATATCATCATTGGCACTCTGGCCTACGGCTACTCGCAGTTCTTCATCTGCTTTTGCGGCAAACATCATGCCAGCAGCCATTGTTTTGATAATATCCGTTTCATTACCCGTCAAGTTTTGCATATCTTCTGCAGAAATAGAAGTTGCAGCACTCATGCTGTTATCTAGAAAAGAATTTGCCAAATCGCCAAGCCAACTAGCTGACGCTATCCCTCCTGCTATCATAACGACCATGCCGGATACACTTACAACTCTCAATATTGTTTTCATATGTCACTTCTCCATTCTGTTTTACTAGAGCCAAGATGCCAACGCTTTCGTGTTGGCAATTTTTCATTTTTTCGTATTTTCGTTATAAATACAAGTTACTTTAAATGAATACGATATACTTTATATTCTTTTTTTTACACAACTAAAAAAGACAGCAAAATCCTAACTTATAGGACCTGCTGCCGTATGCACAATGATATTGTATTGTTACTCTCTATATTTGTATATTTATACCCCCCCCCATGTATAAAATTTCGAATCATGAATGATTGTTTCACCTTTACGGTATGCAAAACGTGTTTCCATAATACGCTTCCCCCTTTTTTACCTCACCGCATTCGAAATACTGTCGCAATTAACTATATATTTATTATGCCAAAATATATGATAAAAAGTCAACATATATCTTCCTTTTGTATCAAAACTGTAACAAATATTACAAATTATTGTTTTAATCAAAGAGCCTTTTTTCACTTTAGCAAAAAACAAAAATCCCCGTTAGACAAACACTGCGTCTGTCTAACGGGGATTTTATTGGAATTTGTATATCCCAATGAGATATTGGTATAAATTTAGCGAGCGTTAGCTGCACCGCGGAAAATCGTGCCGCGGCTTGCGTCTACGGTTACGGTTTCGCCGTTTTCCAAGGTATCAGCTGCATGGGCAGCGCCTACGATAGTCGGAATACCAAGAGTAATGGCAACGATAGCGGATTCGCTGGTAAGACCTGCTTCTTCAGAAACGATAGCACTGGCACGTTTCATGTAGTCTACCCATTCCGGCTGTGCGTTGCGGACAACCAAAATGCAGCCATCTTTGAAATTCTTTTCTAACGCTTCTTTGTTTTCTGCTACGCAGACAGGGCCAATTGCGGAGTTGCGTCCAATGCCTGTACCGCGGAGAAGTACATCACCAACAACTTGTACACGAATCATGTTGGTTGAACCTGCTTTAGCAACCGGTACGCCAGCTGTCAAAACGACGAGGTCGCCGGCTTTAATGAGGTCATTGTCCAATGCTGCAAAAATAGCGTTGTCTACTACTTCGTCTGTATCGCTGGCTTCTTTGCCGATAACAGCCTGTACACCCCAGTTGAGCTGGAGACGACGAACGATATTTTCGTGCGGAGATACGGCTACTACTGGGCATTCCGGACGGAATTTAGAAATCATCTGTGCTGTACCGCCTCGTTCAGTTGAAGCGATAATAGCAGCTGCATGTAAATCTTCTGCAATTTTTACGACAGCTTTGCCAATGGATTCGGTTGTCGTAGAAGATTCAGCGTTTTCATTCTGATGTGCATCCGGTGTAAACTTGCTTTCTGTAAAGGTAGCAACGCGAGCCATCGTAGAAACGGCTTCTACAGGATATAAACCGCCGGCTGTTTCACCACTCAGCATGATAGCATCGGTGCCATCCAAAATTGCATTAGCAACGTCACTTGTTTCTGCGCGGGTCGGACGCGGATTGTTGCACATAGATTCGAGCATCTGTGTTGCCGTAATAACCGGTTTGCCGGCTGCCTGGCATTTATGAATCAACATTTTCTGTAACGTCGGCACTTCTTCTGCCGGTACTTCGACACCCAAGTCACCGCGGGCAACCATAATACCATCACTCATTTTGATGATTTCATCAATGTTGTTGACAGCTGCCTGGCATTCAATCTTGGAAATAATCTTCATATGGCTGTCATGTTTTTCCAATATTTTGCGAATTGTAACGACATCTTTGCCGCGCTGAATAAAGGAAGCAGCAATCCAGTCCATATTCATGCGAATGCCAAATTCGATATCTGCAGCATCTGTTTCAGAAACAGCCGGTAAGTTGATAGCAATACCCGGAACAGCTACACGTTTGCGGTCGCTCATTTTGCCGCTGTTCAAAATTTTCGTGTGAATGTCTTCGCCTTCCACGCTCAATACTTCCAAGTTGACTAAGCCATCGGACAATAAAATATGGTCGCCAGCTTTGACATCCTGCGGCAATTCTTTATAGTTCATAGAAGAAATAGTTTCATCGCCTTCAACATCGCGAGCTGTCAGCGTAAATTCTTTGCCAGCTTCCATCTGGATAGAACCGTTTTTAAATTTTCCCAACCGAATTTCTGGGCCTTTCGTATCCAAAAGCAATGCAACCGGCACGCCTAATTTTTTGGATGCGGCACGAACCATGTCAATGCGTTGTTTATGTTCTTCATGAGAACCATGGGAAAAGTTGAAGCGGGCTACATTCATGCCTGCTTTGATCATTTTTTCAATAGTTTCCTGCGTATTGGAGCTAGGGCCAAGAGTACAAACGATTTTCGTTTTTTTCAACATGAGAAAATTCTCCTTTTTAATGTGATTTTTTAATGTAAATTTATTTTTTAGTAAATAATGCAATATCCTTATCTAAGGCAGTTAACAAAATCCGTGCGCTGGTAATATTGGTTGCCAAGGGAATGCAATGCACGTCACAAAGGCGCAATAACGCAGACACATCTGGTTCATGCGGCTGTGCCGTCATCGGGTCGCGCAGAAAAATAACAGCAATAACTTCATCAGATGCAATCATACTGCCAATCTGTTGGTCGCCGCCCAATGGCCCCGGCTGCATTTTTTTTACGGTAAGGCCGGTAGCGGTTTCAATTCGCTTGCCCGTTTCTCCCGTGCCAACAAGCGGAAATTTTTTCAATACATTTTTATATTGAAACGCTAATTCTACCATATCTGCTTTTTTAGCATCATGGGCAATGACTGCTATATACTTTTCCATTCTTGTACCCCTTTCTACCTTATCTACAACAGTATCGTTCCTACTGGTACGTTTTATGTCCCAGTGGGATACTATCCAACGGTATCCGATAGTTACTATCGAATACTGCCTTCTGTTAAAATTGTACCGTATCCCTTTTAATAATGCAAGCGGCAACCATTGCCAAGATATACATTAAGCCGGATTAGTCCACCTATTTCATCCGTTTTAAAGTCCCAAACCATCTGCACTATGTTTTGCCTTTATTCTCAATACTACTGTATTTTACTCAGCATATCTTCTATATAAAGATTGTATTTATACGTTATTTTTTATAGCATACGTAAGAGTTTTATGCCCAAAATACAGGAAATTTCCCAAGTGATAAAAAAATTATCCCTCATGTTATTTCGCATATTGTGCGCAATACAAGAAGGATAATTTTGAGAATTTATTTTGTAATTTTAATAGTATATATATGATGTACGCACATACTATTCAGTAAAAGTATGACTAATACGCCTTTATAAATGGGTCAAAATTAGTCCCGCACATCAATATTCTCCATCGCGTTACCAAATACCCACACGCTGCTGCGGCGGTACATACATGCCATCATGTTCAGTAATATGATATACTTGATAAAATTCCGGCATCGAAGACAACGCACCATTGACCCGTGCTGAACCAATGGGATGCGGATCCATTTGTACAATGAACCGTAAAATCTGCGGTGTATACTTACTGGCAAAAATCACCGCAAAATTATAATACAAATCCTTTAAAATAGCAGGATCTCCCTTGGCGATTTCCGCTGCAGCCGATAAACCGCCGCAGTCGGCAATCGCTTCACTGGTGACCAGTTTACCATTTTCCTGCAGTTTTTCCTTACCTACTACATAGCGGTCATAATAAGGAGCAAACGCATCAGCACGTTTTCGGAAGGCTTCATAATCTGCTTTTGTCCACCAATTTTTCATATTGCCGTCTTTGTCATATCGGCTGCCATTCGTATCAAAAGCATGCGAAATTTCATGTCCAATAACGGTTCCTATGCCCCCCAAGTTAGTACCATGAGATGCCATCACACTATAAAACGGCGGCTGCAAAATACCCATGGGGATAGTAATACTATTATTTTCCGGGATATAGCAGGCATTAACATCCTGCGGATCCATACCCATCCATTTATCCGGGTTAAACGGCTTTCCTAATAATTGTCGCTCTTGTTCATAAGCCAAACGGCCATTGTGTAGAATGTTACCCAACAACGTACCGCCTTGTTTAGGAGCAATAACGTCCGCCATTGCGTCAATCAGTGGGACATCACTACTAGTCGGCGCACCGACAAAGATGCGCAGGGTCTTCAATTTTTCAATCGCTTTGGCTTTTGTCTGCACGCTCAGCCACGTATTGTACTGCAGCCGCTGTTCATAGATATCCCGTATCCGTCTAATCATTTGAGAAACATCAGCCACAGCCACAGAAGACCCGTACTGCTTCATGTAGATTTGTCCCAATTCATAGCTCAGCATGTCCTGCACCATACGGTTGGCCGTTTCTTCATCACTGCGCGGCTGTTGTATGCCATACCGTTTCATCGTAAACGTTCGCCGTATATTTCGCAGCTTGATATCTGCATATGGTGCATACCGATGCATTACAATAAATGTCAAATAACTTTTAAGAAGCGGCATATGTTCCTGTGTATACATAGCGTCCATGGCTTTTAGATACGGTGCCTCAAAAAACAAAACATCCTTTTCTTTAGCAAGGCCCCACGACGCCAATACTTTTTTACCATCCATATGCGGCATCCATGCTTCTACGTCTTTTCGCGGTACTACCTGGTTGTATACAGAGGCATCATTTAATTTTTCGCTTTCAGTCATCGCCGGTGCCCATGCTTGTTCCATAGCCAAAATAGCCGCTGCCTGCGTTTTGGCTGTATTCGCATCGACACCGCTTTCTTTCAAAACGTCGGCAATATATGTTTTATACGTATTCCACAATCCTTTTTCCGGTTCTTTCAGCAAATCATATTTGGTAAGAATCGTATCATTGACAGAAATCCGGCTCATATACACAGGGGCCGACGGTCTGCGATCGACACCGTAATCAACCAAAAGTCCTTCTCCATACTTTTCTTTGAAATCGCATAATGCCTGTGTCAATTCGGCCGTTGTTTTTGCTTCTTGAATGGGCTTTAACATCTCGTTTAGCTGCGTACGTGACGATGCGTTGCGTGTCTTCGTATCCATCGCACAAGTATACAAATCGGCTATTTTTTGTTCCGGCGTGCCTTTTTCATACGTTCCAGCCTTAGCAGCAATCTGCTCTACTTCTGCTTCCAACTGCTTCGTGTTTTTTACACTTCGTTCTTGAAACCAAGACCAGCTGACTTCTGTCGGCTCTATCGTTTTCGTTTTTAGCGTTTCTTGATTAACGGCTTGATAAAAATCGTCTTTTTCCGCTATCGCCTGACTGTTGTGTCCCATTCCCAACAGCAGTACTGCCGTTACTGCCAACACCGCCAAGCGGACACCCATCACTTGCTTCACCTGCATCACCTCTTCACCTGTCTTATAATGCCGGATCCTTGACGCCGTTGGCAGCAAACGCTTTCGCCCGATCAATGCAGGTACCACACGTGCCGCATGGCGTATCACCGCCTTCATAACAGCTCCACGTCAGTTCATACGGAGCATGAAGCCGCAGTCCTTCTTTGACTACACCTGCTTTATTCCATGCCAGCAGCGGTGCTTCCAAATGACACGTTCTGCCAGAACCTTCATAAATAGCCGTATTCATCGCCGTTTCAAATTCTGGCGTGCAGTCCGGATAGGCTCTGCCAGCCGCATCATCGGCATGAGCACCGTAATAAATAACACTGGCACCAACACTGATAGCAATGGCCGCAGCATAGGATAAAAATAAGCCATTGCGAAAGGGCACATACGTTGCAATGGTCCCTTGGCCGCCAATTTCTGCCAGCTGCTGTGCATACGATTCATGTTTAATATCCTGTGTGCTTTTTTGCAGCAACGGACAGTTACTGAGCGAAAAAGCTTGAGATAAATCCGTTTCCTGATGGGCAACATGGTAAAAAGCAGCTACCTTGCGGGCTGCTTCCAATTCTTTTGCATGCTTTTGTCCATAATAGGCAGTCAACGCCAGCACTTGTTCACTGCCGTATTTTTCAACAGCCATAGCCAAACAAGTCGTCGAATCAACACCACCACTAAGAAGTACTACACATTTCATCTAAAATGCGGGCAGGATACTCCGACCTCTTAGGTCGGGGAGGAATGCCCGCCTCACCTCACTTTCTAAAAATACTATGATATCAGCAAAATATATTATATAATATTTTTAATGAAAGTAATATAACTTTAGAAAGGCAGGTGATAAAAATGTCCGACCTAACCAAAACCATAAAACTTCGCATCAATATTTCTCCAGAACAGGAACTCTTTCTTCAACAGATGACTGAACAATATCGTCAGGCTTGTAACTTTGTGTCAAAACACATTTTTGATACTCAATTTAATTTGGCTTACCAAAGCCTTAATAGAGAGTTATACAGTAACCTTCGTAGTCAGTTTGGTTTAAAGTCACAGCTAGCACAGTCTACAATCAAGACAACTATTGCCCGCTATAAGACAGTCAAGCAACAGCTTTTCCAAAATCCATACAAATACAAGGATGAAAATGGCAACTGGAAATATATTACCAAGACACTTGAGTGGCTTTGGAAGCCTGTATTGTTCAGCCGTCCGCAAGCTGATTTAGTTCGTAATCGTGACTATAGCTTTGTTGATGATGGACAAACTCTGTCCATCAATACACTTGGCAAACGAACCAAATGTACCTTTGAAGGTGAACACGTCCCCGAATACCTTGACGGTTCCTGGAATCTTGGTACAGCAAAATTAGTGGAACTCAAAGGTTTATGGTACCTGCATATTCCTATTACTAAGATTGTCGAAGATTTTCAAAAAGAGAACGTCCGCCACGTTGTCGGCATTGACCGTGGATTGCGTTTTTTAACTGTCAGCTACGATGAACAGGGCAAAACTAAATTTATTTCTGGACAAAAGGTTGCCACAAAACGACATAAATTTCAGGAAATTCGCCGTCAGCTTCAATCCAAAGGCACGAAATCAGCAAAGCGTAAACTAAAAGCTATTTCAGGACGAGAGAACCGTTGGATATCTGATATAAACCATCAGATTTCTAAGACACTCGTCCAGAAATACGGTAAAGATACGCTTTTCGTACTTGAAGATTTGACAGGCGTGAGCTTCGAGGAATCGAATCTCTCCAAAACTGTAAAACAGAAATATGACCTGCGAAGTTGGAGTTTTTACCAATTAGAGCAGTTTCTAACCTATAAAGCTCACGAAAATCGTTCAGAAGTGCTGAAAGTTTCAGCAAAATACACTTCACAGCGTTGTCCGAAATGCGGAACTATCCACAAAGAAAATCGTGATCATCACAGACATCTATATCGTTGTCAGTGTGGGTATAGGTCCAACGATGACCGTATCGGAGCTATGAATATTCAACTTCTTGGTACAATGTGGATTTCTGGAGACAACAATCCTCGATACGAAAGAATAAGAACTGCCTCGGAGTAAACTCCTTGGCAAAACGGGCATTGTCAACTGCCCGATGATGTAGGCGGAATTAGGGAGATAATATCGCTAATACCTATGTAACTCCGACTTGCAAGCTCCCACCTCAAACACCGTAGGTGTTAGGTGGTGAGTAGTTGACTGCCTTATTATAACACAATCCCCCAGGCAAAAGACACCTGGGGGACTATCGACTACGCACGTCGCCGAATGTGTTGGGCTACAATCAAAAATATACCTGCCAAAATAAGTACCATACCGACAGCCGTATTCCAATGGACTGCCTCATTCATAAAGATGACATTGCAAATAACACCTACAATCGGTACACCTAACGAAGCGACGCCGGCCTTGCTAGCTTCCATTTTGGTTAAAATGTAGTTCCAAAGGAAGAAAGCCAAAGCCGATGCCAGCACGCCATTGTATGCTAAGCAGGATACAGCCATAGGCGTCCAAGTAACCTGCCCTTGTTCAAATAGCATTGAATATATCCATAAAAACAACGCTCCTGCCGCAATTTGCCACGTCGTATATTGAATCATCGTACACGTTTCCTGTTTTTGCCGGCAATGCATGACTTTATCTTGATATTTTACAATAACCGCAGCAACCGCCCAAGCAATCGCCCCGCCAATGGTCAGCAAAAGGCCCGTTATATCGCCAACAATTTCTACATCCATTAGGATATACATACCAACCATACTCAACACGATACCCAAAATTTTTCGTTTGGTCAATGTTTCATGCAGCATAAAATACGCCAAAATACTCATCCAAACAGGCATACTATAATTAACGACAGCAACTAAGCCTGCCCCCAAAGACGTAACACCAATTTGAATCGCCGCATTATTCACAGCAATTTGCAGTAAACCCGTTACGAGAATCCACGGCCAATACTGTTTGGGAGGAAGCGGCATACGGCACCATACCGTAATGCCAATCAAAACGACGGCACCTACTAAAAACCGATAGCACGAAAACAATACCGGCGGAAAAAATAAGGTAGCCTCTTTCATGACAACCCAATTAAATCCCCAAATCAAATATAATGCAAATAAAGCTTTCCCCATTCCCATACCTCCCACTATTCTGATGATGGTATCTATTATAAAAGATTTCACTAAAAAAAAGAAGCAAAATACCTCCTAGCTGTCGGAGAAATCCAACCGCCAAGAGGTATAAATAGTAATTACGTCTATTTCTACTTCATTATTTCAGCTTATTTTTATTTTCTGCTGCCGTATAGAATATAAATGCCAAGAAAATACCGGCAAGACAAAACCAAATAGTCAGCATCATCAAACCCAGTTTAGCGAACATATCATAATATCCTTTCAGATAAATGACAAGAATCAATACTGGCAAGACATAAAGCAAATACTTGCGCAGAGATGCTGGTACATTTTTACCCTTGCCATCATTCGCTTCACTGAGGAAATGCTGCCAGCCCCAGCCATTTTTCTTGACACAAAAGAGAACAAAAACCAAACTGCCCAATGGCAACAGGTTGTTGGAAACGATGAAATCTTCCAAATCCAAAATACCGCTTCCTGGGCCCAAAGGCTGGAAACCGCTCCACAAATTGAATCCCAATACGCAGGGAATGCTCAAGATAACAATAAGAACACCGTTGATGCTAACACTCCACTTGCGGCTCCATCCATAGAGATCCATACCAAAGGCAATGATGTTTTCAAATACGGCAATAACCGTCGATAAGGCAGCAAAGGATAGAAAGACAAAGAAAAGCATGCCCCAAATCCGACCACCCGGCATCATCGAAAATAAATTGGGAATCGTCAGGAAAATCAAGGACGGGCCGGCATCCGGCTGAATGCCGTAGGCAAAACAAGCCGGAATGATAATAAACCCGGCCATCAGTGCCACAAACGTATCCAATGCCGTAATCGTCGTCGCTTCGCCAAATAAACTGCGGCCATGCGGCAAATAGGCCCCAAAAATCAGCATGGCACCAATCCCAACAGACAACGTGAAAAAGGCTTGACTCATAGCAGCATAAATGACATTTCCCCAGCCTATAGCCGTAATCGTTTCCCAATTGGGAATCAGATAAAAGGCTATGCCTTTTTCAGCTCCATCCAAAAATACGGAATGGACAGCTAAAACAATCATCAACAGCAGCAACGCCGTCATCATCCATTTGGTAATCCGTTCCACGCCTTTTTGAATACCGAAATAACACACACCAAACCCCAAAACACATGTAACAACTGTCCAAAACAGCATGGTCATCGGCTCTTTCAGCATTGTACCAAAGGTCATACCGATAAATTGGGTAGATGCTTCAACAAATGTCCCATTCAGATGAAGCCAGCAATAATACAGCATCCAGCCCGTGACGGTCGTATAATACATCATCAGCATATAACAACCTACTATACTAATTCCCTTAAAACGATGCCAACGACTGCCTGTCGGTTCAAGGACGTCAAAACTTTTAGCCGCACTGCAGCGACTGCCCCGGCCAATGGCAAATTCACAAACCATGACGGGAATCCCCATCATTAAAAGGAACAGCAAATAAATCAAAATAAATGCAGCCCCGCCAAATTGACCACAAAGATAGGGAAACTTCCAGACATTCCCTATACCGATAGCGCAACCGGCACTAACCAGGATAAATCCCAAACGGGAACTAAAGGCTTCCGCAGCAAGTTTTTTTTCAGACACAAAAACACCTCATTTCAATATATAGTAATACAGATTATTTTAGTATAACAGAAAAAAAGGGTATGTAAAATACATTCCCCCCATTTATTGCACAGTCAGAAATACCTCCTGCGTCACCAAATTTTAATCTAATTCTAATCGTATTTTAATTTTGTTTTAATCTTCGTATGCTATACTGTGCCCATATAGTACTGAGGTACTAAATATGATACAATACAAGGAGAAACGCGGCGATGAATACCCTCAAGATTAACCGAATGAATGACTTTTATTTCAAGTATCTGCTGGGCAGTGAACAGCGCAAGCATTTGACGATTCAATTTCTAAATGCCGTGCTGTATGAAAATGAAGAAACGCAAATCGAAGATGTTATTTTTTTGGACAAAGACCAGGACCCCGATTTTGAACACGAAAAACTGAGCAAGCTCGACATCCTGGCCCAAACAAATACAAGAGCACAAATCGACATTGAAGTACAAGTGCTGAAACATTCCTATTTGTCCGAACGATTTTTGTATTATTGGGCCGGCTTGTATGGCTCGCAGCTAAAAGAAAAAGAACAATATACACAGCTGAAACCAACCATATCGATTATCTTGCTGGATTTTGACTATTTACCGGAAACGGCATGGCACAACATTTATCACATTTGCAACGACCTATCAAAACAGCGGCTGACCGACCATTTTGCCATGCATTTTATAGAAATCAAAAAATTTACGTACAGTGACATTAAGAAACTAACGAAATTAGGAACCTGGGCAGCGTATTTTTCCAACTGCGATGAAAAGGAAATGGAGGTGTTGACCATGAGTAATACAGTCATGAAAGATGTAGCCAAAGCAGAAAACGCCTTTACGAATGACGAAACGATGCGTTATAAATACATGCTGCGGGAAAAAGCAATCCGTGATTACTATTCAGGATTGGATGATGCTAAACAAGCAGGCATAGAGATAGGCGAAAAACGCGGTGAAGAACGCGGCCGCAAGATGGGTATAAAGCAAGGACTAGAACAAGGATTAGCACAGGGACGAGAACAGGGTTTGGCGCAAGGACGGGAGCAAGGAGAACGGCAGGCAATTATCGGTATGCTGCGCCATCATTTGGAACCTGAATATATTGCACAAATTTTGCAATGTCCCGTTGAAAAAATAGAACGGATAGCTAAAGAATGTCACGTGTAAAATGAAAGTCCCCGCCCAAACAAAACATACCATAAAATAAATCATTATGTATAAAAAGCCATGAATATATGCGTGATGCATACGTTCATGGCTTTTTTGTTTTATGTAATTCATTTTATGTAGATGGAAAGAAAATCATTTTTGTAGCTTGCGAAGGCATGTCTTTTTATCCTCCAACGTATCGATATCCAGCAATTCATCCGGATTGGGTCGGTACAGATAGATGCTGTTTGTATACTGCCGCAGGATTTGACGGCCGCCTGTATCTCCTCTTTGAGCTGTCAATTTATCTTTATGCTGATTCGCAAAGACAGCCGGACTCATGGGGTGTATACCGTTGCTCATGGCTCCCAGGGTATAAGGGGACTGCTGAAATCCCTGCAGGAATTGTGTTATGCTTTTCTGGCTCAAAAGAGGCTGATCTGCCGAAAAAAACGCCCAGGCAGCGGCATCGGGGCTGTGCTGTACACCTAAGCGCAGGGAAGCGGCCATACCTTCATCGGCCTCATGATTCATGATAACATGTATCTGTTTACGTTGACACCATGCGGCTATTTCCGTATATGCCGTAACGACAAGTAATGGCCACGCATGAGCCTTGCTTACAGCATAGAGCGTATCCAACCCATATTGATACAGCGGTGTATCATCGAGGCGCGTCACTAATTTATTACTGCCAAACCGTTTACCTCTGCCCGATGCCATATAGATTAAAGAAATGTCTGTCATTGTGGTTCCCGTTCCTTTTCGTCAAATGCTGTAATGAGTCCTTGTGTTACGCGGCATTGGCACAATATATTTCTAGCCTGCTGTATTTGTTCTGCCGTATTGCACTGATTTATAATGGGAATATTAGGCACTGTATACTGTTTGGCAAGCATGTCCAAACACCCTTCTTTCCATATCGTACTAAATACACTCGGTGTTAGTATGGTTTGCGGTTGTACACGTCTTTTCTGCCAACGAAAACAACCATCGGCAATCGTTTTTTCTAAAGCCGATATACCGGCAAGACACAAAATGAGTTGGGTCTGTGGCAGTATCACCGGTTCACGGGTATCGAATATTTTTAAAGGCATCCGTTTGGAGCCATCTGCTTCGATAAGGATGATATCTGCTAAGGGAGATACTTCTTGAAAAAGAGCATCGCCGATATAGGTCATCTTGCCATTTTCACAAGGAATGCCGGCTACAGCGATTCCTTCCTTATCCAACTGCTCGGCAATATCGAGATAATTTCCCGTCAAGACGCCCCAGCGTATCGGGCGTTTCATGTGTGTCGTCGTCACAATGAGTACCCGTTTTCCTGTCATTCGCAGTTCTCGGGCTAACGCATAGATCCAAGTCGTCTTTCCTCCGGCACCCACAAAGGATATAACCTGCGGAGTATGCCGACATTGCGCCGTACATACCGAAGCAATCCCCTGCCAAAGTGACGGCTGTGCCATCAAGATGTTATGTTGGTATACGTACAGATGGGACATCAGCACTCCTCCATTGCCGAGCATCTTCTTTTTCTCGTCCTTCTCGCCGCGCTCGCACGGCAATCAGTTCCGCTGTAATACTAATGGCAATTTCTTCCGGCGTCGCCGCAGATATCGGCACTCCAATGGGCGCATAACATTGGTTGATTTCCTCTTCTGTGAACCCATCATTTCGTAGTTTATTTCGTACAACAGCCTGTTTCGTACGACTGCCAATGACGCCGAGATAATACGGATGGCACGCCATCATCTGCCGCTGTACTTCATAGTCGCCAATATGGCCCCGCGTCATAATACATACATAGTCATGAGGCGTCACGTGAACAATATTCGATACCTCTTGAAAATCAGTTGCGATTGTCTGTTCGGCTTGGGGAAATCGCACGGAATTGGCAAATTCTTTCCGGTCATCAATAACTACGCAAGAAAAACCAACCTGTGTCAGCACCGGTACCAAAGCCTGCGCTACATGACCGCCGCCAAATATAAAGACGCGCCCTTCATATGCCAATGGCTCCCGATACCAGCGCGCATTGTCCGCTGCGATTAAACCGCTTCCTTGATATATCCATTGTGGTTTTGTCTGCAATACAGTATGTAATGGTTGACATGCTTCAGCTGCACTGCATACTTGTATTTTCGGCCCGACGACACCCATTGCCCATTGCTGCGGTTTCGTCACATCAAATACTAGCCAATGGGGAACATGTTGTTGCCGCCCTGTTACAATTTGTGCCAAGCAAGATAAAACATTGGGCTGAGATGGGGAGAAAAACTGACAAAATACCGTTACTTCACCGCCGCATACAGCTCCAATATCTGCCGCATCATTCGGATGCAGCAAATACGATACGATCGTCGAACAGCCTGTCTGCAAAACATGCTTTCCTTCTTCACAGGCTTTATATTCGGCAATGCCGCCGCCAATCGTTCCTACTGTCGTTCCATCGGCTAACACTAATTGATGACTGCCAACACTGCGCGGCGTCGAGCCTTGACTAGCAATTACCGTAAGGAGAACGGCATTTCTTCCTTCTTCCAATTCTTGTTTGAGACATTCAAATATATCTTTGTTCATCACATAGTTCCTTATCTTTATTGATATAATAACAATACATCTTCCGGTCGCACGCCCAAAGGGCTTTCCAATCGAGGCGGTCTATCTGTCTTCGCAAACCGCCACCAAACAGCCGGCGAGGTATCTTTTTGTTGTTCATAGCGAAATGTTACAATCCATTCAAAAGGTTGCTCTATTTCTTCTATCACGCGAATGGGATACGCATTTTCTGTTATGTTCTGATGAAAGGAATGACCACGCACGCCGACAGCGCATAGTGTATCTTCTACAGGCTGACCTGTTGTCAAGGAAATGCCCCAATCAGGGACAAATACCTCATACGCTCCCTTTTTTTTAGCTGATACAATGTTTTTGCATCCTGTCAATATAGCGGCCGCTTTCGTTTGCGGCTGCGCAAATACATCCGCTGTTTTTCCCATGACTTCTAATTTTCCCTGATTCAATACAGCGATAGTGTCACACAACTGATACGCTTCGTCCCGACTATGGGTCACGATGATACTATCTTTTTGAAATTGGCGCAGCACGACTTGAAGTTCCGTCATCACTTGTTCCTTTACATAACTATCCAAGGCACTAAATGGTTCATCCAAGAGCAAAATATCCGGTTCATTGACCAGGATTCGTGCCAAAGCAACACGCTGCTGTTGACCGCCTGAAAGCTGAGATGGCTTTTGCTTTTCCAGTCCTGTAAGACGCATCCGTTCCATCATCGAATACATTTTTTCTTTCCGCTCTTGGTTAGCAACAGACGAACGAATACCGCAGGCAATATTTTCTGCTACGGTCATATTGGGAAACAAGGCATACTGTTGAAACAAATACCCAACACGCCGTTGCTGTACAGCCATGTTAATATGGCGACTGCTATCAAAAAACACGCGCCCATCCAGTGAAATATGTCCTATATCAGGCCGTTCGATGCCTGTAATACATTGAAGCGTCTTGCTTTTGCCGCATCCGGACGCTCCTAGTAGTCCTAATATGCCGCCGTGTGTCTGAAAAGCAATCTGCAGTTGAAAGTTTCCCCACGTTTTTTGAATCGCTGCATCCAAACTCATGACTACGTCCTCCCTCTCCGGCTGCGTTTTTCCAACATGTTTACGATAAGCAATACGACAGCACTAATGGCAATATTGATGAGTACCCAGATAAACGCACTGTATTCGTCATTTGTTCGCCACAACTGATACACTGTCGTAGAAATCGTCGCTGTATTCTTCGGAATATAGCCAATAAGCATACTTGTCGCACCATATTCGCCTAACGCTCTGGCAAACGCCAATACCGTACCGGCAATAATTCCCTGCTTACAGTATGGCAGACGAATATGCCAAAAAATAAACGTATCAGACAACCCCAGGGTACGACCACTCCAAGCCAGCGTTTCATCAAAACTTTCAAAGGCACCGCGAGCTGTGCGATACATCAGCGGAAAGGCAACAACTGCCGAAGCAATCACGCCGCCATACCATGTCATGACAAACTGAATACTCCACTGCTGCAAAAATACGCCTACGGGATGCCGCATGCCAAAAACAAGAAGGAGCAGCCAGCCGCAGACAGTGGGCGGCAGTACCAGCGGCAAGGTCAAAACGACATCCAGTATACCTTTCAAAAGCCGCGGTGCTTTGGCAACATAATAGGCCATAGCGATGCCGCTAAAAAATACAATGACACTAGAAATAGCCGCAATGCGCAGACTATTCCAAAGGGGATACCAATCCATACTTCATCATCCTTATTGTACCGGGCTGAACCCGACGCTGGTAAAAATCTGCATTGCTTCCTCGCGTTGCAGGTACTGTAAGAATTCTTTTGCTGCGTCTGGATGGGCACTGGTCTTCAAAACAGCTGCCGGATATATAACTTGTCCGCATATGGTCTTTGTTGCCCTATCAACGGGATTTAATTTAGCACTGTACGCATCAGTCGCATAAATAATGCCGCAGTCCGCACTGCCTTCTTTGACCTGCGTCGTAACTTCCTTTACGTTTGAACCATATGTAACATGGCCGGCACTAGCAATAGTAGGTTCATCCAAGTCGTAAAATTTGAGAATTTTCTGCGTGTATTGACCAACAGGGACATCACTGTTGCCCATAACCAATCGAATGGTACCTGCCTGTAATTTATCTGCCATATCATTAAAGCTTAAAATACGTTTTGGGTTGCCTTCCGGCGTGACGAGAACGACGTTGTTTTCCAACAAATCGACACGCGTAGTCGTATCTATAAAATCGAGTCTTTCCGGATTGGCTTTTTCATCTTTAGACACATCGAGCTGATTCATTTGTTTTTGCGCTGCTGAAATAAACAAATCACAGGCAGCACCATTTTGAATTTGTGTTTTTAACGTTCCCGACGAATCATAATTAAACGTAATGTCTACATTCGGATGGTCTTTCTGATAGTTCTCAGCAATCTGATTCATTGTTTCCGTCATGCTGGCTGCCGCAAAAACAGTCAAATGCACCTTATCTGTACTTGCTGTCTTTTGATTGCGCGTATCTAAGCTGCAACCTCCCAGTGCCACAATGACCAGTATTGCTGTCAACGCAACTCCTATTACTTTTTTCCAATTCATATGTGTGTACCCCTTTTTAGTAATTGAAAAAGGCTCTTTCTTATACTCTCCCAATGAGAAATTTACTTTACGGCACAATCGCCTGCATCACCGCGCAGCAGATCCATACCATGCGGAATAGTGTCCAAAAAGACAGCCATGCATTCTCGGCAGGCTTTGGGACTGCCCGGCAGGTTGATAATTAACGTTTTCCCGCGAATCACGCTCACAGCCCGTGACAACATAGCTCGTTTGGTAATTGTTAAGGAAGCACTGCGCATCGCTTCGGCAATCCCCGGCACCAGTCGCGTTGCTACTGCCAGTGTCGCTTCCGGCGTCACATCCCGCAGTCCTAGTCCGGTGCCGCCTGTCGTCAAAATGAGGTCCAGTTGCCGTTGGTCTGCCAATCGAATCAGTTGTCGCTTTAATGCATCTTCCCCGTCGGGAAGCAGTACTGTTTCTACGACATCATAGCCGCGTTCCTGCAGTGTCTGTACAATCAGAGGGCCGCTTTCATCGATGCGTTCACCGCGGCTGCCTTTATCAGATAGTGTAATAACAGCTGCTTGATAGGGTCGTTTTTCCTGCCTTGGCACGATTTGCATCGTATCACCCGGGCGAATCATGCCGCCATGAAGAACGCGGGCAAACACACCTTCCCGCGGCATGATGCAATCGCCAACTACTTGGTAAATCGCACAATGCTGATGGCATTCTTTGCCAATCTGTGTCATTTCTAACCGTACCTCTCCACACTGCAGTAATGTTCCTACGGGCAAAGAGGAAAAATCAATGCCGCTGACGACAAGATTTTCTCCAAAGTCACCATATGCAACGTGCGCGCCGCGCTGGCGAAATGCTTCTATTTTTTCTGACGAAAGCAAACTAATCTGCCGATGCCAGTGTCCGGCATGGGCATCACCTTCAATGCCCCAGTCTGTCATAAAGTGGCCGGTCGGAACAGGTCGTTTCTGCGTACCTTTTTTTTGACTAATACATACTGCTTTTACGATTCCCACCAGTTATCCTCCAATCTGATTCATCGTTCTATGTTCTGTCATCTGGTTCATATCATCAAAACAATGCCCTGCCGGCTTTTGCGCTGCAGCCCGGCAAATCGCCTGTCGCAATGCAGTCTGCCTATCCGTTTGGTCAGACCGTATGATAGCTTTTAAATCCACGCCGTCATCATAACAAAGGCACGGCTTTAAAAAACCAGTACTCGTCAAGCGCATGCGATTACACTGCTGACAAAATTTATGTGTATTGGCGGCAATAAATCCTATGCATCCCTGCATACGTTTACTCTGATAGTACACAGCCGGGCCGTTGCCGCGACGCTGGGATACAGCCCGTAAATCCGAATAGGCTGACCGCAATACGGCAAGTGCCTGATCCGCTGTATATCCTGTCTGTGTCGCACCATATCCAATAGGCATGATTTCAATAAATCGTACATCAATAGGCATGATTTCTGCCAATTTGGCCAATGGCAATAGTTGACTTTTCGTTTGTTTTAACAGAACCGCATTCAGTTTCGTGCGAATTCCGGCTCGCACAGTTTGCTGTATAGCCTGCCATACACAAGATACGCCATCTACACCGGAAATTTGTTGAAACAGCGCAGCATCTAAACTATCTAAACTAATATTGACCGCATCTATCGCCATGTCCTGCAATGCCGGTATATGCGGGCGTAAAGCCATTCCATTTGTCGTCAGCGTCACGCTTTGTACGCCTGGAAGCTGACGCAGCGACTGCATAAACGATATAGCTCCCTTTCTAACCAACGGTTCTCCACCGGTAATTTTAAACCGATTGATACCGACTTGCAGCGCAGCCCGGCAAATCTGCAATAGTTCTTCATATCGCAAGATTTCATCATGACTCACACGCGGCACATCCGTCGGCATGCAGTACTGACAGCGCATGTTGCAGCGGTCTGTCAATGAAATCCGCAAATAATTAATTTCTCTGCCATATCTATCTATCATGGCATTTCTGTACTCGGTTCATATTGAAAATGACCGCTTTTGCCGCCTGTCTTTTCCACAAGGTGAATATCTCGAATACACATCCGTTTATCTACGGCTTTGCACATGTCATACACCGTAAGCAAGGCTATGGAAACGCCTGTCAAAGCTTCCATTTCTACCCCGGTTTTACCATCACAGCATACGGTGCACTGCGCTTCGATTTCCTGCGTTTCATCATGAAAGAAAAACTGAACGCCGCACTTCGTCAAGTTTAAAATATGGCACAACGGAATTAACTCACTCGTTCGTTTGGCACCCATGATACCGCCAATTTGGGCAACACCCAGTACATCCCCTTTTTTCATCGTGCCCTGTCGGACGGCTTCATAACAAACCAAACTCATCTGAATCCGGCCGCTGGCTACAGCCGTGCGAGACGTGACAGCCTTACCGCTGACATCGACCATAACGGCATTGCCGTCACTGTCTATATGTGTAAATGTACTCATTATCTCACCTACTTGCCAAACCCACACTGCGGGAACGTACAAACATCACAATTCAAACAAAGTCCGCCTTCACCTAACCGTGATAAATCCTGCGGCGTAATCGGCACACCTGCAGCTAGTGAAGGAAGGACAAGATCAAAAATAGTCCGCTTAGCATACATGACGCATCCCGGCAGTCCGATGATCGGGCGACCATCTTTTGCGTATGCCAACAAAAACATCGCTCCCGGCAGTACAGGTGCCCCATAAGAAATCAGTTTCGCACCGGTGTTTTTAATCGCCAGCGGCGTCTGGTCATCCGGGTCCACACTCATACCGCCAGTACAGATTACCATATCCATTCCCTGTACCAGCATATTTTCAATCACCGCCGTAATCTGCTTCGGGTCGTCAGCCAGCGTGACATGCATCGCCATCTGTATGCCGAATTCAGCAAGCTTTTCTTCAATAACCGGTGTAAAGGTATCTTGAATCCGTCCCCGAAACACTTCATTGCCTGTCGTAACCACACCAACACGTTTCATGACAAAAGGCCGTACATGAAACAGTGGCCGGGATCCTGCTACTCGCTTGGCCTGTTCCATCTTTTCTTTTTTTATGACCAACGGGATAATCCGCGTCCCAACCAGCGTGTCACCAGCATGAACCATAAATCCGCCGTGACGAGATGCAATCATCATTTCACCCAAGGCATTGACGGCCTGCAAATGCTCTCTATCTACAGTCAACACGCCGTCACAATCTGCAATCAATTCAATTTTTCCTTCCTTCGGTTCACTGCCATGCATATGACTGCCCATGCAAATATCCCGTAATATGCCGGCTGCTTCATTTTCATGGAGCATCGTTTCATCATTTTCCCAAATATAAATATGTTCTTTCCCTACCGAAAGAAGAACCGGTATATCTTCCGACTGAATGATATGTCCCTTGCGAAATACCGGCCCTTTTGTTACGCCTTTAATAATCTGCGTAATATCATGACAAAGCACTTGTCCTACAGCTTCTTCTGTTTTCATTCTTTTCATTGCTGTACATCCCTTTCATCTGCCGTATCATCAGCAGTCATGTTTTTCATCTTTTCCAATTCATCTTCATTAAAAAAAGCCGAAAACTGTTCTTTTGCCACCTTGTCTATAGCTTGCTGCATGGTTTCATACCGCAATAAAATACGTTCTGCTTGCGGGGTTAACGTCGAAGACCCGCCCATTTTGCCACCGGCATGCCGCCGCGTCAGGGGAAATCCCCAAATTTGTTCTGCCCCTTTGATAATTGTCCAGGCTTTAGAATAGGACATATGCATTTGTTTGGCTGCCCCTGCCAGCGATCCATACGTCCGCACGCCCTGCAGCACCATGGCAACACCAGGACCAAATGCCCGTCCCTCTGCTACAATCCGCAGTGTCGTTTTATACTGCAGTTTGGATGACATCATGACACTCAACACCATTCTCCCGATTTAGTTCATTATATACAATCGTTATTTGCATTCGCGAATATCGCTATGCCATAAAAAACGGCTCTCAGCATGAGAGCCATGTACTACATGTATTATACATGAGAAATATAAAAAAAACTACCAATCACATCCATGTTTTCCTGCTTTGCTGCAAACGGTCACCTATTTCTGCTGCCGATCTTTTCCGCAGCATGTATTAACAGCCCATAGCTTCATCGCTTATAAAAGCATGTGCTACTTTCTCTGCGTCTTTCATGATTGTGTTATTCATGACTAGCACCTCCATGGCCTTACGACTAGGATTGTTCATTAGCGATGTGTTGAATTTCTGCTACCGAGCAAGACATAATTTTAGCAATCAATGCTACATCAAGGCCTTCCCGTAGCATACCTCTAATGTTTGCTGCTTTTTCCTGTTGCGCACCTTGTGCCAGACCTTGTTCTCGTCCTTGCTGGACTCCTTCTTGTCTGGCTTCAGCCAAGCCGGAATAATAATCGCGAATAGCTTTTTCCCGCAACATATATTTGTAACGCATGGCTTCATCACTCGTGAAGGCATGTTCTGCTTTGGCTACGTCTTTCATGACTGTGTTGTTCATGGCTAGTACCTCCATTTCTTTCTCATCACAGTTGGAAAAATATGCAGCCCACGTTCCTAATTTTGTTAGTTTCTTGATGTCGCTGTACGTAAATTTCTTGATTTCTATGAAATGCATGGCAAAATGATCTGTCAGTCGCTGTTTGGATATATCGTTGCAAATGTAATAGACATTATGCCATGCCGTTTCCGGTAAGTAATCAAAGTCCAGCAGAATAATCGACACTGTCGGCTTTAGCTGCGTATACTGTTCTTTCTCTTTCAACTGCGAACCGTACAAGCCTGCCCAGTAATACAAAAACCGTTCAGATAAATAAGCATGTTTCAGCACTTGCACTTCAATGTCGATTTGCATGCCTGTATTGGTCTGTGCCAAAATATCCAGCTTACTCAGCTTTTCGTGTTCAAAATTAGGATCTTGGTCTTTATCCAAGAAAAATACATCCGTAATCTGTGTTTCTTCATTATCATAAAGAACAGCATTGAGAAACTGAATCGTCAAATGCTTGCGCTGTTCGCTGCCCAGCAGATACTTGAAATAAAAGTCATTCATGCGGTTAATCTTGAGGGTATTCATCACTGCATTTCTCCTTGTATTATATCATATGTATTGCGCCGGCACTATATAGGCAGTATAGCATACGAAGATTAAAACAAGATTAAAAAAACGGCTGAGAAAGATTAGAATTAGATTAAACTCAGGCGACAAACAGCCCACAAATTGAGGCTGCAACTTTCTTAGTTTAGCGTTTTTAGTTTGAAGAAAATGGCAGCTTGTAAACAGCAAAAAAAGAACGATGCATCGAGAAAACATTCTCTTTGCATCGTTCCTTTTAGTATCCGTTATGAGCTTGTTCGTTTAGCTTATTTATTTATGTTTTCTTTGATTGTACGAACACGCTGAATGGTCGGATTTCCTGCTTTGTCTTTGGCAATCGTATCGACTGTGAAGTATTCCAATTCATGCGAGAATTCGCTGAGAATCTTGTCAGACAAGACTGCGCCTTTGGTCATCGCACGATACAAAATAGCCGCAAATTCATACCGCGTCATCGGGCGATCTCCGGCAAAGTTGCCATCCGGATAGCCTTCAATCATGCCGTTGCCTGCAAGCTGTGTGATATATTCGTAAGCCCAATGATTCTGCGGTACATCCGGGAAGAGCTGTAATTTGGATGTATCTATCTTCTTACCGGCGTTAGCATCGAGCATAGCCGACTTCATGGCTTCCAATTCACTGCGCAGTTCTTTGATTTCTTTGGCCATCGCTACACGAGATGTCGAAACATGACTGCTCCCGGCACCAAGTTTGAAGCTTACGCCGGCATTGACCATGTTTTCACCATTACCAAAAGTGCCACCTACAGAGAACATCGTATCTTCATTGGGACGATAGTATGCCCCAACAGCAGCTGCATTCGTGCCGCGGTAGTTGCCATAGCCTGCCGCAAAGTCCCACTTCGCATCCGGATCAAAATCCAATGGATGCAGAGCCGCTAACGCAGCTGCACCGGCACCAACTTTATTGACGCGATTGTCGAGGTTGCTGATAGAATGGCTCAACGACGAAATGTTATTGGCATTATTGATAACAGCCTGATTCGTTTCATAGAGCTGACCACCGTTGACAGCATCGGTAGAGCCTTTTTCGACTTTGCCGTCTGCTACATTGGTAATCGTCTGATTGTTGGCATTGAGGCCATCTTTAGAAACATAGGTCTTATCACCAATAGAAAGACCTGCGTTCGTAACCTTGGTGTCTCCTGCCGTCAAGCCATCTTTCGTAAGAGATACGTTTTCACCGACTTTGACACCATTCGTATCCATCTTCGTGTTGCCAGTAGTTACGCTATCCAGTTTCAAGTCTTTGTTCAGACTTAGTTTGTAATCCGTACCACCAGCACTATTCGTTCCTTCAGAAATACTTAGATTGCTGTCTTCTGTAGAAACACTGCTATGTTTGCCTGCAGTCTTTTCTACTTCCGTCACACGATTATCCAACTTCGTTACATCACCCTTAATAGTTGTGATGTCGCTTTTGATGTTTGTAATGTCACCTTGAATATTTTTCACATCATTTTCTACTTGGGTTACACGATCGTTAGTTTTTTTGAGCTGACTGCCATTCACTGCATCTGTAGAAGTATCAGAAATGTCACCGTTTGCAACACCACTGACTTTACCATTCTGGTCTACTGTCACTTTATTATTGATCGTAACAGTTCCTTCTTTATCCAGTTTTACAGAGGCCTTGTCATTAGAGATAGTATTTCCAGTAACATCTACATCAGCCAATTTTGCGCCTTTATCTGCATATACTCTATCTTTTGTAGCAATGTAACCAGTTGTTTCGATGGTTCCATTTGTGCCGCTAATGTTTACATTTTTACCAGTAGCATCGCCTAAGAGAATATCCTTATTCAGGCCTACTTTATATGTCTTTTGACCATCCTGATCGGTTTCTTCTACCGTAATGTTACTGCCGTTGACTACTTTCGTATGTTTACCGGCTTCCTGCTGTACCGCATTCAGTTGACTACCGTTTACAGCATCCGTAGAATCTGCTGCAATTCTTCCTGCTGCTACGCCACTGATTTTTCCGTCTTTTCCAACAGTAACTTTGCTATTCAAAACGACATTATCCTGCATAAGAGCTATAGAAGTATCTCCATACGCTATGCCTGCATATCCTTCATTCAGAACAACTTTGGATGGGCCGTTGGATAAAGTATCTTTTGTAATATCTACATCGGCTAATTTAGCACCTTTATCTGCATATACTCTATCTTTTGTAGCAATGTAACCAGTTGTTTCGATG
>JBNMKW010000018.1:0-42883 GCA_050874545.1 Megasphaera sp. | reverse complement strand
ATCAGGTGATATCATGAATCATACCAAGCTATCTATTTCAAAACGAATTTGGGTTTGTCATGTTACGGTGTCGGTTTTGATACTGATTTTTGCTGCATTGGCTTGTATCGGTATGGCACGAGTCATATTGCCGGGCCAGTCTTGGCAGGCTGATATGATAGCTCTTGTATGGCCGGAAAGCAGTCCGCAGGAAGAATTACAGTTTGCGCTGGGCAGGCTGCGCAGGTGTGCCGATACCTATACAACGGAAGAAAATGATGAGCTGCAGGAAGCATGCGGCACCTTGGAACAACGGGGGATAGCAGTTGCCGTATGTCAAGACGGACAAATAGTGTATGCGACAAAGGATAGTGATCCATGGCAGACTATCACATCTGCACAGCAAACATTTGCTTTACAGCAGACGGGAATAGATACGGTCAACCCCAATACAGATACGGCGGCAATGATATGGAAAAAGAATGCCTTGGCGTATATGTATCTATCTCGCAACACAGGGGTGCAAGTAGCAGCTGTCAGTCAAGAAAACATATTAATGCCTCAGGCGTATAAAGGAATGTATCCGCTGCATATTCGGCAAACTTGTGTTTGGCTGAGTGTTGTCTGGTTGTGTATCAGTGGGGTATTACTGTGGATTGTGTTGTCGAAACGGATGATGACGCATATGATGCAATATATTCAGCTGCGTTGTAGTATGCAAACGGGAAAACGGCACCGCTTTCACCAGCATCAGGACAGTGACTGCTAGGATACATTCTCTGCAGCGGGCGATAAAATATGCTGCAAAAGAAAGAGAGGACATATTGTGAAAATAGAATGGAAAAGTTCTTATTATATATGGCTTGTAGGAATACTAGCTGTTATTGTATGTTTTTTTGGTAATTCTCAGGTCATGGTAACAGATCCGGTAGAATCTAATTATGTACTGACTGCCAAAGAAATGCTGGCTGCCGGTGATTATATGTCGCCGCAGATTTTTGGCCATTACTGGTACGACAAGCCGATTTTCTTTTATTGGGAATTACTGGCTGCTTTTTCTTTGTTTGGCATGAATGATTTTGCCGCACGATTTTTTTCTGCCTTATGCGGTGTTCTCGGTATTTTGCTTACATATGCGTTTACAGCCCGCCTGTATGATAAAAAAACGGCATTTACAGCATCTTTAGTGCTTCTGACATCATTGGAATATTTTTATATATCAAAAGCAGTGATTACGGATATGACCTTATTTCTTTTATTTGCAGCCACGCTAATTTGTTTTTATATTGCGTACAGCGAAGGAAAAACGAAATGGTACTATTTGGCATATGCATGTTCGGCAGTTGCTGTGCTTACCAAGGGGCCTGTAGGGTTGGTGCAGCCTGGACTGATTATTATCTTATTTTTAGCTTGGCGTCATGATATAAAAGCACTCGTTACTAAAATCAAGTTCTTTTCGGGATTGCTGTTGTTTATTTTGATTGCCTGTGCTTGGTATGGCCCCATGTATATGCTGCATGGCAGTGATTTTATCCTCAATTTTTTGGGCGTTCATAATGTGTTGCGAGCTACTGAATCGGAACATCCGCAGTTTAATGTATGGTATTACTATATATGCATCTTTTTGATAGGATTTTTTCCTTGGACACTGACACTGCCGCTGGCATGGAAACGCTATCATGGATGGCAGTGGTTCAAACGGATGGCGGTACAAATCCGCGCTGCCCGCCGGCTGCCGCAGTGGGATATGCGACAGCAGTTTTTGGTTACTTGGGCCGTTGTGGTAGTTATCTTTTATCAATGCGTAGCAACCAAATATCCGACCTATACGTTTCCGTATATGATACCTGTAGCCATTGGTTTTGCAGCGTATTTGAAACATCATGATATACTAGTCCGGTATATCAGTAGCGTCAGTATAGCGGCATATTTGATTTTGACGCTATTTGTTGCCATACCGGTCTGCCGGGAAATGTCGGCTTATGATGCCGGTCAGGCTGTACAGCATCTTGGCGGAGACAATGCATACGTTATTACATGCGGTAAACGCTATCCTGTTTCTCTGACGTATTATTCCGGTTATATGGCTAAACGATTGGTAGCTCCGGGAACATTGGATCAATTTCAGCCAAACGGTCTTAGCTGGAATGCGAAAAATATGATGCCCTTTATTGAAAGTGATGAGCTGCCACAGGATACGGAAATTATTGCCGTCATTCACGAAGATGATAAAAAAGAATTTGAAGATATTGTTCCCGGCCAGTGGCAGTTGTACCGTCGTGCCGGTAAATGGTTGATTTTTACACGGAATGCGTTGTCATAAAACAAGGGAGAAATTGTATCACTCTTGCCAAGAGGTTGTCACGAAACTGTGACAAAAACAAGGTATACTGTACCTATCAAATGACGAGGAGTGATACATATGATGAAGCGCATACAGAAAATAACTAAAATGACGTTGGTAATGACCATGATGATGACTATGCTGAGCGGTGCTACGGTTGCCGTACAGGCAGCTGACCATAGACCGCCCCGTCCGCCGCAGTGGGAACAACGAGATAATCCTCGTCATGACCGCCCGGACTATCGGGAAAACCACAGAAAGAGCAAAGCCCAAAAAGATGCTGACAACGCCAATAAAAAAGCAAATTGGGCGCTAGGCATCGCAGCAGTTGCGGCTGTAGTCGCTCTTAGTAAATAACAAGCTGTCTTCCTTTAGGGAAGAAATGTAAACTCCCTTTTTAATCTCATACAGTAAAAACGCCCGTATGGCAGTAAAATCACTGCATACGGGCGTTTTTATTATGCGGCGTTTCAAGTGCCGCATGTAAAGATATTAGCGGATAAAGTTCGTGAAAATTTTATCTTCCGTAGAGGGAGCTTCGATGCCTGCTTTTTTGCCAGCTTCGATACATTTGAGAATCCAAGCCATGTTGCGGCCCAAGATGCGCATAATCTGCAGCCCTTCTTTGTCCTGCCGTACTTCTTCCGGTGTATTGCCGTGTACCATGGGCCAATAGTTGCCGGCAACGGAAACCATCTGATGGTAAGATAAGTATTTATTTAATACGTCTAATGTAGCAGTTGTGCCGCCGCGGCGCGCAGAAGCGACAGTAGCACCGACTTTGTGAATTAAAGCGGCACCGGCTGTGCCTGCCAATTTATCCATAAAGGAAATAATTTCTCCTGATGGGGATGCCCAGTATACTGGGGAACCAATGACTAAGCCGTCAGCTGTTTTCATTTTTTCAGCGACGGAGGCAACAACATCGTCTGAGGGTACGGCATGAATGATTTCTGCATCAATACCATTTTCCTGCAGTGTTTTGGCTACTTCCGATAAGGCTGTATATGTGCAGCCTGCTTCACGGCGGCTGCCGTTTAATAAAATAACGTTCATGAAAAAGACCTCCTTAATATATGTGCTACTGGTAGTATATCATAGAACAGACCAAACGTCTAAAATGTATTTTTTTCATAGATACAGATCTATTTATGATATAAAAATATCATAAAATAATAAATAGAATGAAATAAATGTTGCATTTAGAAAGCGAAATTGCGTATAATACAAGTAGGAAAAGATAAAATTGAACTGTTTGATGATATAAAGAAAGGATGAAATAGATGGATACATCAATTACTATGAATTCGGCAAACCAAGAAGTTTGGATTGGTGTAGATGTAGGAACGACAGGCGTACGGGCGATTGCGTATACAGAAGATGGTACGAATGTATGCTCGTCCGAAGCGTTTTATCCGCTGCTTACGCCGCATCCGGATTGGGCAGAAGAAAGTCCGCTGCAGATCTATGAAGCCATTGAAGATGTCGTACGCCGTACGTCAGCACAACTTCGCTATAAAAACAAAGAGTTGGCAGGGCTTGCCTTGAGTACAGTCATGCATAGTTTTGCCGGCTTGGATGAACACTTGGAACCGCTCATGGACATGCAAACTTGGGCAGACAGCCGCAGTGCCGGGATTGTACGGAATATGAAAAAAAATCCGGCGCTGTGCCAGTCTTTTTATGAACGAACCGGCTGTCCAATTCATGCCTGCTATCCGCTGGCTAAAATTATTTGGCTGCGGGAAAACCAACCGGAACTATTTAAGCAGATGCACTATGTAGGCTCATTAAAAGATTACATCTTTTATCATATGACTGGAGAATGGGTCATTGACAAATCGGCAGCTAGTACGAGTGGGATGTACAATGAGCAATCTTTAGATTGGGATGACGAAATTCTTACCTATGCCGGCATAACAAAAGCATATATGCCCAAGGTGGTTTCTACGACATACAGCCAGCGTTTGACAGCAGATGCTGCTAAATCCATGAATCTGCCGCAGGGACTGCCTGTTGTCATCGGTGCAACTGACGGCGTGTTGGTCAATGTAGGAATTGGTGCTGTGCAGCCGGGTCAGCTCAGTGGGACGATTGGTACCAGCGGTGCCTTGCGCATGTTGACGAAACAGCCCAAAACAGACCCGAAAATGCGGACATGGTGCTACAATTTGACGGATGACATGTGGGTCGCCGGCGGCGCTATTAATAATGGCGGCATGATTCTTCGCTGGGTTCGTGACAAGATTTGCCATTATGGCGGCAATGCGTTGGAAAGCTTGGATATCGACCCATATGATTTGATGTCTATGAAAGCGGAACATGTCGATGCCGGCGCTGACGGTTTGATTTGCCTGCCTTGTTTTACAGGGGAACGGTCTCCCTATTGGAATTCTGAACTTCGGGGCATGTTTTTTGGTTTTTCTCTCAATCACAGCCGCTCTCATATGATTCGTGCTGTTATGGAAGGTATTTGCTATAGTCTGAACAGTGTGATGCTGGCTTTGAAAGAATTTGGAGAAATCAAAGATATACGTGTCAGCGGCAGCTTTACTAAATCCAAACTTTGGCTGCAGATTTTATCGGATGTCCTCAACGCTCCCATTACGCTGCCGGATAACAGTGAAGGAGCCGCGTTTGGTGCCGCTGTACTGGGTTTTATCTCCAGCGGTAAATTGAAGAGTATTGCTGATACAGCACATTTGGTACATCCCAAACGAATCTATACGCCGATTGAAGAAAATGTAGCTGTATATACGCAGCTGTATGATATTTTTGAACGGCTGTATCATAATTTACAGCAGGAATTTGTAGATATTACAGCGTATCAAAAGAAAATATAGTACCGCATAGAAGGGAAGATGAATAATGAATTTACATGATATTGGTGTCGTCGGCATGGCCGTGATGGGCAGCAATTTGGCACTAAATATGGCAGACCACGGATTTAAGGTTTCTGTTTATAACTATACGCCGGATTTGACCAAAAAATTTATTAGTGAACAGCCGCATGCAGCTATTACGGGGTATTATGAACTGCAGGCCTTTGTACAGTCACTGCAGCGTCCTCGCAAAATTATGCTGATGATTATGGCTGGTGCACCGGTAGACAGTATGATAGAACAGCTGGTGCCGCTTTTAGAAGACGGCGATATTATTATCGACGGAGGCAATTCTTATTTTGGCGATACACGCCGCCGCTATACATACTGCAAAGAACAGGGCATTCATTTTTACGGTATGGGAATTTCCGGCGGTGAAACTGGCGCACGCCGCGGGCCATCGATTATGCCGGGCGGCAATAAGGATACGTATGCGGAAATTCAACCTATTTATGAAGCCATTGCTGCCAAAACAGCTGATGGTACGCCATGCTGCGCGTATATGGGAGAAGACGGAGCCGGTCATTATGTCAAGATGGTACACAACGGCATTGAATACGCCGATATGCAGCTTATCGCTGAAGCGTACTTGTTGCTGAAATACGTAGGCGGCTATACAAACGCTCGGATTTCTGAAATTTTCCACCAGTGGAATCAAGGCGAACTGAAAAGTTTCCTTATTGGCATTGCAGCCGATATTTTTGCAGAAAAAGATCCAGCTGGCGGTGAAGTCGTTGACTATATTGCTGATGCAGCAGGGCAGAAGGGGACTGGACGCTGGACGAGCATTGAATCTATGAAACAGGGTGTTGATATTTCTATGATTACGGCAGCCTGCAATGCCCGCGTCATGTCCAACTTGCCGGGACGTCAGAAGGCACAAGCGGTTATCCAAAAGCCTGCTTTGACAAAACAAGAAAGCGAAGCATTTGTAGAAGCCGTGCGGCAGAGTTTATATACGGCAAAAATTGTAGCCTATGCCCAAGGTTTTTCATTGTATCGCAGTGCTTCAGAAACGTATCAGTGGCATCTTGATTATGGCCGCATTGCTTCTATCTTTCGGGCAGGCTGCATTATTCAGGCAGAATTTTTGAATAAGATTACAGAAGCATACGCTAAAAACCCGGCGCTGGAAAACCTGATTTTTGATGAGTTTTTCTTAGATAAAATCAATGCCAATCAGGAAAGTCTGCGGCAGATGGTGGCCTTGGCCGTGCAGGTCGGCATTCCGGTACCGGCATATGCCAATGCGTTGGAATATCTGGATACGTACAGCAGTCCTCGTGTAGGTGCTAATTTAATTCAAGCATTGCGTGACTACTTCGGTGCTCATACATTCAAACGGATTGATAAAGAAGGAACATTCCATCATCAGTGGCAGGAACATTATACAAAATAAAAAGGAGGAGTTACTATGCCGCTTGTCATTTTAGCGATAGGCATTCTTGTCTTATTTTTCTTAATTGTTAAAGTAAAACTGAACAGCTTTTTTGCACTGTTGCTGGTAGCAGGCCTGGTAGGGCTGGCAGAAGGTATGCCTGTAGATAAATTAATTCCTACGATTGAAAAGGGATTGGGAGGCACCTTGGGCGGCCTGGCTGTTGTCGTTTCCTTTGGGGCCATGCTGGGTAAGCTCATGGCCGAAAGCGGCGGCGCCCAGCGTATTGCGACGACGCTGATTAACGTATTTGGTCGTGAAAAAGTAAAATGGGCAGTCTGTCTAACAGGCTTTATTGTCGGGATTGCGTTATTCTATGAAATTGGCTTTGTGCTGCTGATTCCACTAGTATTTACGATTGCTGCCGAAGCGAAAATTCCTTTATTGGAAGTCGGCATTCCTATGGCGGCAGCGCTTTCGGTTACGCACGGTTTTTTGCCGCCTCATCCGGGCCCGACAGCTATTTCGATTATTTATAATGCTGATATTGGCACGACGCTGGTGTACGGAGCAATTATCGCGGTTCCAACCGCGATTGTCGCCGGCCCGCTGTACTGTAATTTGACGAAAGATATTAATCCGGAAATTCCTAAAGGATTATATAACCCCAAAATTTTTAAAGATGATGAAATGCCTGGTTTTGGTATCTCAGTATTTACGGCTTTGGTACCTGTCGTTTTAATGGCTGCCTCGGCGATTGCTAAATTGACGATGCCGGATGTATCTCCTGTCCGTTATGTATTGACATTTTTAGGCCAGCCGGATATGGCACTGACGATTTCCGTTGCCATTGCCATTTATACATTTGGGTTGGGTCGCGGCAAAAAAATGGATGAAGTCATGAAAATTATTCAGGATGCCGTTTTAGCTATTGCCATGATTTTGCTGATTGTCGGCGGCGGCGGTGCGCTTAAACAGATTTTGATTGACAGTGGCGTCGGTACGTATATTGGCTCACTGGTAGCAGATTCTGATTTATCGCCGCTATTTTTAGCATGGCTCGTAGCAGCCGTAATTCGTACAGCCTGCGGCTCAGCGACAGTCGCGGCCCTAACAGCCGGTGGTATTGCTGCACCTATTTGCGTGGCTACAGGAGCGAATCCTGAACTGATGGTGCTGGCTACTGGTGCCGGCTCACTGATTTTCAGCCCGCCGAATGACCCGGGATTCTGGCTGTTTAAAGAATTTTTTGGGCTGACTGTTAAAGAAACAGTCCGTACGTGGTGTGCCTTGGAAACTATCATTGCTGTCATGGGGCTCATTGGTGTTTTAGTATTGAACATGTTTGTCGGTTAAGTTATAATACAAGTACATAATGAAACGGAATGGAGAATGTCTTATGCATGAAAAGCAAATTCAAAAATTCCCCGTTCTGCGCAGTGCATACGGCGGTCTGACCAAATCAGAGCGCCGTATTGCTGATTATATTACAGCAGTACCGGAACGTGTGCTTGCACAGACGATTTCTGATATTGCGGCTGCGACAGAAAGTTCGGAAATTACGGTATCTCGGTTTTGTAAAAAACTTGGCTTCAGCGGCCTGCAGGAATTGAAAATGAATTTGACGGCTGAGTTATCCGCATCAGAAACAAAACAGTATCATGATATCCACAGCCAGGATGACTGTCATGCGGTTGCCGTCAAAGTATTTCAAAACCTGAGCGACGGTCTGCAGGATACGCTTTCTTTACTGGATTACAAAGCGGTAGATGAGGCGGCCCGCATACTACGGCAAGCAAGACGAATTGCTGTGTATGGATTTGGTAATTCGGCGACAGTCTGCCGAGACATTGTAACTAGGTATGTACGGTTTGGTTTTGCCGTGCAGGATTATGCTGATTCACACATGCAGGCTACGTCTGCGGCCTTACTGACAGCGCAGGATGTTGTCATTGCCGTATCGCACAGCGGCGCGTCTAGTGAATTGATTCAGTCCGTACAAGCAGCCAAACGCAACGGTGCCAAAATTATTGTGATTACTAGCCATGGGCAGTCACCGCTTGCTAAACTGGCAGATATTTGTTTGTGCGGTATGGGCCGTGAAGTTAAGTATTCATCAGAAGCGGGTGCGTCCCGCATGATTCATATGGCGATTGGTGATGTGCTGTATACGAGGATTGCTATGGCAGACAGCGAAACGTTTCAGCAAAATATACAGAAAATGAGGCATGAAATCATAAAAAAACGCGTGAAATAAATAGAAATCGCTGTATTACAGCAGTTTTGCTTTTTGTGTATCATAAAATGCAGAATCAAGGATAAAAACAACGACAAGAAAGAGGGAAATCCGCATGGCTATAGAAAAAGTTTCATTTGCATCTGATTATATGGAAGGGGCACATCCTGCGATTATCAAACAGTTGGCAGAAACTAATTTGTTAAAAACAGCGGGGTATGGCACGGATGCATTTACTGTCTCTGCCAAAGAAAAAATCCGTGCGGCATGTCAATGCCCAGATGCAGATATATTTTTTTTAGTCGGCGGTACGCAAACGAATGCAACTGTTATCAGTGCCGTTTTAAAAGCCTATGAAGGAGTCATTGCTGCTGATACAGGTCATGTCAGTCTGCATGAAGCAGGAGCTATTGAAGCGGGAGGTCATAAAGTACTGCCATTGCCGCAGCATATGGGAAAGATTTCTGCTGAAGACATTGCACAGTACGTACAGGATTTCTATGCAGACGGCAATCATGAACACATGGTATTTCCTGGTATGGTATATATTTCACAGCCGACAGAATACGGCACGCTGTACTCTAAAAAAGAACTGCAGGCGATTCATGACGTGTGCCAAAAAGAACATCTTTCCTTGTACGTAGACGGCGCCCGCTTGGCGTATGCGTTGGCTTGTCCGGAAAATGACGTATCCCTGGCTGATTTGGCTGCTCTGTGTGATGTATTCTATATTGGCGGAACAAAATGCGGTGCTCTCTTTGGGGAAGCTGTCGTAATACCTAAAAAAGGCTATATCCCGCATTTCTTTACGTATATCAAACAGCAGGGAGCACTGCTGGCAAAAGGCCGACTGCTGGGTATCCAATTTGATGTATTGTTTACCGATGGCTTGTATGAAACCATTGGCCAGTCCGCTATTAAAGCTGCACAGCGTATTCGTGAAACGCTGATTCAAGAAGGATATGCTCTCTATATTGAAGCACCGACAAATCAAATCTTTCCTATTTTAAAAAATGAAGATATGGAAACATTATCACAGCAGGTAGAATTCAGTTTTTGGGAAACCTATGATGCCTATCATACGGTAGTACGGCTGGCAACGGATTGGGCTACGACAGACGAAGATGTAGAAAAACTGCTTTCTATTTTAAAGACAATTTGACCGAAGAAGTTTTGCGTATTAGCTTGCAAAGAAAAGACCGCGTAGAGATTTTATTTTACGCGGTCTTTTTTATATACCCCCAACATGGGTCGTATTCTTTGCAGAAGAGGAAACGAGAGAAGTAGTATGGAGCTGAACCTAAATCAGCAGGTTTATAATAGATTTTTTTTATAGTCAATAACATATTGAATAAACGTTTTACTTGCTAAAGGCAATGTGTTTTTATCTTTTGTAACAATACTCATAGTGCGGATAATAGCTGGTTCAATGGGCAATGATATTACATCATAGTTTGTCTTGTGCAGGACGAGCTCGGTTAGAATAGATACACCTAATCCCTGTTCTACCATGGACAATATCGAATAATCATCATGGACGCGCAATTTTATTTTCGGTGCGATACCTGCTGCATGGAATGCCTCCAGCGGTTCGCTATATACGCCTTCCTCCAATAACAGAAAGGGTTCTTCTGCAAAATCCTTAAGTACCAGTGACGTTTTCTCGGTTAGCGGATGATTTTTTGGCAGTATGGCACGGAATGTGCCAGATTTGATGATTGTAGTTTCCATTCCCTTGACGGCATGGGGATTGACAAAACCAAAATCTACTGCACCAGTTCGTACCCATTCCGAGATACTGGTATAGTCACCTTGATGTAATATGATTTGAATATTCGGGTGTTTCTGCCAGAATGCACGAATAATACCCGGCAGCCAGTGACATGATATACTGGAAACGGTACCAATCCGTACAACACCGGAGTCAAGTCCGCGAATTTCATCTGCTGTACGGCGCATAACTTCGTATTGTAATACAGTGTTTTGAATGGATGGATACAGTTTATATCCTTCTGGTGTCAGTTGGATGCCGTAACGAGAACGATGTAGTATTTTGATGGATAGTTCCTTTTCCAGTGAAGCAATCATTTGGCTGAGAGCTGGTTGCGTATAGCCAAGAAGAGCGGCTGCTTTGGTAAAACTGCCGACCTCGATTACTTTCAGAAGTGCCATGTATTTTTGCATCATTCAAATAACCTTTCTGCATATTTAAATAAGAAATATCAATTTTTCTTCTTATTTTTTTTAGTATATAATAAAACAAAAAAAGAAACAAAGGGGGGACAAAGCATGAAATATAGGTTATTTTTTACTGGAGTAAAAAATGCTATTCCTATCTGTTTAGGAATTATTCCTATTGGCATTTCTTATGGTATCTTGGCATTACAAGTAGGGCTAACGCGATTGGAAGCTGTACTTATGTCTGTATTGGTAATGGCAGGTTCCTCCCAGTTAATGGTACTTGGCATGATTGGCAAGGCAACGTTGATAGCTATGGTGACAGCGGTATTTTTTGTGAATCTGCGAAATTTTGTGATGAGTAGTGTGGTCATGAGCCGTATTGCGCCTGTTTCATTAGGTATATAGCTTCTTAGCACATTTGCTCTCTGCGATGAATCCTTCGCTTTATTTTCGATATCTGAAACCCGCAATGTTTTTTACTTGCTTGGTGCCAATACTTTGCTGTATGGCAGTTGGGTACTAGCTTCAGTGTTAGGTGTTATAATAGGACAATTTCTTCCTGTTGTAGTAACCAACAGTTTAGGTATAGCTTTTTATGCATCATTTATTGCACTGTTATTGGCGAATACGCAAAAGTATCGCCGTATTCCATTGTTGATATTGTTGGCTGGGGGAATGAATACGATACTGATACTTTTTCTGCCCAGCAGCTGGACAGGGATTATTTCGATGGTAGCAAGTGCCGTCATAGGGATGTTTTTTGTGGAGGTGCCAGATAATGAGTCAGTCTGATGTATATATTTTGATTTTTAGCATGGCTGTCGTTACTTACATTCCTCGTGCCTTGCCTGTTTTTTTTATGGACAAACTTATTTTTAGCAAAAGAGCTAAAAATTTTCTATCACTGTTACCGTATACAGCGTTAGCTGTCTTGATTTTTCCAGGAGTCTTCTCTGAGGATGCTGAGCATCCGCTTTTTGGCATAGCTGGTGCTGCAGTTGCAGCAATGCTTGCCCTAAAAAAATATTCTCTGATCGTCTGCGTGCTTGCCGCAGTATTTTCTAACTGTGCCTTGCAGCTGATGTTCTGTGAATAATCCAAGATTAAGAAAAGGAGTTAATTTATTATGAAACAGTACATTGTAGATGCGTTTACCGAAAAAGTATTTGCGGGTAATCCCGCGGCTGTCTGCGTGATGGATGCATGGCTGGATGATCGTACGATGCAAAATATTGCCATAGAAAACAATCTTTCAGAAACTGCTTTTGCCGTTAAAGAGGGGAATGCCTACCATTTGCGCTGGTTTACACCTGGCGGAGAAGTGGAATTGTGTGGTCATGCGACGCTGGCTACCGCGTATGTCATTACACGTTTTGTGGAACCCGAATTAAAAAACGTGGCATTTGACACACTTAGCGGTCGATTGACAGTAGAAAAACAAGGGGATTTGCTGATGATGGATTTTCCGTCTTTTCAGTTACAGCCTGTTCCGATTACGGAACCAATGATAGAGGCGCTAGGTGTAAAACCTGTTGCGGCTTACTATGGTGCTGATATGGTCTGTGTTTTAGAAAACGAAGAGCAGGTGCGAAATGTTCATCCGAACCAAGAGTTGATTCGCCAGATGGATGGTGTGTGTTTCCACATCACCGCGCCCGGCAGGGAATATGATTGCGTAACCCGTAGTTTTGCTCCCAAATGCAATGTGGCGGAAGACCCCGTGTGTGGACGCGGTCATTGTCATGTTATTCCGTATTGGGCAGGGCAAACAGGAAAAACGGAGTTTACGGCGTATCAGGCATCTGCTCGTGGCGGCGTGCTGTATTGCAGCTATGTTGGAGAACGCACACTGCTTCGTGGGAAGGCGGCGCTGTTTGCTGCAGAGGAGATTTTTATATAAGGAGTAACCAGTCGTGAAGAAAACCAATCGGAAATCAGATAAACATTATGTGTGGCAGGAGGTATGTGACGGATGGCATTTGGTTGAACGGAATGACTTAAGTATCATTGCAGAGAAAATGCCAGCTGGTACTTTGGAAGATATGCACTATCACAGGAAGTCCCGTCAGTTTTTTTATATTCTCTCTGGGCAGGCAACTATGCGTTTTTTTGATGGCGCTATACTGTTAAACAGAGGAGATGGTGTAGAAATCGAACCGGGAGAAGCGCACCAGATGTGTAACTGTTCCGATACAGAAATAGAATTTTTGACTATTTCCATACCCAAATCACATGGAGATAAAGTTATGATATGAATGAACATTTTTTAGATACCCATATATTAATTTAATGGCGAGAAATAAGGGATAATAGATGACTTGTTTGCCGTTCTTGGCAGAAAAGAAAGGTATTACTATACTAAATAAGAACCTTCATAAGTAATTTATAAAAACAGCAAAAATATCCTTGACAAATTAAAACTAAAAGTGTACACTTTCGATAACATTTCAAACGGGAAATGAATGGTTGAGAAGCAGTGAGGGTTTTAATATGAGGTACTTAAAAAATTTGAACATCATGTGTTGTACAATATAAAATATTGTATTGCACACTAAACATAATGAAGACAATACAATAAAGAGACATCCAAATTCATCAAGAGCAGTGGAGGGACTGGCCCCATGATACTGCGGCAACCTACAGCAATGTAAGGTGCCAATTCCAGCAGGAATCTACCTGGCAGATGAGTCGCGGCAGAAGTCTATTCATGGCGTCATCTGTATATGCAGATGACGCTTTATTTTTTATCTAAAATGCACTAAAGGAGTGATATATATGGCACGCATTGCAAACTATTTGACAGAATTAATTGGGAATACGCCGTTGTTGGAACTGACCCATTTTGAAGAAAAATATGCGCTGAAAGCGCGTATTATCGGAAAATTGGAATATATGAATCCCTTGGGCAGTGTTAAAGACCGGGTTGCTTTAGCTATGATTGATGAAGGCATATGCCAAGGTCTTATTAATCAGAAAACCGTTATTATCGAACCGACAAGCGGCAATACCGGTATTGGCTTAGCATTGGCAGCAGCAGTCAAAAAACTTCATTTGATTTTGACCATGCCTGATACGATGAGCGTAGAACGGCGGAAGATAGTAACCGCTTTAGGAGCTGAAATTGTGTTGACACCAGGGGCAGAAGGTATGAAGGGAAGTATCCGCAAGGCAGAAGAACTGAAACGTCAGTATGGTAATGCCTTTATTCCCCAGCAGTTTGAAAATCCGGCTAATCCGGCTGTACACAGACAAACGACAGCCGAGGAAATATGGCGGGATACAGAGGGAACGGTTGATATATTTATTTCTTCTGTCGGCACAGGCGGCACGATTACAGGAACGGCAGAAGGGCTGAAAGCGCATAAAAAAGATATTACTGTAGTCGCTGTAGAACCAAGCGATTCAGCAGTACTGCATGGCAAGCCGGCAGGATATCATCAAATACAGGGAATTGGGGCAGGATTTATTCCCAAGGTATTGGATACGAGCTTGCTTGACGAAATCATTGATGTATCCAATGATGACGCTTTTGCAAGAGCACGGGAAATCGCCAAAACAGACGGCTTGCTGGTAGGTATTTCTTCGGGCGCGTCACTGCAGGCTGCGTTGGAACTTGCGCAGCGAAAGGAAAATGAAGGCAAGACGATAGTTGTTTTATTGCCAGATGGTGGTGAACGGTACCTTTCTACACCGTTATTTACGTGAAAAATACATCACTGAAAAAAGTATAAGGGGGAATGTACGATGAATAAAAAACGAATTGTGTTATCTTTAGCGTTGGCAGCGACCTTGGCCGTGACAGGAATCTTAAGTGGCTGCGGCAGTAAAACGGCCAAAAACGAGGGAACCGTAACGTTGACCAATGTGTCCTATGACCCGACGCGTGAATTATACCAAGAATATAATTCCATATTTCAAAAGCATTATAAGAAACAAACCGGAAAAGACATCCAGATTATTCAGTCTCACGGCGGCTCCGGCGGTCAGGCCCGTTCTGTCATCGAAGGCAATAAAGCCGACGTCGTGACCTTGGCATTGGCCCACGATATTACGCTGATTGAAAAAGCAGGGCTTATAAAAAAAGATTGGCTGCAAATGTTTCCGAAAGATTCCTCGCCGTATACTTCGACGATCGTCTTTTTAGTACGCAAAGGCAATCCGAAGCAAATCAAGGACTGGGACGATTTAAGTAAACCGGGCATCAATGTCATTACGCCGGATCCTAAGAGCAGTGGCGGTGCTTGCTGGAATTTCTTGGCAGCTTGGGCATATGGACAGAAACGGTTTAACAATGACGAAGAAAAAACGAAAGATTTTGTTGTTAGCCTGTATAAGAATGTATCTGTTATGGATTCCGGTGCACGCGGCGCAACAACGACCTTTGTAGAAAACGGTCAGGGCGATGTTTTAATTGCTTGGGAAAATGAAGCCATTAATTCGCTGCGCCAACAGCCGGATAAGTTTGAAATTGTTACACCGAGCATTAGTATTTTGGCACAGCCGAGTGTCGCTGTCGTTTCGAAAAATGCGAAGAAAAATAAAACAACAGATGCAGCCAAAGAATATTTAAACTATTTGTATTCCGACGAAGCACAACGCATTGTTGGCAAAAACGGCTATCGGCCTTCTAATCCGGATATTTTGAAAGAATTTGCCGATACGTTTGATTTACAGGTACAAATGGTAACTGTTGATGATTTTGGCGGCTGGGATAAAGCCTATGATACATTCTTTAACGATGGTGCGATTTTTGACCAAATCATGGAAAAGGTCAATGCTCAGTAAGGAGCGAGGAATATGATAAGCTCATTTTTATATAAAAAAAGAACGGCTGGCCGTGTCATACCGGGATTTGGACTGACGATGGGAATTTCTATTACGATGATGTCTTTGTTGGTCTTGATTCCACTGGCATCGATTCTCGTCTATTCCCTGCAGCTTGATGGTGATGATTTTCTTAAACTTATCACCAATGACGGTATCCGCAATGCCTTTATCACCAGTATTTCTTGTTCCCTTATTGCGGCGCTGGTTAATTGTGTATTTGGCCTGATATTGGCTTGGGTGCTGGTGCGATATGAATTTGCCGGCAAGAAATTACTCAATGGCTTAATTGAACTGCCTTTTGCTTTACCGACGGCTGTCGCTGGGATTACGCTTTCCAAACTGTATGCCGATACAGGCTGGTTGGGGGCACCCTTTGCACAGGCTGGCATTGCCATTGCCTATACTAAAATCGGCTTGACCATTGCTTTGATTTTTGTGGGTATTCCCTATGCGGTTCGTTCGATTCAGCCCGTATTGGAAAAATTAGATCCATCATACGAAGAAGCCGGCAATATGCTGGGAGCAGGGTCGCTTACAATCTTTCGGCGGATTATCTTGCCGGAACTGCGGCCGGCCATTCTTACCGGCTTTGGCTTGGCTTTTGCCAGAGGACTTGGGGAATACGGCAGCGTTATTTATATTTCCGGCAATAGTGCTAAAAATCAGACTCAAGTTGTTTCGTATGTGATTATGCAGAAGTTAAATTACGTAGATTACGCCAGTGCTACAGCCATTGCCTTGGCGATGTTGATTATTGCTTTTGCCGTACTGTTTGCCATTAATGTCATACAAATACGACAGGCCGCACGGACTGTTTAGAAAGGGAGGAACACAATGAAACGAAGTAATACAGAGCGAATATTAATTACGGTCAGTATCTTGTTTATTATTGTCATGTTAGTTATCCCTTTGATTTCGGTTGTTTATAATTCGTTGCAGCGCGGGTTTGTTTTTTATGTCGAATCATTGATGACGGACTATGTTATATCGGCATTGGAAGTCACACTGTTGGCAACTATCATTGCCTTGGTGGTCAATACGTTTTTTGGTATTACGGCAGCTTGGGCAATTACGAAATTTGATTTTCCAGGTAAACATATCATGACAACCCTTGTAGATATACCATTTTCGATTTCACCGGTTATTGCTGGCTTGGCCTTTATCATGACTTTTGGCCGTATGGGCTGGGCTGTGCCCTATATTGATGATGTATCTGATTGGCTGGGTACGGATATTCAAATCGTCTTTGCTCTTCCCGGCGTCGTTTTAGCGACGATTTTCGTTACGTTTCCTTTTGTATTTCGTGAAATCATGCCGGTATTGAGTGCCGGCGGCCGAGATGAAGAAGAAGCCGCTGCCTTAATGGGGGTCAGCGGTTGGAAAATTTTCTTTAAAATTACGCTGCCCCAAATGAAATGGGCTTTATTATATGGGGTCATCCTTTGCACAGCCAGGGCTCTTGGTGAATTTGGCGCTGTCAGTGCCTTATCCAAGACCCGGGGCGAGACGTTTACACTTCCCTTAGAAATTGATGCACTGTATCAGTCTGGCATGGCCGATTCGATTACGGCAGCATTTTCCGTATCCTCTCTTTTGGTCATACTTGCCGTTATCGTCTTGTTGCTGCGAACGTTTATTGAGTATAAAGCCCAAAAAAATTCGATATAAAAGGAGGACTTACGCATGTACGTAGCGATGAAACATATAGAAAAACATTATGGCGATTTTAAAGCATCTGATGATGTAAATTTTGGCATAGAAAAAGGAAAACTTGTCGCCCTCTTAGGGCCTAGCGGCAGTGGTAAAACAACGATTCTGCGCATGCTTGCAGGCCTCGAATATCCCGACAGCGGCGATATTTTCATCAATAACCAACGTATTAACAGTATTCCAGCTGCCAAACGGGGGATTGGTTTTGTATTTCAAAATTATGCATTATTCAGATATATGACTGTTTTTGAGAACGTTGCTTTTGGACTGACTATCCAAAGGCGGCCGAAAAAAGAGATAGAAGAGCGGGTGCAGTATCTGATTCAGCTCGTCGGTTTGTCAGGTATGGATACACGCTATCCCAATCAGCTTTCCGGCGGTCAGCGGCAGCGCGTGGCTTTTGCCAGAGCGTTGGCCCCCAATCCGCAGGTGCTGCTGCTAGATGAGCCATTTGCAGCTATTGACGCCAAAGTACGTCAGGAATTGCGCAACTGGCTGAAAGAAACGATTCATCGTGTCGGCATTACCAGTATTTTTGTTACGCATGATCAGGAAGAAGCCGTCGAGGTAGCTGATGAAATTATTGTGACTAATCATGGACGCATTGAACAAGTCGGCACGCCGCAGGAAATATACAAAAAACCGCAGACACCGTTTGTTGCTCAATTTATCGGCAATTCAACCATTGTAAACAATTACAGTCAGCTAAACGGGTTTTCGTTTATTCCGGGAGCTGAGCAGGCAGTTATCCGACCGGAATTTGTCAAAATATATAAAAAGGGAACGCTTCGGCAATATGGCAGTGCTGCTGAAGCAGGCACGGTTGAAACGATTGTGTTCCGCGGCAATCATCTAGATGTTTCCATTCGCATCAAAGGCTTGCTGATTCATGGTGAATATTCAATGGATGCGGCACCGCTGACTGTTGGAGAAATGGTGCAGGTACTGATTTACCGACTCTATATTTTTGACAAAGAACGAACGTATCTGACTGAAAACACTGCGATGAAGACGGATAACGTATTTTACATTTAAAGGAGGGCATACGGGTGCAGATAGAAAAGCGGCAAATTCTTTATACAGATGTCTTGATTATTGGCGGCGGTACGGCTGGATGTTATGCGGCATTGACGCTGCATGAACGGACTCATGCCAATGTCATTATTGCAGAAAAGGCTAATATACGGCGCAGCGGCTGTTTGGCAGCCGGCGTCAATGCCTTGAATGCCTATATTACTAAAGGCCATACGCCGCAGTTTTATGTTGACTATGCGAAAAAGGATGCCGAAGGAATTGTACGTGATGATTTGTTGTTGTCTATGGCAAAACGCTTGAATGCCGTAACTCGCCGGTTAGAAGAACTGGGTCTTGTTATTCTCAAAGATGAACAGGGAGAATATGTCACGCGCGGCAGCCGCAATATCAAAATCAATGGGGAAAACATTAAAACGATTTTGGCGGATGCCGTAAAAAAACTGAAGCGGGTGCAGGTCATTAACCATTTGAATATAACAGATTATCTTGTCCGAGATAACCGCGTGTTAGGTGCCTTTGGATTTAGCATTGCCGACGGTACGGCTTATGAAATTCGTGCCAAAGCCGTGATTTGTACGACTGGCGGCGCATCTGGTTTATATCGCCCCAATAATCCAGGATTTTCTCGGCATAAAATGTGGTATTCTCCCTTTAATACAGGTGCCGGCTATGCTATGGGAATTCGGGCCGGCGCAGAAATGACGACCTTTGAAATGCGATTTATTGCACTGCGATGCAAAGATACGATTGCACCGACAGGGACGATTGCGCAAGGCGTAGGTGCCAAGCAAGTCAATGCCAAAGGTGACGTATATGAAACAAAATATGGTTTGACGACGTCGCAACGTTTGTATGGCACAGTCAAAGAAACACAGGAAGGACGTGGCCCGTGTTATTTACAGACAAAAGGGATTACGTCCGAACAGAATATGTCTTTGTTTAAAGCCTATCTGAATATGGCACCGAGCCAGACACTTAAATGGATAGAAGATGGTAAAAATCCCAGTCAGCAAAACGTAGAAATTGAAGGGACAGAACCGTATGTCGTAGGCGGTCATACAGCCAGCGGCTATTGGGTAGATACGCAGCGGGAAACGACGATTCATAACCTCTATGCCGCCGGTGACGTAGCAGGAGGATGTCCGCAAAAGTATGTTACCGGAGCATTGGCAGAAGGTGAAATCGCAGCGCAAGCAATTGCCAAGCGTTTAGCACTGCAGGAAGAGGTATTGCTGCCCAAAGAAGAAGAACACGCCCTTCTTGATGAAAAAATCAAAGAATATACGAGCTTTTTGCATCAGGATCATGCGTCGTTTTTTATGACAGAACAATTAGAAGAAGCGATGCAGAAAGTCATGGACACGTATGCCGGCGGTATTGGCAGTCAGTATCAGTACAATGCAAAACAACTAGAACTGGCAAAAGATAAAATCGCACAGATTGAAGCACTCAGCCAGCATCTTCATGCGGATACACTGCATGAGTTGATGTTTATTTATGAACTGAAAGACAGACTAACAGTCTGCCAAGTATTAATTGCTCATCTGAAAGCCCGTAAGGAAACAAGATGGCATTGCTTTGCTGAAAATCTTGACTATCCGGAAAAGAAAAATGAATGGCTGAAATATGTCAATTCTAAACAGATAGACGGAACAATTCATATGATCTATCGAGATCTTGTACAAGGAGATGTACGTTATGAGCATACGCATTAAACAGGAAACATGTATTGGCTGCGGGCAATGCATCGATGTATGTCCTGGCAGTTTGATTAGGTGGGATACAGATGGCAAAGCACGGATGCAGTATCCCAAAGACTGCTGGGGCTGCATGTCTTGTGTTAAAGAATGTCCTGCCGAAGCCATTGATTTTTATTTAGGTGCCGATATGGGCGGCCGCGGCAGTACCATGCATACGGTAAAGGATGGCCGCTTCATTCATTGGCGTATTCAACTGCCGACAGGAGAAACAAAAGAAATCACTGTAGACACACAGGAAGCCAATGCATATTAATCAGTAGGAGGAAACATATATGAGTGAATTATCTCATCTTGACAAATTAGAGGCAGAAGCGATATACATTATTCGCGAAGTTGCCGCCGAATGTGAAAAACCGGTCATGCTCTATTCGATCGGCAAAGACAGTTCTGTTATGCTCCATTTAGCACGCAAAGCATTTTATCCGGAAAAACCGCCATTTCCATTTTTACATATCAATACGACATGGAAGTTTAAGGAAATGATTCGGTTCCGCGATGAAACGATGAAAAAATATGGCTTGCAGTTTATTGAATACATCAATCAGGAAGGCGTCAAACAAGGTGTTAATCCATTTGATTATGGAGCAGCCTATACAGATATTATGAAAACACAGGCACTAAAACAAGCACTGCACAAATACGGCTTTATGGCAGCCTTTGGCGGCGGCCGCCGGGATGAAGAAAAATCTCGTGCCAAAGAACGTATCTTTTCATTTCGCAACGAAGCACAAGCTTGGGATCCGAAAAATCAGCGTCCAGAAATGTGGAAACTATACAATACACATATTCATAAAGGCGAAAGCATGCGTGTATTCCCAATTTCCAACTGGACAGAAAAAGATATTTGGCAGTATATCAAACGGGAACAGATTGATATTGTGTCGTTATACTTTGCTAAAGAACGGCCTTGTGTCTATCGGGACGGCAATATCATTATGATTGATGACGACCGCATGCGCCTAAAACCTGGCGAAAAAGTCATGCACAAAAAAATCCGCTTCCGTACGCTGGGCTGTTACCCGCTGACGGGCGGCATTGAATCGGATGCGGATACATTGGATGCGATTATTGATGAAACATTGCGTGCCGTATCATCCGAACGGACGAGTCGTGTCATTGACAAAGAAGCTGCGGGCAGCATGGAACGCAGAAAGAGAGAGGGGTATTTCTAAGATGAACAGAAACGGAAATGGATTGTTAAAATTTATTACATGCGGCAGTGTCGATGACGGTAAATCAACATTGATTGGTCATTTGCTGTATGATGCCAAGCTGCTGTATGCGGATCAGAAAAAAGCACTGGAATTAGAAAGCAAGGTCGGCAGCCGCGGCGGCGCTATCGATTACTCCTTACTGTTAGATGGATTGATGGCAGAACGGGAACAGGGGATTACAATTGACGTAGCCTATCGGTATTTTAGTACAGATAATCGCAGCTTTATCGTAGCAGACACACCGGGGCATGAAGAATATACGAGAAATATGGCTGTCGGTGCTTCATTTGCTGATTTGGCCATTATCCTGTTGGATGCTACTAAGGGTGTATTGGTACAGACGCGTCGCCATGCTCGTATCTGTGCTCTTATGGGTATTCAGTACTTTGTTTTTGCGGTCAATAAGATGGATTTAGCGCACTATGATGAAGCTCGTTTCCATGAAATTGCAGCACAAATTGAAGAATTGCACAAGGAATTGGGACTCAAGCACGTCATTTTAATTCCTGTATCAGCAACAGAAGGAGACAATGTAACTAAAGTCTCAGAAAACATGCTGTGGTATCAAGGGCTAACGATACTGCAGTATTTGGAAACTGTCAATGTAGAAGAAAATCAAGAAGAAGGTTTTTATCTGCCGATTCAGCGCGTTTGCCGTCCTAATCATACGTTTCGCGGATTTCAAGGAGAAATTGAAAGCGGTACACTAACTGTCGGCGACACAATTACGACCCTTCCTAGCAAAGAAAAAGCAACAGTTAAATCGATTTTAGTTGGCTTTGACAATAAAGAAAAAGCGGTCAAAGGTCAGCCTGTCAATGTGCAGTTGGACAGAGAAGTCGATGTATCCCGCGGCTGTGTATTTACCAAACAGACAGATATACCGCTTAGCCAAAAGATTACAGCGACTTTGCTTTGGATGGATGATGCGGATTTGACCATTGGCAAAGAATATGTAGTCAAAGTAGGTACCAAAGAAATTGTCGGCGTATTGACCGATATAAAACATAAAATTGATGTGAACACCGGTGCGTATTTAGCAGCTACGCATTTGACAAAAAACGAAATGGCCGTTTGCACAATTTTTGTACAAGAACCCATTGTCGTTGACGTCTTTTCACATCACCGCACGTTAGGTGAACTGATTCTTATTGACCGTATAACCAACATGACATCGGCCTGCGGTGTCGTTATTGATACCCATGACAATACCACAGATAATGCCTTTGCAGATGGCGATCTCAAGGGACGTGGTGATATGTTTGAAGAGTTTTTCTATGGTATGCAAAGCTTGAACATCCATAAAGTAAAACCGGAAGCCCATCAATATCACGTAGGCGATGCCATTCCCATTACAGGCAAAACCTATACATATCCAAAAGATTTTGACTGCCTCATCTTACGCGATCATACCGCAGTTGAAGTACGAAAAGGTACGATTCAAGCGATTCAATCCTTAGATGACTATACATATACGGGCAAGCCTTTGCTGAATGGACGCGGTTTTGCCATTCAGGTCAGCAGTCCGGCTGCTTTTGCTCAATTTATGAAAGAATATCAGCAAACTGGCGAAAATCCGGATGCAGAATTATTTGAAACTTGGATGGATTTTGATACGTATCGTTCCATTAAATTCCAAAATGATTTTTAACGAATTTCTTATACGGTATCCAAATAAAAAATAATATTTCTTTTCTTCAAGAATAGTACATTTGATGTGCAACAATTGGAAAAAATATTTTCAATCGTACGATAAGCTGAGAGCAACAAAGCGTATTGAATGGTTGTACAAAAAATAGACCTGAGTAACGAGATAACAAACGGTATCTCGTTACTTTTTTTATGTAATAAAAAGAGTAAAAGCTGTATTGAACAGGCTTTTTCAATCTAATTTTTTAATTGTATATACTTTTCGTATGACTTACATATAGGGGAAGCGATTTCTCGCTTATGCAAGAATGAAAGTATCATGAATAATTCATGGTAATAACAAATAAATACGGAGAGAAAAAGGCAAACATACAGCTGGAATAGATGGAAATTTGGTATAGAATAATACGGAATTTATATAATGTTAAAAAATACATAAAAAATAAAGAATACAATTGCATGCGCATAAAAATATTAATACGTAAAACGCATAATGTTGTATAACTATTTTTTATTTTACGGAAAAATATAACAATTTTACAGTACAGCAGACTGGACGCATAGTTGACATACCTACTCAATGGTGATAAATTAGCATGTACAAAGCAGAAGCGATGCGGGTTTTGCAAGGCATTAGTTATCATGAGTTATAATATAATTTTTTCAAACACCGTATTTGCTAATGACTTTGTATATAGTTATGTTAGGAGGAATTAGTCATGAATGGTGTTGTTTTAGTAGTATGTGCTATAGTCATTCTGGCAGTAGCATATCGTTTTTATGGCAGATGGCTGGCTAAGACGTGGGGCATTGATCCAAGCGCGTTGACACCGGCTCACCGTCTGCAGGACGGGCAAGATTATACGCCGTCCTCTAAGTTTACGGTATTTGCCAATCAATTTTCATCTATTACAGGTGCTGGCCCTGTAACGGGTCCGATTATTGCCGCTGCGTACGGTTGGCTGCCGGCTTTCTTGTGGCTGATGTTCGGCTGTGTTTTCTTTGGTGCCGTACAAGACTTTACTGCGTTGTATGCATCCATGAAAAATGACGGCAAATCGATGGGCGTGCTGATCGAAAAATATATCGGCAAAACAGGACGTCGGTTATTTTTATTGTTCTGCTGGGTATTTAGTCTGCTCGTTATTGCGGCATTTGGTGATATTGTTGCCAAGACATTTAATGGTTTTGCCAAAGATGGTTCATTGCTTTTACCGAATGCTGCGGCAGCGTCTATTTCTATGCTGTTCATTTTTGTAGCTATTGCATTTGGCCTTTACATTAAAAAGTTTAAACCAAGCGAACCGGTTCGTTTTGTCATTGCCATTATTTTGTTGATTGCTATGCTGTATGTAGGCATTGATTTGCCGATTTATTTGGGTGCCAGCACTTGGCTTACGATTATTTTTGTATATATTTTCTTTGCTTCTATCATGCCGATGTGGCTTCTCAAACAGCCGCGGGACTACATCAGTGCATTCTTGCTGTTGATGATGATTGCCGGTGGTGTAGTTGGTATTTTCGTTGCACAGCCAACCATTAATATGCCTGCGTTTACACAGTTTAATGTTGGCGGTAAAGATTTATTTCCAATTTTGTTCATCACGATTGCCTGCGGTGCTGTTTCCGGTTTCCACAGCTTGGTATCTTCTGGTACGTCTTCCAAAACATTGGATAATGAAAAAGACTGCGTGTTTGTCGGTTATGGCTCCATGTGTGTAGAATCTGTATTAGGTGTTGTATCTTTGGTTATTGCCTGCGCAGCCGCTTCCAACGGTCATGTAGCGCAAGGCACACCGTTCCAGATTTTCTCTGGTGCTGTTTCCGGGTTCTTTACGATGTTTGGCCTTTCTCAGACAGCTTCTGCCTGTGTTATGACAATGTGCGTTTCTGCATTGGCCTTGACCACATTGGATGCTGTTGGCCGCATTGGCCGCATGTCTTTCCAGGAATTATTTGCTGTTGATGAAGGCGAAGAAATGAATGCTATTCAGAAAATCTGCGTCAATAAATATGTCGCAACAATTATTACCTTGGCATTAGGCTATTTGCTCTGCTTAGGCGGTTACATGAATATTTGGCCGCTGTTTGGTTCCGCAAACCAGCTTCTCGCTGCGATGGTATTGATTTGCCTGACTGTATTCTTGAAAATGACAGGCCGGAAGAGCTGGATGCTGTACGCTCCGATGGTTATTATGTTCTGCGTTACAATGACAGCACTTGCCGAATCAGCATATGCGTTAATTGTGAAAATTTCATCCGGCAACTGGACGATTCTGATTGAAGGCTTGCAGTTTGTTCTTGCGATTGCTTTGATGGTATTGGCGATTTCTATTGCTTACCACTGTGGCAAAGAATTGAAAAAAGTAAGTCATACAGAAGAAAAAGTACAACCGACAGCAAATCATTAAGTACCTATTAATAATGTAATATAACAAAAACCAGTCTTGAGAAATTTTTCTAAGACTGGTTTTTGTTATGAATAAAGAAAAAATGTAAAACCATGCTTTTGCTATCAAATGAGATGCGCAAAAGTAATGAATTATAATGCTGTAAATGAAGCAGTTAAAACGGCACACAAAGTAAAAATGGGTGTAATAACATTTTCATGTTGTTACACCCATTTTCTATTATCCAGCAGTTAGTCTTTAAAATATGGTTTAAAAACCGAGCGATTTGGTTCTTTATGCACTTTTTTTTCTGTGCGCCGATGGTCTCCATTTTCATTGCGGTTCCGCGAGTTGGGGGAGAAATGGCGACGTTTGGTAAAACGGCGTTCTCCATCTCGTTGTTCTCCGTTGCGGCGGGGACGGCGTTCGTTGCGGCGTCCTTGTGGACGACGGGCATGACGGACACGAAGAGGTGCTTCTTCCGTGATTTTGACAGGTGTCATATCCGGTTCCTTAGTAAGCAGCTTGATGGCGGCAGAAAGCAACGCTACAGAATCAAAATGTGTGAGCAGCTCTTCTGCATTGGCACGGTACGTAACGGCACTTTCATCTTCCGTAGCAGAAACCAGGCGGCGGATTGCTGCCTGCTGAGCACCTTCTAACGCTTCTGAAAACGTCGGAGCTTTGCGACGGGCAATACGGCGTTTTATCAGCCGTTCAATAGCACGAAGATGTTCAATTTCACGGGGGATGACGAAGGTCGTCGCTTCACCGCTTTGTCCAGCACGGCCTGTCCGGCCTACACGGTGTACATAACTTTCCGGATCTTGCGGCAAGTCATAGTTAAAGACATGTGTAACACCGCTGATGTCTAAACCACGAGCCGCTACGTCAGTAGCAACGAGAATATCGATTGTCTTTTCACGGAACTGGCGAATGACAGAATCTCGTTTAGCCTGCGTCAAATCGCCATGAATGCCTTCAGCAGAATAACCGCGCTTTTTCAATGCTTCTGATACTTCGTCAACGCGGCGCTTGGTGCGGACGAAAATAATTGCTAAATCCGGTTCCTGTAAATCAAGAAGTCGGCACAGAATATCAAATTTTTGACGATCCGGTACTTCGATGTAGGATTGTTCAATCAGGTCGATAGTGACTTCCTTAGCTTTCATGCGGACGATTTCAGGATCGTGGAGAAAGGTTTCCGCCAACTGCTGAATTGGTTTAGGCATCGTAGCGGAGAACAACAGCGTTTGTCGCGTATCCGGCGTAGCTGCCATAATCAAATTAATATCTTCAATAAAGCCCATGTCGAGCATTTCGTCGGCTTCATCCAAAACAATCGTAGATAAATGGCTAAGGCTGATCGTGCCTCGCTTCATATGGTCAATTAAGCGGCCCGGTGTGGCAACGACAATTTGCGGGCATTTACGCAGACGGCGAAGCTGGCGTTCCATATCTTGACCGCCGTAAATAGGAATCGTCTGAATTGGCGTAAATTGCGCTAAATGATTTAATTCTTCTGCTACCTGCATAGCCAGTTCGCGTGTCGGTGACAAAATAACGGCTTGAATATCTTTAGTCGGTTCAGCCGCTAAAATCTTTTCCAGTACGGGGATGCCGTATGCAGCAGTTTTACCAGTACCCGTTTGCGCCTGGCCAATCATATCTTTGCCAGCCAGTGCTACTGGAATAGCTCCGGCTTGAATGGGGGTAGGTTCTTCAAAGCCCATTTCATTCAGTGCCTGGATAATCACGTCGCTAATATTTAAATTTTGGAATTTTTCTAACATGGAATCCTCCTTTTGTATAACTTTTTTATTATATCATCGCTATAGGCAAAAAGATAGGGTAAACCATGATTAGATATGAATCTTGTGTCAGTAAAAACAGCTGCAGCATTCGAAAAATGCTTTGAGATAGGCGGCATAGCATAAATGATACGATAAAAAAGGAAAATACCCATGTGGTTGTTCTCGATGAAAATAACAGTATATACTGACAAAAAATCTCGTATTTTTAAAATACCAAAATGAAATTTTTAGACATGTATCGTGTGTAGAAACGGTAAAAAAACGGGATATTTGCTAAAACCAGCGTAAATAGTTGCAAAATAGGAGCTAATCACGGTATAATGTATAACTGAAAATAAAGTGATTAGAATATGGCAATTGGAGGGCTCAATCGGTGTTTAATAAACTATTCCAGAGATTACTCGGCAATAATACCGAACATGAACTAAAAAAAATGCGGCCTATTGTGCAGCAGATTAATGATTTAGAACCGAAGATGACGGCACTTAGCGACTCATCGTTGCAGGAAAAGACGTTTGAATTTAAAAAACGTTTAGCTGCTGGTGAAACGCTGGACGATTTGCTGCCCGAAGCTTTTGCTGTTGTTCGTGAAGCGTCACGACGCGTAACGGGCATGCGTCATTTTGATGTACAGCTGTTAGGCGGTATTGTACTGCATCGCGGTGACATTGCAGAAATGCGTACAGGCGAAGGCAAAACGTTGGTTGCTACGTTGCCGGTTTATTTAAATGCACTGACCGGCAAAGGGGTTCATGTCGTTACGGTCAATGACTACTTAGCCACCCGTGACAGCGAAGAAATGGGCCAGATTTATAAATTTCTCGGATTATCTGTCGGCTTAATTGTTCATGATTTGACATACGAACAACGCCGCAGAGCTTATAATTCGGATATTACGTACGGCACAAACAACGAATTTGGGTTTGATTACCTGCGTGACAACATGGTCATCAGCAAGGATCAAATGGTACAGCGGCCGCTGAACTACTGCATTGTCGATGAAGTAGACTCTATCCTCATTGATGAAGCGCGTACACCGCTTATTATTTCCGGGCCAGGGGAAAAATCCACGGACTTGTATTATACATTAGCCAATATCGTCAAAACGTTTGATAAAGACGATTATACAATGGATGAAAAGCAGAAGACCATTGCACCGACAGATTCCGGCGTAGCCAAAGTCGAAAAAATGATGGGAATTAAGAATATGTTTGATAATGAACATCTGGACTTAAACCATCTTGTCATTCAGGCATTGCGCGCACGGTTTATGATGCATCGGGATAAGGATTATGTCGTCAAAAATGGTGAAATTGTTATTGTCGATGAATTTACGGGCCGGTTGATGTTTGGCCGCCGCTACAGCGATGGACTGCACCAATCCATTGAAGCAAAAGAAAATGTCAAAGTACAAGGCGAAAGCAAAACGTTGGCAACGATTACATTCCAAAACTACTTCCGTATGTACAATAAACTGGCCGGCATGACCGGTACGGCAAAAACGGAAGAAGACGAATTCAATAAAATCTATAAGTTAGATGTTTATGTTATTCCGACAAACAAACCTGCTATCCGTAAAGATTTGCCGGATGTTATTTATAAAACCAAAAATGCAAAATACCGTGCAGTAGTTCGTGAAGTAAAAAAACGTCATGCAACAGGACAACCTATCTTAGTAGGTACGACATCTATCAGCCAGTCTGAAATCATCAGCCAGCTTTTGGACAAAGAAAATATTCCGCACAGTGTGTTAAACGCTAAATATCATGAAAAAGAAGCTGAAATCATCAAAAATGCCGGGCAGGAAGGCATGGTAACGATTGCTACCAATATGGCCGGCCGAGGTACAGATATTAAGCTCGGCAAGGGAGTTGCTGCGTTAGGTGGGTTAATGATTATCGGTACAGAACGTCATGAAAGCCGTCGTATTGACAATCAGCTCCGCGGTCGTGCCGGCCGTCAGGGCGACCCAGGCACGACACAATTCTTCCTCTCGTTGGAAGATGACTTGATGCGTATTTTTGGCTCTGATAATATTTCCAAATTCATGGATAAATTGGGCATGGAAGAAGACGAACCAATTACCCACTCTATGATTACGAAATCTATTGAAAAGGCACAGAAAAAGGTAGAAAGCCATAACTTTGAAATTCGTAAATACGTCTTGGAATATGACGATGTCATGAATCAGCAGCGTGAAGTATTGTATGGCCAGCGCCGTCAGGTATTGGTTGCAGAATCATTGCGCGATACGATTATGGGAATGGTAGATGACATCATTGTCGATGGATTGAACAAATATGCCGACGAAAAGCTGTATCCGGAAGAATGGGATTTTGCCGGTTTGCTGCAGCAGATGGAACAGTATTTTGTTCCCAAGGGAACGACAACGGTAGAAGAATTAGAAAATCTAAGTCGTGTAGAAGTGCATGAAAAATTGAAGAAAATCGCTGCAGATTTATATAATGCACGGGAACAGGAAATCGGCGAACAGACCATGCGTGAATTGGAAAAAGCAATCATGCTGCGTGTAGTAGACAGCAAATGGATGGATCATCTTGATGCGATGGATGCCCTCAAGGAAGGGATTAATCTGCGCGCATACGGACAGAAAAATCCGCTTGTTGAATATAAATTTGAAGCCTATGAAATGTTTGAAGAAATGATAGAATCGATTAAGAGAACTGTTGTTACATTCCTTTATCATATTCAAGTAACGTACAGTGCTCCGGTTCCACAGGCTGAAGATCACCTTCAGAGTGCCAAAGAAGTGCATGAAGAAAGCAAACCAGTCAGTCGTGAAGACATTGAACAAGATGAAAAAAACAAGCAATAGGTGAATGGGGGCGTGCTGCGGCGCGCCCTAACATATGTAAGTATTGAATACTAGATTATTTGTGATTTATGAAAGATGGTGAGTCTTGTGTTATTAGAAGAACTGCGTAAGCCCCTCGAAGATTTACAAAAAAGAATACAAGAAATCGGGGATTCACTTTAGCTTACCTCGAAAAGAAGAACGTATCATGGATTTAGATATGCAAATGAGCGATCCGGATTTTTGGAATCATCCGGATAAAGCCAAAGCCATATCGCAGGAAGCAACCAATTTAAAAACAGAAGTAGAAGGCCATAAAGCACTCGTCCAACGAGTACAGGATACGCTGGACTATTTAGACATGGCTATAGAAGAAGATGATACATCCCTGGAAGAAGAAATCGAAGAACAATATAAAGAACTTGTCAAAGAAGTCGAAAAACGGGAAGTCCGTATGCTTCTTTCCGGTGAGTATGATAAATGTAATGCGATTATTACGTTCCATGCGGGTGCTGGCGGGACGGAAGCGCAGGATTGGGCGCAAATGCTTATCCGCATGTATACGCGCTGGGCTGAACGTAACGGTTACCAGATTACGGTTATGGATTTGCAGCCGGGAGATGAAGCTGGCATCAAGAGTGCTACATTTGCGATTACCGGTGAATATGCGTACGGGTATTTGAAATCCGAAAAAGGCGTTCATCGGTTGGTGCGTATTTCACCGTTTGATGCTGCGGCACGCCGCCATACATCTTTTACGGCCGTCGATGTCATGCCGGAACTGCCGGATGATGTTGATGTAGAAATTAATATGGACGATGTCCGCGTCGATTACTTCCGAGCCTCCGGAGCAGGTGGCCAGCATGTTAACAAAACAAGTTCTGCTGTCCGCATGACGCATATACCGACAGGTATTGTAGTACAATGCCAAAATGAACGTTCACAGCTTCAAAATAAAGAAATGTGTATGAAGTATCTGCGTGCCAAATTGTTTGAATTAGAACAAGAAAAACAAGCTAAATTGAAGGCGGAAATTGGCGGCGTTCATCAGGCGATTGAATGGGGCAGCCAGATTCGCTCTTATGTATTTCATCCGTATAATTTGGTTAAAGATCACCGTACCAATGTAGAAACCGGCAATATTCAGGCCGTCATGGATGGTGATTTGGATATCTTTATTGAAGGATATTTACAGCAGGAAAAGAACAAGAAGTTAGCAAAACAGGAACTATAATGAAAAAATTAAGTATCATATTGCTCATATTGGCGGCACTGCTGTTTGGTGCTGACCAATATGCACCGCAATTAGCGGCAACAGGTTTATATCATGCCTTATCCGTTAAAATGGAATTGCAGCCGGATGATGTGCAAGTACAGGCTGTGCCGGGATTGAAAGTACTGACAGGTGATTTAGATGCCGTAAAGGTGCATGGAACGAATTTCCGTGTCGGCGGACTGCAGTTTGAACAGTTTGACTGTCGGCTGACAGGTGTAACATTTAGTCCATGGGACAGCTTGGCTGCTCAGAAAATCACCGTACTTCGTGCGCAAAGCGGAGAAATGTCGGCATCTATACAACGAGAAGCATTACAGCAGTTTCTGCTTGACAATGTAAAAGGATTGTCAGATGCTGATGTTGCTTTTGATGATGATATGGTTATCGTACAGGGTACAGTCAGTGCTGGCGGCTTTCTGACAGCACGGGCAGTTATTCGGGGGCATTTTGGTATGAACGGTACCAAGCTGATGTTTGTACCGTCAGATGTAGCTGTAGAAGGATTGGGCCTTACTTACAGCAGTAAGCACATAGGAAATATAGAAGTCTATGATTTCAGTGGTTTTCCTTTGGGCATTGTGCCAGATCGTGTTATGTTACATGATAATCAAATTACGATTCATGGCCGGGTTAGTAACTCATAAATAAGGTGAAAATGATGACAAAAAATAATAGATTCAGCAAAGTACTCTTGATTGGGGTAGTACTCATCGGGGTGCTTTGTGCTATATGTCTGTGTGTACAACGGCATTATGTAGAAAAAAAGAGCATGACCATTGAACAAGTGATGGATTATGACGCTGTTGTCAATATGGCACGAAATGATGGATATGATTTGGATACAGCGTTGGAAAAATGCCGGGAAGCTGGGATTACCAGTTTTACCATTTATGACACTACGCTGAACAAACTGACACAGCGCGGCGAAATGTCTTTGGTTACTCGTTTAGGCTTAACACTGTATTATCCGCAGTTCCATATTACGGATACATCGTATGATTATTATTTAGTTGGCAAACCTAAAAATCAGGAAGATTTGTATTTTGATGAAGTCACAGCGGATTTGAAAACCAGACTGGGTGAAAAAAATGTCAGCTTGATTGCCAATAACCAATATCGTATTGCCGGACTGCGCGGTGTTATGCCGGCATTGGGCGATGTCAATTTGGGCATTATGACAGCGGATGCCAAGAAAATTTCTTCTCACGGTTTTCATGTTATTTTGCGTCCTACCAATTACAGTAATCCAACAAAGGAACAAGTAGCAAGTTTCTTTGACCGGGCAGATACAATTGAAAATGCTTCCGGTATTATGTTTGTCGGTAAAGAAGTATTGGGATATACACCGGTAAATGCCCAGCGCAAAGACATGCTGACATTTACGGCAGATCAAATGAAAGAACGGCATTTGCCGTTTTATATGATTGAATCTGTCAATCAGCTGCAGTATACAACACAGGACGGTATGTATGATTTGGCAGGTCTGTTGGATTATCAAACTGTACGCGTATATGCCATGGCAAAAGAAGAATTGGAAAAAATTACGCCCGAAGAAGCTGCCATGCGCTACTATATCAGCGACTTGGAACGCAATGTCCGTGTTAATTTGTATCCATTGTATAAAAAACCGATGCATGGCATGAATTTGACTGAAACAAATTTAGCATACATCTCTATAGCCAGCAAAAAATTGCAGGATCGCGGTTATACGTTGGGCAGGGCTACTGTCATGGATACCTATTATCCCAACAAAATATTGTTGGCGTTGATTGCTGCAGCAGCTGCCTGCGGATTTGTTTTTACACTTAACTTACTGCTGCCGCTTTCCAACCGTCTTAATTATATATTGATGGTGTTTGCGATTATTGTTGGCATAGGCGGCGCAGTTATTGCTAAAGGAGCATTGTTCTTGCAGATGATGGCAGTTGGCTGTGCTTCAGCAGCTCCAACAGCAGCGATTCTTTTATTGCTGGATTATTGGAAAAAGAAAAAAATTACACGTAAGCTTGGTTATGGAAACGTAATTCGTGACGGGGCAATAGGACTTACTTGTGCTGTAGCCGTCGCCATGATTGGCGGGCTGTTTATTGCTGCCATGCTGGGAAATATTCGCTTTTTTATGGAATTTGATTTTTATCGCGGTGTTAAGTTGACATTTATCCTACCTATTATTTTAGTGGCTCTTGGATATTTGCGTCGTTTTCCTTTGGGTGGCACAACAATGACATCTGCTCAAGATTTCGTTACGTTTGCCAAAGAATTTCTCAATATTCCAATTAAAATGGGGACGTTGATTGTGTTGGCCATATTGGGCTTAATAGCTGTTGTTTTTGTCGGACGCAGTGGCCATACGGCAGGTGTTCCCGTACCGGGGGCCGAAGTAGCGTTGCGACGTTTCTTGGAAAATGCCATGTATGCACGACCGCGTGAAAAAGAATTTTTGATTGGTCATCCGGCATTTTTCCTTATGGTTGCAGCGATGTATCGGAAATGGCCGCAGATTCTGCACTTTTTCCTTGTTTTGGCAGCAACAATTGGTGTCGGTTCTATGGTAGAAACATTTGCACATATTCGTACGCCATTCCTCATGTCCTTTATCCGTGGTATTGATGGCTGGATCGTAGGATTGGTTATCGGCATTTTGGTAATTTGTTTCTTGGCCGTGCTGCAGTATATAACGGCATGGTTGGGAAAGCAGGTGAAACCCCGTGGTTAAAGTAGTAATTTCTGGATATTATGGATTTGCCAATGCCGGTGACGAAGCGATGCTTTCTGCTATTGTCGGTTCCTTGCGGGACATTATCCCTGATATACATATTACGGTCATTACGGGCAACTGCCGGATGACTAGAGAACACCATAAAGTGCATGCAGTTCATCGCATGAATTTTTTAGCTATCGCAGCGGCTATTTGCCGCTGTGATATTCTTATCAGCGGTGGGGGAAGTTTGCTGCAAAACGTAACCAGTTCCCGCAGCTTATATTATTATCTGTTTATCATGCGGATTGCTTTATTTTTTCACAAACCGGTTATGTTGTATGCACAGGGAATTGGCCCGGTACTCGGCAGTAAAGAACGTCAGGCTGTACGTGATGTTCTGCAGCGAGTTACGGTCATTGGTGTACGTGATGCTGATTCTAAAGCGGAATTAGCAGCATTGGGCGTCACGGTACCGCCGATTCATGTGACAGCTGATGCTGTGTTATCTATGCATCCAGTGGACAAACAAATTGGATTTTATTTGCTCAAAAAAGCAGGCGTGACAGGAATTCGCCGCCGCATCGGCATTGCAATCCGTGACTGGAAGGGCATGGAAAGATTTAAACGAGAAATTGCCAAGGCCGCCGATACGCTGCAGAAAACCTATGATGCCCGTATTATCTTTATTCCTATGCAGTATCCTGCCGATGTGCGTGCCGGTGAAGATATTGCCAAGATGATGAAGGCAGATGCTGTTGTCTTAAAAGAACGATATAACACGGTAGAATTTATGTCGCTTATCGGTTGTATGGATGCCGTCATTGCTAATCGGCTGCATGCACTCGTGTTTGCTTCCATCATGCAGATTCCGGCGGCATCTATTTCATATGACCCTAAAATCGACAGTTTTATTCAGTTGACCGGGGATACGTTGTGCGGTACGGTAGAAACGATAACAGCGCAGCAGTTAGTAAAAGATATTTCAGAAAAATTAGAAGCCGGACAGATTGCTCCAGAAATTAAAGCCCATTTAAATCATTTGCGCCGTCAATCTATGCGCAATGCGTACTTGGCACTGCGGGTCATTGAAGGAAAGAACGATCTGCGGGCTCAGTTAAAAGATGATGTATGAGACTGTAACAAAAGGCTTTTTTGTCATGTGTTATGTGCCTCCTTTAGAAGAAGAGTAGTTGCAGTTTGAAGAAAATAAATCTTGTTTATACTGCAAACAACCTACATAAAACGGTATAGCAAAAGAAATGTGACAAAACGGATTGAAAATTTTTATTTTGTTGCACTCTCATGTTTGAAAAGAGGTTTCCTATGATTGATTTAAAAGATGTATCAAAAGTATACAGCAACGGTTCCATTGCCTTAAATCACGTTTCGCTGCATATTGGGAAAGGCGAATTTGTATTTGTCGTCGGCGCCAGCGGTGCCGGTAAATCCACACTGATAAAATTACTGTCCCATGAAGAACTGCCAACATCCGGTACAGTCTACGTAGACGGAACAGCAGTAAATCGTTTGCCCAAAAGCCGCGTACCGTATTTGCGACGCAAAATGGGAATTGTGTTTCAAGATTTTAGACTGCTTCCTAACAAGACGGCTGAAGAAAATGTTGCCTTTGCTATGGAAGTTATTGAATCTCCGCGTCGTGTCATCAAAGAACGGGTCCGCAATGTGTTGGACTTAGTAGGCCTCTTGGGCAAAGCCGATGCACTGCCGCATAATCTGAGCGGCGGCGAACAACAGCGTGTAGCGATTGCCAGAGCTATTGTCAATCGACCGTTGCTCTTGATTGCCGATGAACCTACAGGAAACTTAGACCCGGAAACATCGCGCGATATTATGGATACGTTTAAAAAAATTAACCATATGGGGACAACCGTTCTCATGGTCACACATGATAAGCAAATGGTCGATTTGATGAACAAGCGCGTCATCGAAATTGTCAATGGTCATGTCGTCCGTGATGAACAGAAAGGCGGCTACAACGATGAAGATTAGGACCATGCGTTATTTTATTTCAGAAGCCCTGCAGTCTTTTTGGCGCAATAGTTTTATGACGATTGCTTCTATTGCCACTGTAGCCCTTTCTTTTTTTATACTGGGGATATTTATGACCTTAGTAGCTAACTTGGACTATTTTGCTGAAAACTTGGAAAGCCAGGTACAGATCAGCATTTATTTGAAAGATGATTTATCGACAGAACAAGTGATGAGTGTTGGCAAACGCTTAAAACAAATGGAAGATGTAAAAGAAATTACGTTTACTAACAAGGATCAAGCTATGGATAAGTTACGGGACCGTATGAAAGACCAACCGGGTATACTTAACGCGCTTGAAGGGAAAAACCCGCTGCCAAGTTCTTATGAAATTACATTTACCGATCCGGCAGCGGTTAAACGGACAGCGCGTATCGTAGCAGATTATCCGGAAGTAGAAAGCACACATTACGGTCAGGAAATTATTGAACAGCTGTTCCAAATTACATCTGTTATTCGCTGGGGCGGCATTGCACTGGTCATTTTCCTTACCTTGGCAACGCTGTTTATTATTTCCAATACAATTCGCCTGACTGTGTTTGCTCGGCGTAAAGAAATTGGCATTATGAAATATGTCGGGGCAACGAACTGGTTTATTCGCTGGCCATTTTTATTGGAAGGATTGCTTTTAGGGTTTATTGGCGGCTTAATTGCGGATATTGTACTCTTTCAGTTTTATGAATTTGTTACGGTAGCTATTCATCGCTCTCTGGCATTTTTGCCGCTTGTTAGTATGTACCCGTTTATGTACCACATGGCTGGTATCTTGCTGATTATTAGCATGTGCATTGGGGCCGTGGGCAGTACGATTTCGTTGAAACGGTATATGAAGGTGTAAGGCTATGGTGATGTTTAATTCCCACAAAAAATATATTGCAGCCTGGGTGGCAGCAGCTCTTTTGAACCCTTGTTTTGCTGCTTTTGCAGACGATGAAGATTTACAAAATCAATTATCAGATGTACAAGGGCAGATGGCTGAGCAGGCACAGAAAAAAAGCAATGCAGAAACGGTTATTGGAAATGTTTCAGAAAAACTGCGCGTTATTCAGGACAACTTAAATGCTGCGACAAAAGAATATCAGTCGATTTCTTCTCAGCTGGCCGATACGGAAAAGCAAATTGCAGACATGCAGGTAAAATTAAAAGAGGAACAAGCGAAGTTGGAAAAGCGGGAAAAAGTATTTCAGGTTCGCATTCGTGATATTTATATGCATGGACAACTCAGTTATTTGGATGTTGTATTAGGTGCCAAAGATTTTAATGATTTTGCAAACCGTGTAGATTTGCTGCGTCGTGTCATTGCTGCCGATATGGATTTAATTCATTCCATTCGACAACAGCGTGATGAAATTCAACAGGTTCAGCAGGAATTGGAAAGCCAGCGGCAAAAACAAACGGAACTTAAAGAAAATGCTGCCAAGAAAAAAGTTGAAATTGAACAGCATAAGAAGGAACAGCAAGCTGTGTTGTACCAGGCAGAAAACGATAAGGCTACAGCTGAAGAAGCATATCGTGAATTGGAAGCATCTTCTCAGGCTATTGGTGATATGCTGCGGCAAAGAGCTGCAGCCCGTGCCGCAGCTGCAGCCGCGGCAGAAGCAGCAGCACAACAACAAGCGGACGCGTCTAGCAGTGAATCATCTGATGACAGTAGCGGTACATCTGATAGTACAGGTGATGGTGGCGGCAGTGTTGATTATAGTTACCAGCCTGTCAGTGGTTCAGGTGCGTTTATTTGGCCGGTTAATGGGGTAATTACTTCTCCTTACGGCTACCGTACGCATCCAATTTTTGGCTCTACGATTTATCACAGCGGCATGGATATTGGCGTCGATTACGGAACACCCGTGCATGCCGCTGACAGCGGTGTTGTTGTAGAAGCAGGCTGGATTAGCGGCTATGGCTATGCAGTTATTATTGATCATGGCAATGGTTTATCAACACTATATGGTCATAATGAATCCTTAAATGTATCTGAAGGCCAGTCTGTATCGCAAGGACAGGTTATTGCGTATGCCGGTTCTACTGGAAATTCAACAGGACCGCATGTCCATTTCGAAGTGCGATCTAACGGAGACCCCGTAGATCCGTCAGCATATTTGTAAGGCGGCGAATGGGATGAATAAAACAGCGAAGAAAAAACAGACTGCTTGGCTGTATCGTGCAGTCGCTTGGGTCGGCTCCGTATTTGCAGCAGCCGTATTGATTGTTATGGGCCTATCGTATTATTTTATGGGAGATTGGCTGGGATGGATAAAGCTGTACCGAACTTTATATGTTGTAGAAACCCATTATGCAGACACGGTAGATAAAAAAATACTGCTTGATGGTGCCATGAAGGGAATTGTTTCTACACTTGGCGATAAACATTCTGTATACATGGCTGGGGATGAATTTCAAAACTTTCAGGAACAAATGAAAAGCTCCTATGCAGGCATTGGTGTCTATATTGGCAGTACCGATGAAGGCGTATTAATTGGCGGTGTTATTGATGATAGTCCAGCTAGTGAAGCTGCGCTGAAACGAGGCGATATTATCATGGCTATCGACGGGACACCGACTACCGGCATGAAGCTGGAAGACGTGTCACAAAAGATTCGCGGCCCCGTAAATACAGATGTGGTGCTGACAATCCGTGAAGATGGCGTGGATAAAGAGGTGACATTGACACGGCGGCAAATTCATATGAAGACGGTTATGGGTCAGATGGTCGAAGGTACGAACATTGGCTATATCCGCATTGGCGTTTTTAGTGAAGATACAGGCAAAGAATTTACGAAAGAATATCAATCACTGCGGGAACAAGGCATGGAAAAAATGATTCTTGACTTGCGAAATAATCCGGGAGGATTAGTAGATCAGGCAGTGGAAGTTGCCGGCAATTTTGTGCCGCAGGGCAGTACGGTTGTTTCCTTTACTAGCAGTGACGGCAATACACAGACGTATACCGCTTCTGGAACAGGTGATACGGTTCCTATGGCGGTGCTGATTAATGAAAATTCAGCTAGTGCGTCGGAAATTGTGGCCGGAGCAGTTCAGGATTTGGCGTTAGGCAAGATTATCGGAGTACGCAGTTATGGCAAGGGCACTGTACAGGGGGTATATGGTATTAGTGCAGACGATGCAGTCAAATTGACAGTAGCTAAGTATCACACGGCAAATGGCAGGGAAATTGATGGAGTTGGTATCGAACCGGATATGCTGGTACAGCTGCAGCCGAATGATACGGTAGACTACCAACTGCAGAAAGCGATGGATGTGTTAAAAGAAGAATCATAAGGTATCTTATCCATCTTTTTATAAATTTCTAAAAAATGTCTTTACAGATTCGTCATTTTGCTTTAAAATTTTCTCAGTACCGTAATTACATATGCACGCAGGACAGATAGACAGGAGACATGGTATATGTATGCTGTGTCTCTTTCTGTATATATGGCAGTATAGCGGAGATTTCGTATATAAGCGCATTGGGCGCATCTGATTTTTATGAGGTGAATTATGTTTATAGACAGAGCAAGAATATTTGTACAATCAGGCCGCGGCGGTGACGGAATGAGCAGTTTCCGCCATGAAAAATTTGTTCCTAAAGGCGGTCCCAACGGTGGTGACGGCGGTCAAGGCGGCAACGTGGTCCTTGTAGCAGACCGCAACGTCAACACATTAGTGGATTTTCGTTTTCGCCGTTTGTTTAAAGCTAAACCGGGCGGCAAGGGAGAAGGAAGCAATAAATATGGCCGCAATGCAGAAGATTTGCTGATTACCGTGCCGTTGGGGACAGTCGTACGCGATGAAGAAAGCGATAAAATCATTGCTGATTTGAGTCATGACGGTCAACAAGCCATTGTAGCTAAAGGCGGCCGCGGCGGTCGCGGCAACTGGCATTTTCGTACTAGTGCCAACCGCACGCCGACTTTTGCCGAACGCGGAGAACCAGGAGAAGAACGTTGGCTTAAACTAGAGTTAAAAGTCTTGGCGGATGTCGGATTGCTAGGGTATCCGAGTGTCGGCAAATCCAGTATTTTGCGAAAAGTATCAGCAGCACAGCCGGAAGTAGCGGCCTATCATTTCACGACGCTGAATCCTATCTTAGGCGTTGTCAATTTGAGTGACCACCGCAGCTTTGTCATGGCAGATATTCCAGGACTAATTGATGGTGCTAGTGAAGGCGTTGGATTGGGGCATGATTTTCTGCGTCATATTGAACGGACGAAAATTTTGATTCATGTTTTGGATGTATCCGGCATGGAAGGACGAGATCCTATTGAAGACTACGAAAAAATCAATACGGAATTAAAAAAATATAGTGATAAACTATCGAGAAAACAGCAAATTGTCGCAGCTAACAAAGTAGATGCCTTGGAAGACGGCTCAGATAATTTGGAACGCCTGGAAGCGTACTTGACACAGCGCGGCGTGGAAGTGTATCCTATCTGCGCACTGACTGGCGAAGGCATGGATGCTTTGTTGGAACGGGTTTGGACATTGTTGGAAGACTACATCGAAGAACCAGAGGAAACAACAGAAGAAGTCGTGTATAAAGCAGAAGAAAAACCGGATTTTGAAGTTAAGCGCGACGATGACGGTGCGTTTGTCATTACAGGGCCGCGTATTGAAAACTTGGTAGCCATGACCAATTTTGATGATGACCAATCACTGCGCCGCTTCCAGCGAATTTGGCGGTACATGGAATTGGATAAACTGCTGAAGGAACATGGCATCCAAGATGGTAATACAGTTCGTATCTACAGCATGGAATTTGAATATCACGAATAAAAGGAGTCCGTATGAATAACAAAGATAAAAAGAAATTAAAAGGGATGGCAAGTTTAATGCCGTCTGTCGTACAAATTGGCAAAGATGGATTGAGCAATGCCGTGATTGACAGTGCGCGTGCTGCGATTACAGCTAGAGAACTGATTAAAGCCCATGTACTGAATAATGCAAACTTAGATACAAAGGAAACCATGGAAGAATTGGCCGATATGCTGGGGGCTGAATTGATTCAGGTTATAGGTCATTATGGTGTCCTGTTTAAGAAAAAAGACAAGAAATCTCATTTTGATTTTATTACGATGTAAGGTTGTGATACTATGACCGTCATGCGGCCAGAATTAACACAAAAACGGCGTATTGTCGTAAAAGTCGGTTCAAGTACACTGACTCATGAATCAGGGAAATTAAATTACCATCGCATTGAGCGTTTGGTTATGGAAATTGCAGATTTAGCCAATCAGGGAAAACAAATGGTATTGGTATCATCCGGTGCTGTTAGTGCCGGGCTGGGCCCTTTGGGCTTAGTACAGCGTCCTAAAACCATTCGGGAAAAACAGGCTGTCGCTGCTGTAGGGCAAGGGGTATTACTTCATACCTATGAAAAGATGTTTCGTGAATATGGTCAAATTGTAGGACAAGTACTATTAACACGCATGGATGCGCAGAACCGAAAAAATTTCATGAATTCCCGCAACACATTGTTAACGATGCTGGATATGGGTATTCTGCCGATTATCAATGAAAACGATGTCGTTGCCATTGATGAGTTTAAAATCGGTGACAATGATACATTGTCGGCGATAGTCAGCAGCATTATTGATGCTGATTTACTGGTGTTGTTGTCTGATATTGATGGTTTGTATACGGCGAATCCGCAAACACACCCGGACGCAGTACTGATTCCTAAAGTAACGGAGATTGACAAACATTTTTATGACATAGCAGAAGGTGCGGGCTCTTCTATCGGCACAGGCGGTATGTATACCAAAATCCAGGCTGCGTCTATATCCACGTCTTCCGGTGTGGATATGGTCATTGCTTCCGGCAGTGAAGACGGCATTTTACGCCGAATCTGCCAAGGAGAAGAAATAGGGACTTGGTTTACGGCAAAAGACTCGAATCTGCATTCCAAAAAACGCTGGCTCTTGTCCGGCAGTAAATCACAGGGCACGATTGTCGTAGACGAAGGATGCCGCAATGCGTTAATAGAACATGGTTCCAGCCTGCTTCCCGTAGGAATTGTACGGGTAGAAGGAACCTTCCACGAAGGAGACATTGTTCGCATTGTCTATGACGGCATCATCATTGCCAAGGGAATCGTGAATTATACGAGTGAACAAATCGCTGCGATAAAAAAACACAAAACAGATGACATTGCTGTCATTTTGGGACACGAAGGCGTGTATGAAGAAGTCATTCACCGGGACAACTTAGTCGTTATGCAGTAGCGGGGAGGGATACCAATGGAATCAGAAGTATGTATAAAGGCAAAAGCAGCCCATGAGGCATGCCGACAGCTGGCAAATGCCGCATCGTCTGTTAAAAATGCCGCGTTAGCGTATATTGCAGATGAATTGGAAGCGCAGTGGCAAACCATTATCGCTGCCAACCAAGAAGATTTAAAGCGGGCCAAAGCAAACGGCATGAGCGAAGCAATGTTGGACAGACTGGCATTGACAACAGAACGTATTGCCGATATGGCAAAAGGGGTACGGCAGGTTATTTCCCTGCCAGATCCTGTCGGTGCATGTTTAGAAGATTGGACACGGCCCAATGGACTTCATATTCAGAAAGTAACCGTTCCGTTAGGCGTTATTGCCATGATATATGAATCCCGGCCGAATGTAACCGTCGATGCTGCAGCTTTGT
>JBNMKW010000017.1:0-44554 GCA_050874545.1 Megasphaera sp. | reverse complement strand
GTACGGATATACTGATGATTTTCATACGTAACCAACGGCTGATTGCCGTACTTTTCTTGCGCTGTTTTTACAAAAAACTGTAATGTTAATACATTCGCTACGCCACGCATCGTTTCATCAGTCGGTGTATATCCATATTTCGTTTGAATTTGCTTGCCAATTTCATCGGTTGTGACTATTTGTTGTTGTAATATCGTTTGTAAAACAAGTATATCTTCTATCCGTTTCCCATTGGCAAGTTCTAAACTAGCCATCGTCAATATATCTTGATGTTCTTCTGTCAGGGTTGAATTATACGGTTGTACATACTGTACAAATCCATAATAGCTTTTTTTATTCTGCAGTATGAACAAATAAGGATCTTTATCTCCAAATCGAACAAAATCCATCATCATCGGTCGTCTTCCCAACCGATATTTCATGTTACAGTACGCTTCTTTTAAATCTCGTAAATCGGCTAAGGTTTTCTTCGTATCTATGGCTTTATAAATTTGTTCTTTTGCTATGGTATCAAAATAGACAGACGTCGCCCCCGGCAAAAAATTAGTATGCATCAACTGACGAACAAAATCTTTATCATACGTTCTATCGCCATACAACGCAATGGGAAGTAAAAAATTGTTTTCATAATTTCCTATAGATACCGCTGCCCGCAGGCATTTCCCCTGAATTCGTCCAGCGAAAGAACCGCTGGCAGATGAAGGGGCCGCTGGAATGTCAGGCGGTCAAAATATCTGATAACAATAGATACAGAAATGCCGTTCATCTCTGCGACAGTTTTAAAGCTCATTAATTTAGAACTAGCATACAGAATTTTATGAATGAACGCATGAGAACGACACTGATACCGCCCGATACCGGGAATCTGCTCATAAAATGTTTTATGGTAGGAAGGACAGATAAAGAAACCGGAATCTACATGTTCAATTTCTTTGACACAACCCTCTTCCCAATTTGAGTTTTTTTCGATAAAATGATACAGAGACATATCTATACTCCTTTCGACTCTTCGTAGTGGTTGTGGTTTAGGTATGTCTTATTTTATATAAAATAAGATGTCTTGTGAATACGGATATCCACAAGACCCCAACATTTAGTATAGAACCAAAAAATAGCGCTGCACATATACGCATGCAGCGCTATTCCCATATTATTCTTTATCTACTTTGATTTCCTGCTGAGCAGCTTTTCGTTTTTTAAAAAACGGCAGGGCTACTTCTGGGAAAATGGCATATCCCAATACGTCTTCCGGGCTGGCATCGGGGAATCCTTCATCAGCCAGTGCCTGTTTGGCTTTGCCCAATTCCGGCGTCAAATCATCAGCCGGGCGGTGATTGATGACTGGCTCATCGCCAATACACATTTTACGGAATTCTTCATCAATTTTGCCGGGGACGCGACCGTATTTGCCGCGTACAATATCCCGCACTTCGTTGGTGACGATTTTGTAGCGGCCGTACAGGACATTGAGGGCTGCAGCCGAGCCTGTAATTTGGCTTGTCGGCGTAACCAGCGGCGGATAGCCTAAATCGCGGCGAACATTCGGCATTTCTGCCAATACATCATCAAAGCGATCTTCTGCTCCCTGTCCTTTCAGCTGATTATACAAGTTGGTCAGCATGCCGCCGGGAATCTGATATTTGCGGACTGCCGGATTAATTTGACTTGGCATGGTAAGGTTAAATTCATCAGCCAATTCTTTTCGCACTTTTTTGAAATGTTCTGTAAGCGGCCAAAGACGTTCTACATCAATATCCGTATCATAAATACTGTTTTGCAGCGACATGACCATCGTTTCCGTCGCCGGCTGGCTCGTGACTTCGCCAAAAGGCGACAATGCCGTATCAATAATATCGACGCCTGCTTCAATCGCTTTCATATAGGTCATTTCCCCAAAACCGCAGGTACAGTGTGTATGCAGTTCAATCGGAATGGATAAGTGCTTTTTGAGCATGCGCACCAAATTATACGCATCGTACGGAGACAGCAGACCGGACATATCTTTGATGCACAAGGAATCAACTCCCATACTTTGCAGTTCCATGGCAACGTTGGTAAACGATTCCATCGTATGAATCGGGCTGATGGTGTACACAATGGCACCTTGTATATGAACCGATTTCGTATCTTTCGCCGCTTTAATGGCTGCTTCCATATTCCGCGGATCATTGAGGGCATCAAAGACGCGGATAATATCTACGCCATTGTCTACGGCACGATTGACAAATTCGTAAACTACATCATCGGCATAATGCCGGTATCCTAAAATATTTTGTCCTCGAAACAGCATTTGCAGCGGTGTTTTTTTGACATGTTTTTTGATCGTCCGCAGCCGTTCCCACGGGTCTTCATCCAAAAAGCGCATGCATGTATCAAAGGTTGCACCGCCCCAGCATTCCAATGCATTATAGCCAATTTCATCCATGGCTTCCAACACCGGAAGCATTTGATTCAAACGCATTCTTGTTGCCGCTATGGATTGGTGTCCGTCACGCAGGACGGTTTCCGTAATTTTTACTCTTGCCATACGTAATATATCCTCCACTTAGATTGTTATCTGTACGTTATTTTTGGTATATGTTGTAACATATGATACCCATTAAGATATAGTTATCATTACATTTTATTATATCATATTTTGGCAAGAAAGGCAGACAATTTTATTGGATTCTCTTTTCATCTTACGCATACACATCTTCACAATGCGAAAATAACCGAATCGACATGTATTTCTCGTAAATCCAAGCAATATATGGTGTAATCTACGTCATGATATGCTACACTAATACCATAAAGAGTTTCTATGGATATATACTGTGATTTTGTGTTCGATGAAAGGGGTTTTTATTATGACATCATGCACCCATATTACGGCTGTCTATTTCAGTCCTACTCACACGACAAAAACAGTGTGTGAAACTATCGCCAAGGAGTTGTCCCTAACCTTAGGCGTTCCCTGGGAAAGCCGCAGCTTTACGCTTCCTTCGGAACGAACTGCACCGCTGCAGTTTGATTCGACATCTCTTGTTATTTTCGGCGTACCTGTATATGCCGGCCGCGTTCCTAATTTTTTGGGGAAATATATCCAGCAAACAATCGGGAATACTGCCATGGCGATTCCTGTTGTCGTCTATGGAAACCGTGCCTATGACGATACGTTGATTGAACTACGCGATATGCTGGAAACAAGCCGTCTGCACACCGTCGCAGCTGCCGCATTTATTGGTGAACATTCTTTTTCGCGCATTTTAGCCAAAGGGCGTCCTGACAGTCAAGACTTGGATAAAGCACGCCACTTCGCTCACACGGTAGCCAGTGCCCTCGAAAACAACCGCTGGCGCACGCCAATTGCTGTCAAAGGCAATGTTCCCTATCGGCCCTATATGGTACCGCAAAAAAAAGATGGTGGTCATAAAACGATTACTAAGGTATTTCCCAAAATCAGTGATGCCTGCACGAATTGCGGCGTCTGCGCCTCTGTCTGTCCAATGGGTGCCATTGCACCGGACTGCCACAGCTATACCCATTTTTGCATCAAATGCTGTGCCTGCGTCAAAGCATGCCCTGTTCATGCGCGCTATTACGATGACGAAACGTATTTGTTCCACAAAAAACAACTAGAAGAACAATTTGCCCGTCGTGCCGAACCGGAAACATTTATATAAATCAGCTTTCTGTATGTCTATTCTTTTTCGTGCCGGCGAAGCGGCAAAGACGGATTCTCTGCACTCTTGTATGTCCATTCTTTTTCGTGCCGCCGAAAAAGAATAGACGAAGAAAAAGGCGGCCGCCCAGAACTCCCATTCCTTTGAGAATATCTGTCATTGCTAAATGGGCGAAACTCGCTTCGCTCAAACAAAACGCCCATTTTTAACGCAATGCCATCTATTCTCATTGTGTGGCTTATGCCACACAACCAGTCATTCCCGTAATGGGCGGTTTCTAGGCAAATGGCAACAATTTCTGACATAGATATGCTGAAAAAAGAGAGACAAAATATATCTCAACAAAAGATTGGCTGACAGAAAACTATTTTTTGACATCTGTATGCAATCTCTCTTACATGACAAATGACACCGACCATTACGGAAGCGACCGTTGCGTCAGCATGCCGGACAAAGGGCTTACGTAAAAAACGGTTGTGCTGCTAGCAGGAAAGTAACTTCTTTCGCAACGCTCCACCGCCCCGTCGAGCTTACAACCGTTTAGTAAGCCCTTTGGCTGGCAAGGGAGCGGGAGTTCTGGTCGGCGGCTTCTTTCTTTTTGGTACTTTTCTTTCTGGCCGCGCAGAAAGAAAAAGTACATACGAGCGTGCAGAGATACCTCTTTGCCCATTTAATGACACAAAAAAGAATAAAAAAAAACGGTACACTCCATCATATCGTCAGGTGTGTACCGTTTTTTTTATATATTATTTCTGTTCATGAAGTGCCGTCATGACATCGGGGTCAATGGAAAAGGTATGTTCTTTGGCCGGGAATTCACGGTTCTGTACATCCTGAATGTAGGACTGAACGGCACCTACAATGGTGTGGTGCAAATCGGCATAGGATTTAGCAAATTTCGGTCGAAAACCACCGCTCATGCCCAGCAAATCCGTGCAAACCAAGACTTGGCCGTCGCACTGATTGCCGGCACCAATGCCAATCGTGGCTGCCGTATGAAGTTCTTTTGTAATTTCTGCAGAAAGGTCTGCCGGTACGCATTCCAGTACAACCGCAAAGGCACCTGCTTCTTCCAAGGCTTTGGCATCTTCTATCATTTGACGTGCTTTTTCTATGTTTTTCCCTTGTACTTTAAAACCGCCGAATTGATGTACCGACTGCGGTGTCAATCCCAAATGCCCTACAACAGGTATACCGGCTTCAGTCATTTTATATACGGCTTCGCAAACACGCGCGCCCCCTTCGAGTTTGACGGCATCACAGCCGCCTTCTTTCATCAAGCGTCCTGCGTTATGAAGGGCTTGTTCCGTACTTTCCTGATAACTCATAAAGGGCATGTCGCCTACGACTAATGCCCGGTTGACACCGCGGGTAACGCATGCCGTATGATGAATCATATCTTCCATCGTAACGGGCAAAGTCGATGAATATCCCATAACAACATTTCCCAAGGAATCGCCTACCAAAATCATGTCAATTCCCGCTTCATCCACGTTCTGCGCCATAATGTAATCATAGGCCGTAATCATAGAAATCGGCTTTTTCTGTTGTTTCATGCCCTTAATCGTCAGGTTTGTTACTTTTTTGTTCATGGTTTTCTCCTTCTGCCACCGCAAGGATATGTATCAATTGCTGATACTGATTCGTTGTAATCGTTTGATTTGCCAGTGCCATCTGGGCTGTGAGTATGCCAAATGCTGTATACGCGTCATAAAAGGGCTGCGGCATGCATGCCAAATGCTTCTGTATGGTACCGATATCTCCGCGGGAAATCGGGCCGGTCAAGGCATTGCGTGCCAAAGCCTGTGACTGGATGTTGCCGGCTGTTCCCAAAAACAGCGGCTGTAACGCCTTTCCGGCATCTTCCGGCGTATCTGTCCAGCGGCTCATCAAAGCCTGTGCCGCAGCGACAGCCGTAACGACATAGTTAGAACAAAAACAAGCTGCGCCGTGGTACAGCGCGCGTTCATTAGCCGGTACATAAAAGGACTGGCTGTGCAGCATAGACGCGATTTTTTTTGCCTGTAAAACAGCTGTGTCATCGCCGTCTACAGCCATATAAATATGCTGCAATGCTGCCGCTGACGGTACGGGAAAACTTTGCAGTGGATGCAGGCTGCCCGTATGAATTCCCAAATCAGCCAATGGCTGCAGCACCGACACAGCGGCGGCACCACTGCCATGTAAAACCGTATGCCGTGCCAATGACTGCCTGCTGCAGTCTGCCAACTGCGTCGCCAGCGATTGACTGACCTGCCGCAGCAAATCATCACGAACAAGCAGCAGTACAACATCACATGTCGTAAGCAAGTCTGCTCCCTGCACATACGGCGTTACATCATAAAACGCCGCCTGTTCTCTTGTTCTTTTTGCCGTAGATCCGGTAATCCCTGCTACATGCTCCGGTAAGGCCAAAATAAAAGAGGCGCCGACTCTGCCGGCGCCGATAATACCTATACGCATACACTAACTCCTAAAAAAAGCGCACTCCCCCGGGGGAATGCGCAACATGTACGTTTACAAGAATTCGTCCCGGTCTTTCGATCCAAGCGATATGCTATAAAATAAATTAAATTCACGTACGGCAACGTATTAGGTATAGATCGTATACGGATTCCATCCATATTGCCTTACGTTAGCATTAGCATACCATACTCATCGCTATATAACAAATTCCTAAACAGCATACATAGCAGTCTATATATAGCATATACATATAAGCTGCGTATTTCTATACTATATATGCTAAAAAAACTCTTCATACTCGCATGTACGTACTAGTATGAAGAGTAGAACCTATTATGAATATCTATATTAATACCAACGTGTCATTGGCAAATCATTTTTAGTGCCTTTGGTCATCAATACTTGATGAATATCAATGTTGCCAATAAAGAACGATACGGCACATCCTAACAAATATAATTCCCACATACGGACAAATTCTTCGCCTTTCATCGCTAACACCTTGTCGCGTACCTGTTCAAAATTATGGTACCAGCACATGAGTGTCTTATAGTAATGACGGCGCAGGCTTTCTACATCGATAACCTGGAAATCATCGTCATAAGCTAAGCTGATGATTTCACGCAGTGATGGCAGCGTTCCGCCTGGGAAAATATATTTACGCATCCACGGATTATCTATTTTTTCATCGTGCCCGCTAATGTAATGGAGAAGGAACATCCCGCCGTCTTTCAACAGCCGGCTTGCATCTTCCATGTACAGCGGATAGTTGGAACGGCCGACATGTTCCAGCATGCCGACACTGACAATGCGGTCAAACTGCATGTCTTTATCCAGTAAATCACGGTAATCCACCAAGTCAATATGAACTTTATCCTGCAGGCCTAATTTTTCAATGCGTTCCTGGCCCTTTTTCCATTGTTCTTTACTCAGCGTGCAGCCATAGCCGGTAATATCATATTTTTGTGCCGCTTCAATCAATAAGTATCCCCAGCCGCAGCCAATATCCAGCAAGGACATGCCTTTTTGTAAATGCAGTTTTTCTAGAATATAATGTACTTTATGATGCTGTGCTTCTTCCAGCGTATCTGTATCATTTTTGAAATATGCGCAAGAATAACTCATCGTCGGGTCAAGCCACATCGAATAGAAATCATTTCCTAAATCATAATGGGAGGAAACTTGTTTTTTCTGCGCTTGTTTAGATTCAGATGGGAATAACAATCGTTTTAACGCCGAACGGTCTGTTGAGAAGTTGTTCTGCTGGGATAAAAAGCACTGTAATGCTGTAAATAAATCACCTTCAATCGTAATGTCTTTACGCATATACGCTTCGCCTAATGCTAAGGACGTAGAACGCATCAATTCCTTTTTGGGAATATCTTTATGCACCGTAATGGTAAACGCCGGCGTTCCTTCTCCAATGGTATAGGTTTTGTCATGCAATACGACAGTAAAGCAGTATTTATCAAACTGACTTAAATAATGCACGAAAAAGGTATCTAAAATATGCATTCTTTTTTTCTCTCCTTTCATGATATCTTTAGTTTACTCTTACCGCAAAAAACTGCAAGAGAAATAGTATTACTTTGGATGTCCTATTTAGAAAGACAAGCATGACTATTTATTATTTTTAGCTTCTTCTTCTTTTTCCAGTCGCTGCCATTCGCTTTTGGCTGTCGGAGCCCACTGTTTTGCATAGTCAACGCATTTACCGCAAAGGTGTTCTACCGATTCCGGGGACTGCATATCGGTGGAATGGGCACCGCTCTTATGAACCATTTCAACCAAATACTGCGGATTTTCCAACATCGGGCAAGGCTGAAGCTGGTTTTTATTGAACGGCTGCTGACGGCCATATTCTTGGAATAATGGCTGCTGCAGGCATTCAAGCAGGCTCTTTTCTTTGATGTTGGCACTGGAATAATGAATGAATACGCACGGTTCAACGTCGCCGTTCGGGTTAATATGGCAATAGTTGCGGCCACCGGCTACACAGCCGCCAACGAACTGGCCATCATTCTGGAAGTCCATAGCAAAGATAGGTTTGCCGCCTTCTTCAGAACGAATTTCACGAACACGGCGAATCATGTATTCGCGCTGTTCTTTTGTCGGCAGTAAATCAACAGATGCATCGTTGCCGACCGGCATGTAATGGAAGTACCATGTATACCATGCGCCTTTGCTAATAATCATATCTAAGAATTCATCCGATGTAACCGTATCAATGTTTTTGCTGGTGTAGCAAATGGATGTCCCAAATACTAAGCCATGTTCACGCAGCAAATCCATGGCATGCATAACTTTTTGAAAATCCCCTTTGCCGCGGCGGCTGTCGTTGACTTCTTCAAAGCCTTCCAAGCTAATAGAAAGGCTCAAGTTGCCGACGCGCTGCATGTCTTTACAGAACTGTTCATCAACGAGTGTACCATTGGTAAAGGCATGAAATTCGCAGTCACGATGTTCTTGGCAAAGACGAAGCACGTCGGCTTTACGAACCAGCGGTTCGCCGCCGGTCAGCAAATAAAAATGAACGCCCAGTTCTTTTCCTTCCGTAACAATCTTATTCATGATGTCATAACTTAAATTCATAGTATGACCATATTCTGCAGCCCAGCAGCCAATACAGTGTAAGTTGCAGGCACTCGTCGGGTCAAACAAAATAGCCCAGGGAATGTTGCAGCCATATTTCTTTTTCGCTGCATTACGCGTATTCAAGCCAAAGAATCCGGCTTCAAAGCCCAAATCCATGACAGCCCGCTTTACGACGCTGCGGTCCAATTCATTCAACGCTCTGTTCAAAAATTGCAGCCATTTGCCATTGGATGTAATCAATCGACGGGCATCATCAAAGGACTGTTTTTCAAACAAGTTGCCGAAATATTTTTCCATGACATCGGTCAGTCGCAGCAACGTTTTTTGACGTTCTTTTAAATTCTTTTCATCCAAAATATGGTCAACCAGCAGTTCTACTGTTTTCATTTCTGCTTCGTGTAAGACATGTATCATACTCTATGCGCTCTCCTTTATGAAGTATGTATAGGATAACTCCATCTGTCCATATCATAAAGGTATCTATGCATTATCTGTTTATTTTACATCATAAACGGGCATATGGCGTCGCAAAAAGCCGTGTATTCTATTTATCTATCGCTTTACATCTTTATATATTCCCTAAGGGTATTTATATATGCTCTGCCTACGGGTATTTCTATCGTATTCTTCCCTTTCAGGACCAACAAATAGCCTCTCTTAAACCACAGTTTAATTTGCTGTATCTCTGCGACATTGACTATATAGTTTCGATGGCAGCGAAAAAATGTATCTGCAGGCAGTTGTTTCATCATACTGCGAAGGCTCATACAGACTTCATGTTGATCGCCATTTTTCATCGAAATATGAACATATCTGCTTTGCCCATAAATATATCGAATATTCAGACAGTCGATGACTTCCATCGTGTCCCCTTTATCTACGGCTAATCGTCGAATGGAAGGCATAGATGATTCATACATAGGCATATCACCCATGACATCTCTTGCCTGCATCATCCATTGACACCGTGTGACTGCGCGTTGTATATTTTTTTCATCCAAGGGCTTTACCACATAATCCACAGCAGATACGGCAAAGGCTTCTGCCGCATATTGTTTCGTTGAGGCTGTAAAAACAAGCAGCGGCTGATAGGCTGCCACCTTTCTCAAGGCATGGGCAATTTCTATTCCCGATATATTCGGCAATTCACTCTCTAAAAAGATAATACTGGGTTTATGCATCATAATCTGAGCTAAGGCTGTTTCGCCATCCGTACAAACTGCACCGATTTCTATGGGGGCGTGTAATGTATCCAGAATACGCGTTAAACTTGCTCCGGCGTCCGCCTCCTGGTCGGCAATCATCCCTATCCATTTCACCATGTATTCCCCCTGTATGCAGACTGGACGACACCCGTATTTATATATATGTAATACGTCTTTCGACCTGCCGTCACGGACAAGATGCCTTTTTGCAATGTATTGTCTTCATGCCAGACAATCGCAAACGAATAGCGCAAATGAGCCCGCTTTACCGTCACATTGTGGTATCCTCTAACACGCGACGTATCTTTTCTATGATAACAAATTTGCACAGATGCCGCCTGTATTGTATCCAGCACGGCAAACAATTGCCGTTGGTACCGCTGGGTATCCACCAGTTCCCCCATAGCCGGCGTATAGGCTCCTGCCAATACTTGGGACGCATCATCAAGGTCGCGTGTCGCTTGAAGCCCCGTCCGTATAACATGAATGCCTGCTTCGACAAATGCCTGTTTCATATAGGCACTGCGCCGAACACCTTCACAAATGGATAATGGCGTATACGTGCCCTGCCGATACCTATCAGCAAGCTCTGTTTTATCAATGACTGCCACAGGGTAAATTCTGGCAATATCCGGTTTCAACCGGCAAATCGCCGCTGTCGTTTGTTGCAGACTCTCTATGTCTTCCCCTGGCAGTCCTGGCATGAGCTGATGTCCAACAACAAACTTTCTGTCGCGCAGCAATGCAGTTGCCTGTATGACATCTGCTGCCGTATGTCCGCGCTTGGCTGTTTGCAGTACCTTGTCATCCATCGACTGCACGCCTAATTCTACAATCGTCATGCCATAGGCAGCCAGTCGGTCTAAAACAGAAGGTGTAATACAATCAGGACGTGTCGAACAACGAATCGCCGCTATTTTACCAATTTTCAACGCATCATAGGCCGGCTGCAGCAATTCTTCCTGCAAAGATACCGCAACAGCCGTGAAACTGCCGCCGTAAAAAGCAACTTCCCAATGGCGCGGTTCGTTTGCTGACGCAATATAAGCATCGATTTCTCTGGCAACTATGTCGCCAGTCGGTACACCTTGATGTCCCGTAATTTTCCATTGATTGCAAAATATACATCGGTACGGACACCCTATATGTGGAATAAAAATAGAAATAATTGAAGTTTTCATGTCATCACCTATATAAAAAAAGCTATATAAAAAAGAAGATGTGGCTCAGCCACACCTTCCTTATAATGCATGTAATTGCAGTAATGCTTCATGAGCAGCATGTTGTTCTGCATCTTTCTTAGATTTGCCTGCACCTTCCCCAAGGACGTTGCCATTGACAATGACTTCCATATAAAACGTCTTATTATGGTCAGGTCCTTCTTCCCGGCATAACACGTACTCAATCTTTTGCTCACCGTCTCGCTGTACAAATTCTTGAAACAGTGTTTTATAATCTTTGCCGTACTCACCGGTCGCAACCAAGGATAAATACCCTTTGAGCTGATGAAGAATAAACTTGCGCGCTTCTTCATACGAGGAATCAATATATATAGCCCCTACAACCGCTTCAAAGGCATCTGCCAAAATACTGGGACGTGTCCGTCCGCCGGAAGCTAATTCTCCCTTCCCTAAAAGGATATAGTCTCCCATATGGAACTTGGCACAAACAGAAGCTAATGGGGTTTCGCTGACTACACTGGCTCGTGCTTTTGATAATTCACCTTCCGGCATATGAGGATATTGTAAAAAAAGATATTCTCCTACAACCAAGTCCAGAATAGCATCTCCCAAAAATTCAAGGCGTTCGTTATAGTAGCCATGCTTCGCTTTATTTTCATTTGCATACGATGAGTGTGTTAATGCCTGATCCAAAATAAGCAAATTATGAAACGATGAAAGTCCTAATACGTCAATGAATTTTTCTAACTGTTCTTTTCTATCCGTCTTCATTCACACAATCTTCTCTAATATGGTATTTTATTATTCAGCATATTTTTTGAAAAGCAATGTTGCGTTGTGTCCGCCAAAACCAAAGGAATTGGAAATTGCTACATTGACGTTCGCATCAACTGCTTTTCCCGGTACATAATTCAATCCTAATTCTTTCAGTTCGTCTTCCGGTTCTTCTAAGTTAATCGTCGGATGTACTTTGCCCGATTCAATCGTCATTGCGCAGGCAATGGCTTCAACAGCACCGGCTGCACCAAGAAGATGGCCCGTCATCGATTTTGTTGAACTGATAAGAACATCTTTTGCATGGTCACCAAATACACGAGCTACGGCTTTCGATTCATTTAAGTCGTTTAAATGAGTAGACGTGCCATGTGCATTGACATAATCTACATCATTGGGTGTAAGGCCTGCATCGGCAATCGCCAGTTGCATGCATTTTGCCTGTTGAATGCCTTCCGGAGCCGGAGCCGTAATATGATATGCATCGGCATTGCTGCCATACCCGCCAATTTCACAGTAAATATGGGCACCGCGTTTTTTAGCATGTTCCAATTCTTCCAAAACGACAATACCGGCACCTTCACCCATAACAAACCCATTACGGTCTTTATCAAAAGGACGAGATGCATGAGCCGGATCGTCATTGTTAGTGCTCAGTGCCTTCATTGCGGAAAAGCCTGCAACAGCACCGGGAGATACGGCTGCTTCTGTCCCGCCGGCAACAGCTGCGTCTAATTCACCGCGCTGAATCATGCGGTACGCATCGCCGATAGAGTTCGTGCCGGTTGCACAAGCCGTGACAACGCTGGCACAATGACCTTTTAAACCAAAGAAAATAGAAACCTGGCCGGATGCCATATTGGCAATCATTTTAGGAACGACAAACGGATTGACGCGGGACGGTCCTTTAGCGAACAATCCTTTATACAAATTGTGAAGGGTTTCCATACCGCCAATACCGGTGCCGACTATCGTACCAATACGGTCGCGGTCTTCATCATCTAAGTTCATGTTGGAATCATCCAATGCTAATTTTGCCGCTGCTACAGCATACTGCGTAGACGGATCCATATGGCGGGCTTCCTTTTTATCAATGCCGTAATCAGCCGGATTAAAATCCTTAACTTCGCCGGCAATACGCGCTGCATATTCAGTCGCATCAAAGTGGGTGATAGGGCCGATTCCGTTCTTACCGCTGAGCAAGGCATTCCAAAATTCCTCTTTGCCGATACCTACAGGAGAAATGACACCTACGCCTGTAATCACTACACGTTTTTCCAAAGTTTTCACCTCATTATCAAAAATCATCCGTGAACGAATTACTCTGGGATTTCATCCATTTCACGTTTAAGATATGCAAATATGTCTTTTACCGGCAGAATATCATGAATTTCCTGCATTCTCCTGCCGGAGAACACTAAGCCTGTTTCTACATCGCCCTGCTGTGCCCGTGTTAATGCCCGGATAATACAGTACTTATGACTGCATTTTTTCAGACAGTGATCACAATGTTCCGGTGCCGGCGCTTTTCCCAGCAAAATACGTTCTGAAAAAGGCGTGCGGATTGCCTGTCCCGGCAGTCCTACCGGACTGTGAACCAAAATAAAATCTTCCGGATTATTAGCTCTTAAATATACTTTTTTGAGCTCATCCGCACCGTTTGATTCCACACTGGCAGCAAAGCGGCTTCCCATTTGTACGCCGTCAGCACCTAGACGAAGCATTTCTGCAATATCTTCACCATGCAGTATTCCTCCGGCACCAATGACGGGAATAGTAACAGCTTTTCGTACTTCCGGCACAATCAGCCGGCTTGAACGATTCGTTCCCAGATGCCCGCCTGCTTCTGCCCCTTCTACTACGACGGCAGCAGCACCCAGGGTTTGGGATATTTTAGCTAGCTTAGCAGAAGATACAATCGGCACAATAGGCGTACCGCTTTCCTTTCCCCAAGCAAACATGTCACGGGAAAAGCCTGCTCCTGCTACGACTAGATCGATTCCTTCTTCAATTGCAGTAGTTACAATCCCTTTAAATTCACGGGCTGCAACCATTACATTTATACCTATTATTCCAGTTGGCGCCAATTTTTTTGCCAAGCGGATTTCATATCTCAATTCTTCAAAGGGCATGCCAGAGGCCGCAATAAGGCCAATACCGCCTTCATTGGCTACTGCTGCGGCCAACCGGGCTGTGGACAATCTGATGGCCATGCCGCCCTGGACGATTGGCACCTTTGCTACGAGCTTACCTATTTTCAATTCTGGCAGCTTCACTCTGTTTTCCTCCATTCAAGACACCTTCAGGGGATGCCGCACGGCCTCCCCTTCCGGCTCTTATTGCATACTTACGCTTTTTTTTCCTTTTCGATGTAATCAACTGTATCTTTAACAGTTTTGATTTTTTCAGCAACATCGTCAGGGATTTCGATATTGAATTCTTCTTCGAAAGCCATGATCAGTTCAACAATGTCCAAGGAATCAGCGCCTAAATCATCAATATAAGCGGCATCCATTTTGACTTCTTTTTCGTCAACACCCAACTGTTCAACAACAATGCTCTTTACTTTTTCAAATGTAGCGTTATCGCTCATGTTCCATTCACCCCCTTTCATTGGCGTATTTTTTTATTTACATTACCATACCGCCGTCTACGTTGAGAACTTGGCCGGTAATATAGCTGGCACAATCAGATACCAAGAAAAGTACAGCTTTAGCGACTTCTTCCGGCTGTGCGACACGACCCAGCGGAATCGTTTTCAGCATTTCTTCTTTTACGGCATCACTAAGGACAGCGGTCATGTCCGTATCAATGCATCCCGGTGCTACTGCATTGGCGCGAATACCACGGGACGCCAATTCTTTCGCTACGGATTTCGTAAATCCAATAATGCCCGATTTGGCAGCTGCATAATTGGCCTGGCCGGCATTGCCAGTAAGACCAACAACAGACGTCAAATTGACAATCGCACCGCTGCGCTGCTTCATCATAAATTTAGTAACCGCTTTCGTGCAGAAAAAGGTTCCTGTCAGGTTCGTATCCAAAACAGCCTGCCAGTCAGCCGTTTTCATGCGCATCAGCAGTCCGTCGCGGGTAATACCTGCATTATTGACTAAAATATCTACGCTGCCAAACTGTTCTTTTACTTGTTTCACCATAGCCGTTACAGCATCTTCGTTGGCAACATCGCATTGAATCGAGATAGCGTTGCCGCCTTTATCCGTAATAGCCTGCAGCGTTTCTTCAGCAGCTGTTGTATTGCCTGCATAAATGACAGCTACATTGGCACCTTCTGCAGCAAGGCATACAGCAATGGCACGGCCAATACCGCGGGAACCGCCGGTAACAATCGCAGTTTTACCTGTTAAAAGCATTTTATCGAACCCCCTGGAAAAATTCAAGTGTTTTCTGTAAGGATGGAATATCTTCTACGTTTTCGCTGTGAATAGCACGGTCGATTTTACGGTTAAATCCACAAAGCGTCTTGCCAGGGCCTACTTCTACGAATGTTTCGGCTCCAAATTGCTGCATGGTTTTGGTGCAGTCAATCCAAAGGACAGGACTTGCCGCTTGTTTAACAAGGGAAGCCTTAATGTCAGCTGCTGCTGTTTCAATCTGACCGTTTACATTGGCGACAACCGGAATTTTAGCATCAGAAATCGTAATCGAATCCAGCACATCAGCTAAGCGTTTCGCTGCCGGTTCCATCAATGTACTGTGGAATGGCGCACTGACATGAAGAATCACAGCTCGTCTAGCTCCGGCTGCTTTCATTTCGGCTGCTGCCGTTTCTACGGCTTTCGTGCTGCCGGCAATGACAATCTGTCCCGGGCAGTTAAAGTTAACAGCCTGTACGACGCCGCCTTGTGCGGAAACAGACACACAAATTTCTTTAATCTTTTCTTCTGCCAATCCCAAAATAGCTGCCATACTTCCTTCACCGAGAGGAACGGCTTCCTGCATAAACTGGCCGCGAAGGCGTACTGTCCGCACCGCATCGGCAAAGGTCAAGGCACCGGCTGCTACTAATGCAGAATATTCACCTAAACTATGTCCCGCTGCAATATCCGGAGTCAGTCCTTCCTGTGCCAGTACACGGCAGCATGCCGTACTAGCCGTAAGGATTGCCGGCTGCGTGTTGTACGTCTTCATTAATTCTTCATCAGGACCTTCAAAACAAAGCTTGGTCAATGAAAAGCCCAACGCGTCATCGGCTTCTTCAAACAATTCACGCACAACAGGATACGCTTCGTATAAATCTTTAACCATGCCTACTTTCTGCGCACCCTGGCCCGGAAATACAAATGCTTTTTTCATCATATGATTCACCTCATCGTTTTGATTTGTTAATACCATTTCATGACTAAGCCAGCCCACGTAAGACCTGCACCAAAACCAGCCAGCACAACGACATCGCCACGCTTCATGCGGCCTGCACGATTGGCTTCATCCATAGCAATCGGAATGGACGCACCTGATGTATTGGCGTATTTATCAATATTGACGAATACTTTTTCCATAGGCAGGTGCAGCCGTTTAGCTGCCGATTTAATAATACGGATATTGGCTTGATGGGGAATGAGCAAATTAATGTCATCATGCTGAAGGCCAGCTCGTTCCAATGCTTTTTCAGCCGTCTGTCCCATAACTTTAACAGCAAATTTATATACTTCTTTGCCATCCATTTTAATATATGTCAAATGTTTTTCTCTTGCTTCATCGGTAGGAAGAATAGCTACACCACTGGACGGAATATTCAAATATTTACCGCCATTGCCGTCTGCACCCATATCGGCACCTAAAATGCCGTACCCTTCCGGTACCACGCCGAACACAGCTGCTCCTGCGCCGTCACCGAAGAGAACGCATGTATTTCGATCGGTAAAATCCATAAAGCGGCTTAAAATTTCAGCGCCGATAACCAATACTTTTTTGCACATGCCGCTCTGAATATATTGGGAAGCCGTAATTGCACCATAGGCAAACCCGGAGCAGGCTGCATATAAATCAAACACGGCAGCGTTTTTAGCACCCAAATTTTTTTGAACAATACATGCTGTCGAAGGAATCGTCATATCCGGCGTCAGCGTGCAGACAATAATCATGTCCAGTTCTTCGGGAGATGTATGAGCCATTTCCAGTGCCTGTATGGCTGCTTTCGTGCACATGTCCGATGTATTCATGCCTTCTGACGCAAAATGACGCTGCTTAATACCGGTACGCGTTTGGATCCATTCATCCGATGTATCTACCATTTTTTCCAAATCTGCGTTTGTAACAATTTTTTCCGGCGCATAATGGCCAGTTCCCAGTACCCCAGCCGAGTTAGCCTTCATTACCATATTGTTCTACCTCTTCTTCCTCAATACTTTTGCGAATATGACCTACTACATCTTGCTGTACGAGTTCGCCGGCAACACGAATGGCGTTCTTAATGGCTTTCGCTTTTGAACTGCCGTGGCAGATAATAAAGCTGCCATTGACACCTAATAAAGGTGCTCCGCCATATTCCGTAAAATCAAGACGCTTCTTCAGCGATTTGAGTGCCGGATATACTGCCAACGCACCCAATTTAGCAATAAAGCCGCTGTGTTTAATCGTTTCTCTTACCAAACGGATAATAAACATCGCCATACCTTCGCCAAACTTCAGGATAACATTGCCCACAAATCCGTCACACACTACAACATCTACCGTTCCTTTAGGAATATCCCTGCCTTCTACATTACCATAAAACGAAATCGTTTTCAGCTTTTCCAGCATTGGATAGGTAGCTTGTGATAATTCATTGCCTTTGGAAGCTTCTTCTCCTATATTTAAAAGGCCTACCGTAGGCTTAGCTATACCAAGAATTGCTTTCGCATAATGATAGCCCATGATAGCTCCTTCTACTAAATGCTTTGGCTTGCTATTCGAGTTCGCTCCGGAATCGAGCAACACAGTAATTCCTTTTTTAGAGGGAATCGGTGTAGCAATGCAGGGGCGTTCAATACCTTTAATACGGCCTAACCCCAGCAATGCAGCCGTAACAGCCGCCCCCGTGCTACCAGCTGCCACTACAGCATCACAGGTTCCTTCTTTGACGAGTCTTGTCGCTACAACAATGGACGCGTCTTTTTTCTTACGAAAGGCCTGTGCGGGATGTTCACCCATATCAATAACTTGGCTGGCATGGACAATCGATAAGCGTTCGCTTTCTTTTTCACCATAACTAGCCAGTACTTCTTCTATTTTTTCCCTATCACCTACTAAGACGACATCAAAGCTATATGCTTTGATAGCTTCAATCGCACCCAGTACGATTTCTTCTGGTGCATAATCGCCGCCCATAGCATCTACCGCTATTTTCATACTTACGTTACGCTCCATTATTCTAAAGATTCTATAATAAACTTCGTGCGAAATACTTCTTTCGCATTCTTTCGTATTTTCACCCATACATAGTATTTTTGGTCGCGGCGGCGAATTACTTCTGCCACGGCTATCAGCTTGTCACCTACCGTAACAGGCTGTTTATATTTAATATTGGCTACTACTGTAATACATACAGGCAGGTTCAGCACGACTCTGGCAAGCGAAGTTGCCTGGGCATACAAACACTGCGAGCGCACAATATGAGCTTCATCTACCATATCTGCCGTTGCTGTCATCATGGAAATAGCACTGCGACCCACGGTACAATCTACCAATTCACCAACAAAATCAGAATGCTTCTGTTTCGGCTGTGCTGCTTCTGCTTTTTGTTTTATGCGAATGCGCATTTCCGGAATTCCCAGCGCCATACGGTCCAAACGGATAGTAGCAACGCTGACGGAAAATTCTTCAGCCAATTCTTCGTCATTGATAAACGGGTTTTCTTCTATTCGCTTTTTCAGCAAGGCATGTCTCTTGTCTCTCGCTATACGGACCATTCCATCACCTTTAACAATTATGACCAAGTACTAATAGTACATACAACTAGAGATTATATAATGTTTCGTAAAGTTTTGCAAGTAAAAGAAAAGAAGTACGCATTCAATCATTTCATCTCATTGAGCTGTTGAACGCATACTTCACACTCCTTAGTACTTATCAAAATCCATTTCGTTTAATACATCACGTAATTTTTCCAATTCTTCTTTAGTCAGCGTAATTCCCTTTGTCATGGCCTGATAATCAGGATCCCAGGAACGCAAATCAAATTTTGGTGCGCGATTATTCCAGCTGATGTACGTCAACTCTTTGCGCCAGCCATCCTTGTTTTCCGACAAGGTCCCGCACACATCTTCAATATTAAAATTTAACTGAGCCATTGTATACCCTCCTAAAGACGCCGCAAAACGTCTCAAATTTCTTTCTGATTTAAAACAACATCAGTTTATATAATAGCAAATATACTGAGTATGTCAATCACTAGTATATAAATCTCGCCGTTCCGTGATAGCGAAAAAAGATACCGGAAAGACATGCTATATTATATTGGTATAATGCTTTTTCTTTAATGATGAGAGCGGCGTTTAAACAAGCCGCCGTGAGCTTCATTTATATCAAATATAGAAATAAAAGAATGGGGGTCAACGTGCCGCACAGCCTCTTTGACTTTTGTCACTTCCAGGCGTGATACAACGCAGTACAACACCATCGTTTTTTCTCGTTTATACGCTCCTTCGCCGTTTAACAGCGTAACAGCACGCCCCATATCATGAATGATGCATCGAGATACGTCATCATGATGAGCCGTAACAATTAACAAGCCTTTCATTTCGTCCAGCCCATTTGTCACAATATCAATCATTTTATAAGCAATAAAGTATGCCACTAAGGAATACATGGCACTGTCCCAGCTAAAGACAAATCCGGAGCTGCCTAAAATAAACAGGTTAAAAAACATGATGATTTCACCAACAGAAAACGGTGTTTTTTTATCAGCAATAATAGCCAGTATTTCCGTGCCGTCCAATGAGCCGCCCCAGCGTATGATAAGACCGACGCCTAATCCAATAATAATGCCGCCGTAAATGGTTGATAAAAACGGATCAGATGTAACCGGGGCATAATGAATGAAATTACTCCATCCGGATAAGCAAATAACGGAAAATAGCGATAATACCGTAAAGACTGTCCCTATTTTTTTATATCCCAAAATAAAAAAGGGAATATTTAAGAGCACAATGAACACGCTAAAGCTAACACCCGTCAGCTGGGCTGCCATCAAAGCCAGCCCTACTACACCGCCGTCAATAACATGATTCGGTACTAAAAATACATCCAATCCCAACGTATAAATCAAAGCGCCAAAAGCTAATCCCAGCACACGCGCTCCATATTTTACCATGTCCTCTCTCCTTTTGTCCGTATATAACGGAGTCCGATAATCCAAGCTACAAAATCATCTACCGGTTCCGGCGGATACTGCAGTGCCAGTGGAATAAACCGACGCCAGCCCTTTCTGGGCGTATATTTAAAATATAATTTTCTTCCTTCAACAGTTGTATATTTTTCATCAATTAACGAAAAGGTAACAGGTTTCATTCCTTCCCGCATCCAATCTTCTACGCAGGGCTGCAGATGTTTATGATTCGTGCCGTTTCCCATGATAATATGGTGAAATGAATAGATTTCATATGCCTGCTGCAAATAAGGTATCAACCTAGCTGTCGGAACAATTTTCTTTTCTACTAATGTACCATCGTCTTTCAGAATAGCCGTTCCCGTTTTTTCTGAACCTGGGTCAATCGCTGCAATCATCATTTCACTCCTATTCATTAGCCGATTCTACTATAATATCTACCCCCAGCGGTCCTGCTGTATAGGTATCATGCATTGTCACAGCTCGCAGGACTACATTGCTGCCGTTGTACGATTTGATTTTGGAAATCGCGTCAAACATTTCTGTTACTGTAACGGCGCCGACATTGCCCGTCAACGGATCTGGCAGCATGCCTTTCAGCTGTGCTTTTTGGTTTACCGTATGCAAGAAACGCAAAACCAGCAGTTCCGCATTGCCGCTGACTTCTTTGGCAGGCAATTTTACTTCATAGACCGTTTCACCGCGATGATATACCAACTGGTTATCATACATTTCTATATGCACCAGCGTCGGTTCACCTAAAACAATATTGCCGGCAGCAATGACACGCAGCAGTTTTTTCTTATTGCCGGACTGCTGCAAATCATGAATGACTGCTTCAAATTCATCCGGTGCAATATAAACAAGTATGGTATTTTCATCTTGTATGCCTAAGCGGCGGCAAATCATCGTATTCGTCTGGCTCATAGCCTGGCTGACTTCCTGCCGCGTTGCCGCTTCATTCATGCCGCCGTTTAATACTACGCTGGATAATACTTCACCTGCCCGAAACACAACGATACCTTCGCGAATATTTGTCATCGTCTGATTCAACAGCCGAATCCGCTGATCTAACGTTTGAATAGTCGCCATCATGCTTTTTTTTGTTTCTTCCAGCATAGCTAAATCGCTTTGCGCTTTTTCTTTGTCAGAAACAGCCGCATCTCTCGCTGCTTCTGCATTTTCTTTATCTGTTTTCGCTTCATCCATCGCTACTTGGATAATGGATAATTGTCTTGTTTTATCATCCCGCGCCTGCTGTGCCTGCTGTAAGTCCAGCTGCGTAATACGGATTTCTTCATTTTTCCCATCCAATTGTGCCTGCTGCTGTTTCAGCAATTCTTCATTAGAGGCAATCAAACTATTTTTATCGGCTAGTTCTTGGCCTAATGCTTCGGCCTGTTTGCTCAATTTTTCCCGCTGCGCTTCTAATTCTGCTTTTTGCATCTGCAGCTGATGCATTCCAAATAAGGCAATACGTACATTTTGTGATAATACGGACATAACACCAAGCGTCACGGCAGCAATGCTGATTCCCGTTAAAATCGTTATTAATATTGACGTATATTTAGGCCGCAGTCCAAACAATACAATTTTTCGCTTGCCTACGCGAGAGCCAATTTTATCTCCCAAATACGCGATAATACCGCCCATGACGGCTAAGATAAACAGCATAACCCATCCGTATTCCATAATGCACCTCCTTATTACTATAATGATATAACATTATATGCATTCTGTCATTCTCTAATTTAGCCATATAAAAAATTGGAGCAAAAAAAAACTAGCAGCGCACATCATCTAAAACACGCTGCTAACTTCTTTATTTTGATTTGCGATACACCAAAATGATACCGGTAATGCCGCAAATAATATCCGGCAAAAACGCAGCTAAATAGGCAGGAATGCGGCCGCCGTTTCCCAAGGCATTGCCTAAAGTCATAATTGAATAATAAATAAAAATAACGACAACGCTAATGCCAAACCCAATAGAAGAACTGCCGCGCTGTTTTTGCATACCAAGCGGCGCACCTACAATCGCGCATACCAAGCTGGCTAGTGGTAATGCAAAGCGATTATACATAGCCACTCTCAGTTTATTGGTATTGACTGAATTGTCATCGAGAAGTTTAATTTGTTCCTGCAACTCACGAATCGTCAATTCATCCGGCTTTTTTTGAGAAGAAGCAATCTTGTTTGGCTTTTGCGATATGGGCAGTGCCTGGTTTTGAAATTTCATGGTCCGTTTAACCCCCTCGTCACCAGACACATCATAAATCATTCCTTCATGCATCATCCATTTAGCTCCGTTCCAATTGGCACGGTCAGCCTTTTCTACACGCATAAGCACGTCATTTTCAAATTCCTGCACGGTAATTTCTTTTAGTTCTTTAGAATTGGCATCGTATTGCCGCGCATACATCAAGCTGGAAATGTCAGAACCTTTAATATTCTTAATGATAATATGGTCCTGTGAAGCCGGCGCTGCATTATGTTTTACTTCTTCGTTGATAATCGTGTTGTACGCATTATTGGCTTTCGGCACCACATATTCATTAAACGCCGTCGTTCCCAGCGAAATAATGGCCGCTGCAATAAAAATAGGCATAGCCAAACGTATGAAATTCTGCCCGCCCGCACGCATAACAATCATTTCACTGGAACTGGACAATCTGCCAAACGCCATCAAAGAACCCAGCAATACAGACATGGGGAAGGTAACGACGATAATAGACGGTATCGCCAATATAAAAATACGAAAAGCAGCCCACGCAGAAGCTCCGTATTGGTTAATCAGTTCCGCGATGCGAAACAACGTGCCTGTCCCAATAAAAACAGCTGTAAACGCACAAACACCAAATAAAAAAGGGCCTATAAATTCTTTTAGTATATATCTATCTAATATTCGCATTCCTGTCTCCCCGCCTGTTACATTCTAAAGTCTTCACCCAAGTAGAATTTCTTGGCGACAGGGTCACTGGCAATTTTTTCCGGACTGCCTTCCAATAAAATGCGCCCTTCGCTCAAAATATAGGCTTTATCTACAATACTCAACGTTTCACGTACATTGTGGTCTGTAATCAGCACGCCCATGCCGCGATGTTTTAAATGACCAATAATCCCCTGAATTTCATTAACTGCCAACGGATCGATGCCGGCAAATGGTTCATCCAGCAAAATAAATGCCGGATCCATGACTAGACACCGGGCAATTTCCACGCGGCGCCGTTCACCGCCGGAAAGCTGTATGCCCAGCCGATCCCGCAGATGCGTAATGGAAAATTCTTCCATCAACGCTTCTGCTTTTTGGCGCTGTTCTTTTTTACTGAACTCCGTCGTTTCCAGCATAGCCAATAAATTCTCTTCTACTGTAAGCTTGCGGAAAATAGACGCTTCCTGCGGCAAGTATCCAATGCCGTATGCAGCTCGTTTATGAATTGGCAAACCGGTAATATCTTGGTCATCAATCGTAATTTTTCCTTCTGTAGGATGTTCAATTCCGACAATCATATAAAATGTAGTCGTCTTGCCGGCACCATTCGGTCCCAGCAGGCCTACTACTTCACCTTGAGAGACACTGATGCTGACGCCAGCAACAGCACGTTTTTCTTTATATCGTTTTACGAGGTCATGGGTCTGAATCAGCATTCGTTTCTCCTTTTTTAATTAGCATCCGGCAGAATAACGACGGTAGAACGTGTCATAGTCTGTACAGAATTGTCTGCCAGGCGAATAACTACATTGTCGCCATTCAGTGTATTGCCCTTTTGTTCTGCATGTACATTGCCAGTCAGATGGATGACGCCGTCATTCACATTCGGGGTTTGAGTATACACAGCCTGTTTCGCATAGGCTGTCAAATTGTCAGCCGGTGATTCAATATGAACATTTCCCTGTCCGACTGCCCGTATTTCTTTAAACCAGGCATCAATATGGTCTGCCCACAGCTGCGAGCCTTGTGCTTCTAAATAGCCATTTCCCGTTATAATACCGTAATCTTTGTCTAAATAGTATTCTACTTGATCCCCGTTCACTTTTTTGTCATTGTATACACCGCGAACAGAACCAGCAGCCACAATATAATTGCGATTCGTCGAATGAATTTTGTCCGCATTCAGCTGCATATCCGGCTGCTGTACCGCTACATTGCCTTCCATATCAGCTTCTGCTGTCTTTAAATTATAGGATGCCTTATTACCAGTCATCGTAGCCTGATCGCGAACAATGACGACATTTCCCGTTGCAGTTGCAATTTGGGTTTTGCCATCATAGACCAAGGTATCTGCTGTTACTGAAACAGAACTGGTATGTGTATCTTCTGCTCCTATTCCCAATGAAGGGACAAGCATAAACCCAGCTAAGGCCGCTGTAAGTATCTTGTTTCGTATATACTGCATTATCATTCTTCTCCCTTGGTTACCTGCGCATGTCCTGTAAGCGTTACTTTATCTAAGCTTGTATTGGTTTCAAACGCATCAGCGTGAAGTGTCGTACTATCATGACGATGGATTTCTACTTTACCACCGTGTATCATATGCGTATCCATATTATAATACACACTCCCGTCTGTCTGCAACGTATCCGATAAATTCGTTGTGCCTTTTACCGGCGGTTTGATTTCAATGGTTCGTTTTTTCTTATCCACAATCCCCTGGTCCGATGTTATCGTCAATTCAGTTCCATTTACGTCATACAAAACAGCCTTAGGATTGGTGAAATACATAGTTTCCGTATCAGGATCTACCATAATCTTATCTGCCGTCAATTTCCATACTGGTTTTCCATCTTTGGATTCTTCCAGTTCTGTCCCGTTGAATTCCACCAGTTTATCCGTATTGACAGGCATATCCGGCGTCGTTTTCGGATGCATAAATATATACAATAAAGCAGCAAAGCCAATCACAACTATACAGCCAATGATAGTCAGTTTATTTTTCTTGATTCGTTCTATCATCATGATGCCTTGCCTCCGCTTTCTGCTGCAATGCTACAATATCTTCCGGTTCCGTACTCCAGCGATGCTGGAACCACAGCCATTCAGTAGGATGTTCTTTGATAAAATTTTCTGTTAAAACAGCCATTTTCCGAGTTAGACGCGCAATGTCCTCTTCTTTATTTCCTGTATCTTCATAATACATCACTTCGCCAATCACAACATGATGACGATGGTTTTCATCGTGAACTGCAAAAATCGGCAAAATCGGCGAACGGAACTTCCGCGCAAACATGGCCGGTCCCTTAGGCGTCGATGACATTTTTCCCAAAAAAGGCTGCGGAACACCATAGAATCCGCCATCCTGATCTGCTAAAAAGCCGAGAATTTTTTTACGCTTTAACGCTCTTGCCGCAATTATCATTTCATTGCCACCGCGGGCAAACACTTCCAACCCCATCATTTCTCTGTTTTCATTTAAAAGACGGGTCACCTGATCATTAGGCTGTTTTTTTACAATCGTCGTCGTCGGATATCCATATAAGGCCAGCGACGCGCCCATCCATTCCCAGTTTCCAATATGACCGGTTAGTACGATAACCCCTTTATTTTCTTTCAGCGCAGCGTCCAACCGCTCTGCATGCTCCAACGTAACATACTCTGCTATATTTTCCTTATTCAGCCGGGGCGTATACAAAATTTCCATCAGAGACTGCCCTAAATTACGAAATAATTCATCAATAATTTGGTTTGCTTCCGCTTCGCTGCATTTCATGCCGCGCATGACATGGAAAACACCTCGTTTGCGTTGTTTCTGCAAGATTCGTCCAACAAGGGGGCCTAGTTTGCGTCCCAATGAAATGATCGTTGGATAAGAAAAATGGCAAAGCACATTCCCTATTCCGCGTGCAGCATGATACTGCCACTCATTAAACACAATACAGACACTCCTTTCTTCTATTGATTCACTACTGTTTTGCCGCTGAAATACCGGCTAAGAACAGTATGCCATTGATTTTGTCTTTTTAGAATATGTTCAATCCATTGCCGCAGCGCGCCGTGACCACCAAGACACGATGACACAAACTGTGCCGCTTCTTTAGCTTCCTGGCAGGCATCAGCCGGAGCTGCGCCACATCCTGTCTTGGAAATGACTTCTACATCATTCAAATCGTCTCCCATATATGCAGCTTCCTGTACCGTAATACCCATATCATTACAAATACCTTCCAGTGCCTGCCATTTGGCTGATACATTTTGTACAATATAGTCAATGTGCAAATCCGTCGCTCTTTTTTCTACCATGGGAGAACGCCGCCCCGTAATCACTGCCGTTTTGATACCTGCAGCCCGTGCCAATGAAATGCCCATGCCGTCACGGGCAGAAAATCCTTTCATAGCGTCTCCCTGCGGCCCATAATAAATCGTGCCGTCTGTCAGCACGCCATCGACGTCAAACGCAATCAGCTTAATCGTTTTGGCATCCATTATACTACACCTTGACGCAGTAAATCTGTCAAATGAATCATACCTACCGCATGATTATCTTTATCGACAACCGGCAGTACTGTAATCGGACGCGGCTGATTTTTTTCCATAATGTGAAGTGCTTCCGCAGCCAATTTATCGCTGGAAATGAGGCGCGGATTTTTTGTCATCATCGCTTCTACTGGCCACTGCAGGAAATTAGAGCCAGTTTCCAGGCCTCGGCGTACATCGCCGTCTGTAACCAAGCCAATCAGCTTATCTTCTTCATCTACGACCGATACAGCACCCAATCCTTTTTCGGTCATCATAAACAAGGCATCTTGTACCGTGCTGTCTTCAGAAATGACCGGATTATCTTCGCCTTTATGCATGACATTTTCTACAGTAAGCAGCAATTTACGCCCTAGCGCACCGCCTGGATGGAAAATAGCAAACTGGTTCTTGGTAAAATGATGTGCTGAAAGCAGTACAACAGCCAAAGCGTCTCCCAATGCCAACGCTACCGTCGTGCTCGTCGTAGGTGCTAATCCCAGCGGGCATGCTTCTTTTTCTACCGACGCATCCAAAATGACGTCTGAATTTTTAGCCAATGTAGAATTGTGATTTCCGACAACTGCAATCAATTTTGCGCCAATACGTTTCAGTGACGGCAGTATATTGAGGATTTCCATCGTTTCCCCGCTGTTGGAAAAAGCAAGTACAATATCTTCACTGGTAACCATGCCCAAATCACCGTGAATGCCTTCGGCAGGGTGCAGGAAAATAGACGGTGTCCCCGTACTGGAAAGAGTAGCCGAAACCTTGCGTGCAATATGACCGGATTTTCCCATGCCGGTAACAATCACGCGACCTTTGGATTCCATAATTAAATTAACCGCATTGATAAAATTCTGATTGAGTGTAGGAATCAATTTTTCAATGCCTTGTGCTTCTTGATGAAGCACATCTTTTGCTTCTGCTAATATATCCATTCCATTCACCTCTATCTTATGCTTTTGCTGTGCTGACGCTTTTCTGCGTAATTTCATTAATAGCAATCATGTCCCGCAGCACATCTTCAACCTGCGACAAATACAGCATATTCGGACCGTCGCACAAGGCTTCCGCCGGATTGTCATGTACTTCCATAAACACGCCGTCTATGCCGGCGCCTGCTGCAGCCCGCGCCAAGTTGCCAATATACTGCCGCTGGCCAGATGAGGATGTGCCGGCACCGCCGGGCAGCTGCACGCTGTGCGTAGCATCAAATACAACAGGATAGCCAAAGCTGCGCATAATCGGAAAGCTGCGCATATCGACAACCAGATTATGATATCCTAAGCTAAATCCTCGTTCTGTCAATATCAGGTTTTCATTACCAAGATGTGACATTTTTTCCAGTACGTTTTTCATATCAGACGGAGCCATAAACTGCCCCTTTTTGACGCTGACGCATTTGCCGGTTTTCGCAGCCGCTTCCAACAGGTCTGTTTGGCGGCAGAGAAATGCCGGAATCTGCAGTACATCCAGTACTTCTGCTGCCGGTTCAATTTGTTCAATCGAATGAACGTCGCTAATAATCGGCACTTGCAGTTCTTTCTTTATCTCTTTTAATATTTTCAATCCTTCTACAAGTCCCGGACCGCGGAATGACTTATAGGAAGATCGGTTGGCTTTATCATACGAAGCCTTAAAAATATATGTTACGCCCAATTTTTCACAAATGCGCTTCATTTCCTGGCCGATTTTCAAAATACGGTCCGGATCTTCAATAACACAAGGTCCAGCCATAACAAACAGTTTGCCGTCACCGCCAACTGTTGTCTTGCCAATCGCAACGGATTTTACATGTTCCATTATTGTTCTCCTTTATCAGCAAAATAGTTCCGGATATGTATCAAATCTTCCGGCGTATCAATACCAATAAACTGGTGATTTGTAGTGATTACTTTTATCTTATATCCATTTTCCAGAACTCGCAACTGTTCCAGTGATTCTACTTTTTCAGCCGGTGTCTGTTCCATATGGGCATACTGCAGTAAAAAATCACGGCGGTACGCATAAATGCCAATGTGTTTATACGGCTGCATAACACCGTCAAACGCATTCCGCGGATATGGAATCAAAGAGCGTGAAAAATACATGGCTTCACCATGAAGATTCAATACGACTTTGACCGCGCTCGGATCGTCATATTCTTCTTTAGCAAGCGGTGTTGCTACCGTCGCCATAGTCAGCTGCGGGTCGTCTTCAAAAGCCTGGCACAACGCATCAATGACATCGGGCGCAATAAGAGGTTCATCGCCCTGTACATTGACAATCACATCGGCATCGGGAAAATGTTCTACCGCCTCTGCCAGCCGATCCGTACCGTTGGCATGGTCTTCCCGCGTCATCACAGCATGGCCGCCAAACGTAACGACCGTGTCATATACTTTAGGATTATCGACAGCTACTACAACCTGTGATACTTTAGCAGCTTTAGCCGCTTGTTCATATACACGCTGCACCATCGGTTTGCCGGCAATATCACACAGCGGTTTTCCTGGCAGCCGTGTTGAAGCATATCGTGACGGAATAATGCATACAAAATTCATAATCTATCCTCCTACTACGTGTGCTAAAACGTTCTCTATATCTGTCTTTCCTTTAATAATCTCTATTTCAATTCCCAGCACATACAAAGGGATACTGTGCGCCGTGATATATGCGGCATCCATTTTCACGGCATCCTTTTCTGTCGTAACGAGAACAGCCCCTTGCTCTTGTGCTTTTTTTGTCATGGCATCCAAATCATCTTGGCTGTACTGGTGATGGTCGTCATACCGTATCGTATCCACAATCGTATAGCCGAATGCCTGAATCGTCGCTTCAAAAGATGCAGGATTTCCCAATGCTGACACGGCAATAACGTGCTGGCTGTTTGGAAGGGTATCGCAATCTGTGCGCTTTCGAAAACTATTCCAATCAGAAAATGAAATGCACCATTTGGGCCGATGAACGGCTTCTGCCACGGGTACATGCGGATGATACCGACGCAGTACTGCATAGATGGATTCCCGCTGCTGTTCTGCAGCCAAATCTGCCTTAGTAATAATAATGAGGCCTGCCCGGCGCAATTGTTCCAGCGGTTCCCGCAAAATACCTCTGGGCAGCACATATCCATTGCCAAACGGATTCGTTCCGTCAATCAAGACGATATCCAAATCACGATGCAGCTGCCAATGCTGAAACCCATCATCCAGCAAAAGCACTTGCGAATGAAACATATCCACTGCCATTTGACCGCTGCTGCTTCTTTTGCGTCCCACTAATACAGGGATTCCCGGCAGGCTCCGCGCCATTAAGCACGCTTCATCGCCGCCGACAGCTGCAGTCAAGAGAATGTGTTCGCCATCGGACATAATCGCTGCTTTATCTTCCTTTTCTGACCGATATCCCCGATTAAGCAGTGCCGTGCGAAATCCCTTTTGTTGTAAATACCGAGCCAATAGACACGCCATTGGCGTTTTTCCCGTACCACCAACAGTGATATTTCCCAAACTAATGACTTTGGCCGGCAATTTAACCTGTTTTTGTGGATTTTGCTGGTAAGAATGATATGTCATGGCTACGCCTTTTTTATAGGCAATAGAAGCCCATTCCAGTACTTTTAATATGGGAATATCAATGCCATGATGCGGTGTATCCTGCATCAAATATAAGAAATAAGCTGCCAGTTTTGTACGCAGCGACATGGAATCATCTCCACTCATAGGTTGCCCTGCAGCAGTTGCTGCAATTCATCCAAGTTCTTTTTCGTAGCCCCTTGATTTTCTTTTACGATTTCCAGACAATGCCGTTTCATCGCGTCAGCCTTATCCTTATGTATCAAAAGGTCAAGACAAGTCTCAACAAATTCTTCTTCATTTTTGACCATAATGCAGGCTCCCCGGCTGCTCAGCAAATCAAAAATTTCTACAAAGTTAAACATATTCGGCCCGACAATAATCGGTTTGCCATGCGCTGCCGGTTCCAGTATATTGTGACCGCCAATGTGAGCCAAACTGCCGCCGACAAAAATCAAGTCACCCAGACTGTATACACGGCCCAATTCGCCAATGGTGTCAAGAATGACGCCGTCATACGACGCGCTTACTTGTTTTCCTGCTTTCATATCACTGCGTTTGACCATCGTAATGTCGTGTTTAATTCCTTCATCACGAATGAGGTCTGCCTGATAAATATACCGCGGCGCAATGATTAGTTTTGCCTTGGGAAAATGCTCACGAACTTTGCTGAACGCTTTGTACACAGCGCCATTTTCTCCTTTATGCGTACTGCCGGCAATCATGATAGGATACGTACCTTCAGCAAATCCCAATTCACGAAGAAAACGTTTCTTTTCTGCTTCCGTCACGATACCGTACGTCTGATCGTATTTCGTATTGCCTGTAACGATTACTTTGTTGGGATCGGCGCCAATATCAATGATATACTGGGCGTCAATACGGCTCTGCATACAGAACATGCGAATCGTCGAGAGTACTTTGCGCGTAAAAAACGTAATTAAGCGGTACCGTACGGCACTGCGCTGGCTGATACGACCGTTCATCATCATGACCGGAATGTGTTTATCCGCAGCAATACGTAAAAAGTTCGGCCAGATTTCCGTTTCTACCAATACGATAGCCTGCGGCTTGACAATAGTCAAAATACGGTTGGTCAAATACGGTAAATCCAACGGAAAATACAAAATACCGTCTGCCCCTTTGATGATTTGATGGGCCATACGAAATCCCGTTGCAGTAACAACAGATACGATTATGACTTCGTTCGGATACGTCTTGCGCATTTCGCGTACAATCGGGCTTGCCGCTACGATTTCACCGACCGATGCGGCATGTACCCAAATAGCATGACGATTCGATATTTTTTCTTTTAAATCATCCGGCAAAAATCCTATGCTCTGTTTAATTCGCTGATAAAATCCTTCTTCGCGAATCAAACGATAAATAAGCTGTGGAATCAAAATAGCCCAATAGACGAGCAAAAGCATATTGTACAGCCAGTACATAGGATGTGATTTTAAGTTTGTTTTCATTCCATGTTTCCTTCTGCTTTATCTTTAAACTGAACAGCATATAAATTGGCATACAATCCCTTTTTAGCCAAAAGTTCAGCATGCGTTCCTTCTTCTACAATCCGGCCGTGATCGATAACGACAATATCATCTGCATCCCGCACGGTACTCAGCCGGTGAGCAATCACGACAGCCGTTCTTCCTTCCATCAAGCGATCCAAGGCTGCTTGAACAATTTTTTCACTTTCTGTATCCAGTGCAGATGTTGCTTCATCTAGAATCAAAATCTGTGGATTTTTCAATATTGCCCGGGCAATAGCGATACGCTGCCGCTGGCCGCCTGACAATGCATTGCCGCGGTCACCGACATTGGTATCATATCCTTGAGGCAGTGCCATAATGAAATCATGGGCATTAGCAGCATTAGCAGCCTCTACTACTTCTTCGTCAGTAGCATCCAACCGGCCATATAAAATATTCTCCCGTACCGTCGCATTGAACAGCATCGTTTCCTGCGGCACTAAGCCAATTTGCTGGCGCAGCGAGGAAAACGTAACATCTTTGATATTAATGCCGTCAATTGTTAATGCGCCTCCCGTTACATCATAGAACCGAGGAAGCAAATTAGCAACTGTAGATTTACCGGCACCACTCGGCCCTACCAACGCCACAACCTGTCCCGGTTTAACTTCTAAGTTAAAATCTGTCAGTGCTTCATGTTCTTCATCATACGCAAAAGATACATGGTCGAATACAATATGTCCCTGCACTTTCGGCAATGTAACGGCATTGTCCTTTTCTTTGACTTCCGGCGTGGTATCCAATGTTTCAAACACACGGTCTGCAGCGGCCAGTGATTTTTGGATATCACCGTAAATTTCACTGATACGCCGTACTGGGTTTGCCAGGTTAATAGCATAAATCAAAAATGCAATCAAAGCCCCTGCCGTCATTTTTCCTTCAATGACACTCATGCCGCCATACCAAATAATTCCGGTAACAGCAATAGCCGCAAAAAATTGAATAAACGGTGTCAGCATGGATGTTAATTTAGTTGTCGTCATCAATGCCCAAAAGTTACTGTCGTTTTGTACGACAAACCGTTTGATTTCAAAATTTTCCCGGTTAAACGAGCGGATAATACGAATCCCTGAAATAGCTTCTTCCAAAAGTGCTGTAATATCCGCCATTTTTCCCTGCACGTTATGGCCCGCTTTTCGCAGTCTGCTGCCAAAGAAATTAATCGTCACGACGACAAGCGGTACAATGACCAGAGTCAGCAGCGTCAATTTCCAATACAGCACAATCATAGATACTAATGAGCCGATTAAAATAACCGCTTCCTGTACAAATGAAATCAGGTTGCCGGCAATAGCCGTCTGCAGCGCCGAAACATCGTTAGTCAAATTGCTCATAATATTACCGGTCTTGCGCCTGTCAAAATAAGACAAAGACAAGGTCTGCAAGTGACGGTACAGCTTTTCTCGGATATCATTGACAATTTTTTGGCCGACAAAACTCATCAAATACCGTTCGCCAAAATAGAAAACGCCGCGGAATAAAAACAATACTAAAATACCAACGACAATTAAGTTTAATGTCACAATATCCTTATTAGCCAGTACTTTATCGATGACATCCTTTATCAGCCAAGGAACAACAACATTGCTGGCTCCTGAAAAAGCCATGCAGATAACAGCTAATACCAGTCGTTTTTTATATGGCAGTACAAACATTAACAAGCGTTTGTAGCTTTGCCAACTATTATATTTTTTCATTCACCCTGTTTCTCCTTAGCAAATTCTAGTATAGTTTCTGCAATACGCTGTACGGCACCGCTTTGCCCCATCGTACGGCGTACTTCAGCCATTGCCTGCTTTAATTCATCATGTCGGGATGTATCCGTCAAGATGGGAACCATAACTTGGGCAATATGTTCCGCTGTTACTTCATCCTGCCATAGTTCCGGCATAATCCGCCGGCCCATAATAATATTGGGCAGGCCAATACTGTCAATATGAACAAGCAGTTTGGACAGCCAATAGGTGTTGCTGCTCACGCGGTAGATAAGCAGTGTCGGCAGCTCCATCAAAGCTGTTTCCAGCGTAGCCGTGCCGGAAGCAGCAATAGCCGCCGTACTGACTGCCATCATGTCATATACATTCGTTTCACCTATATGTACTGCCACACCGCTGTCTGCAATCATCAGCTCTAATACACTGCGGTCAATCGTAGAAGCACGAGGCAGCAAAAACTGTACCTGCGGCACGGCTTTGCTGATTTCTTTCGCAGCTTCCAGCATAGCCGGCAGCAATCCGTTGACTTCCTGCATGCGGCTTCCCGGCATAAGCAATACGGTTTTCTTTTGGGCATCCAATCCCAAATCCGACACAATCGCATCCCGGCTTCGTACCGCATGCACTGTATCCAGCAAAGGATGCCCTGCATATACGACATGCGTCCCCATTTCCTCATACATTTTCGCCTCAAAAGGGAACAAGGAAATAGCTAAATCTGTATATTGGGCAATCGTGCGGCCCCGGCTTTTATGCCATGCCCAAATAGTCGGCAAAATATAATATACAACAGGAATACCTGCTTCTTTAGCCTTTTTTATCAAACGCATGTTAAACCCTGGATAGTCAATGCAAACGAGGACATCCGGCTTTTCATCGATCATCGTCTGCACTAAAAAATCCCGCAGACGGAAAAAGAATGGGATTTTGCGCAATATCTCCCCTACGCCAATAAAGCCCAGGTTCTGAATATCATATATAATCCGCACGCCCGCTTCTTTCATTTGCTCTCCACCCATACCGATAAGCTCAATGGAAGGATCCTGTTGTTTCATTACTTCGGCCAACTTGGCACCGTGCATATCTCCCGATGCTTCGCCTGCTGAAAACATGATTTTCATATCTATCTACCTCAAAATTAAAAGGTCTTATCTACAGCGCAAATACAGATGCTATTCTTATCAGCAGCCTTCAATACCTCGTCTTGTTCTACAAACAGCGTACGTCCTGCTTCCATCGCCAACACATTACAGCCGCTTTCTATCATAGACTCTATCGTTGCCAAGCCGACAGCCGGTACATCAAACCGCGCATCCTGATTCGGTTTGGCTACTTTGACGACAACAGATTTTCCTCTGCCCAGCGCGCCGCCGCGGCGAATACAGGCATCAGTGCCTTCAATCGCTTCAATCGCCATCACGGCTTTATGTTTAACAACGACAGTTTGTCCAATATCCATGCCGCCCATCGCCTTGGCCGTGGCAAAGCCAAAACGGATATCATCTTCTTCCTCTCTGCTTGGCTTGCGCTTCGTCAAAACACCTGCTGCCGGCATAAGCGGTTTTAAATACAGCGTCTGATCTACCACTTCAATTCCGTCTTTAGCCAATTCATCAACAATAGCCAGCATAATGGTATCATCTTTTCGGTTGCGCAGCTTAGCCAGCATTTTAATCGCGCGGAAATCGGGAAATTTTAATCCTTTAAACAAGATTTCCTTCGTTACTTTGCCAATCATCGTAACTTTATCCACGCCTTCTTTGCGCATCGTTTTTATAATTTTATCCAGTTTAGCTACATTAATCTCATAATACGTGTTCGCTTCCGCTTTCAGCTCCGGCGCCACCCCATCGACAACGGCAATCACGACAACTTCATGCCCCATCTGCTGGGCTGCACGCATAAATTCCACTGGTAGTTTGCCCACGCCGGCAAACAGCCCTACTTTTTCCATATTCATCACCCTTATAAATGAATAAAATATCCATTTTTATATTATACAAAAAAATGTGTCTGATGTCAGTAACTACCGAGGCAACTTGCAGAAAAAAAGGGAGGCAAGAACCTCTTACCCTCCCTTTTTTATATGTTCATTAGTCTTTTGTACCCCGGCAAATTCCACGATCGGCATCGCGAAGGAAGCGGAGAAAATGTTCTGTTTCTTCTGAACTGTCCAGTTCTTCTTCCATTTTAGCAATGGCATCCCGCAAATTCAAGCCGGAACGATATAAAAGACGAAATGCCTTCTTCAATTCACGACGTACATTTTCCGGAATTCCAGCACGGGATAAGCCAACGCTGTTTAAGCCAATGCAACGTGCCGGCTGACCGTCGGCAATGACAAACGGCGGGATATCCTGTACTACCTTCGCCAAGCCGCCAATCATGCTGTTACGGCCAATTTTGACGAATTGATGCACACCGGCAATACCACCGATAACTACTCTGTCTTCTACGACTACATGTCCGGCAAGGCCTGCGCAGTTACTCATAATAACATGATTTCCTATGATACAGTTATGAGCTACATGAGTACATGCCTGAAAAAGGCAGTCACTGCCAATACGGGTTTCTTCCCCTTCGCCGGTGGCGCGGCTGACCGTCACATATTCGCGAAATACCGAACGGTCGCCTATAATAACATAACTTTTTTCACCTTTAAATTTTAAATCCTGCGGTTCCGATCCAATGGATGCACTGGGGAAAAACCGGCAGTTCTTGCCAATTGTCGTCCAGCCATCAATAACGACGTGAGCCATAATTTCAGTTCCATCGCCAATAGTAACATGGGGGCCAATTACAGCGTAGGGTCCAATCTTCACGCCCGCACCGATTTTTGCCTGTGGATCTATAATAGCCGTTGGATGTATCATGCATTGCTGCATGGTTTCTTTTTCCTCGGTCATTAAAGTCACTCCTTGCTTACCTGCTGTTAAAGCAGTTGCCTAATAATAAAATTTATATAGTAATATATTCATCTGCAATACGCCAAAATATGCCGGTCATTTGCAAGAAAAAACACTGTATTTTTGTCTATATGCTTCATTTTTCATCGTTTTTCATTGCAAAATGACATATATGCTCTTTACTTTTTAGGATTTTGACCCGGCATAAGAGCAAATAAATATTCCCCTTCCGCACAAAGCGTATCTCCTACATGACACTGTGCTTTTACTTTTCCCATGCGGCCCTTGATTTTTTCAATATCGGCACGCATCACCACCTGATCACCAGGGCGTACAGGATGACGGAAACGCAGTTTGTCAATGCCTGTAAAATACGGAATAAGGCCTCTGTTTTCTTCTGGATACAGCAATGCTACACCGCCTACCTGAGCCATTGCTTCGGCAAGCAGCACGCCCGGCATAACCGGCTGACCCGGAAAATGGCCCTGAAAAAACAATTCATTAAAAGTAGCATTTTTAATGCCGACAGCATATTTCATCGGTTCCAATTCAATAATGCGGTCAACAAGCAGCATCGGGTACCGATGCGGTAAAATTTCCATAATATCCGTAACTTCTAAAGTCATTTGTATTCCTCCTAACCTAATTCTTTAAAAATATCATGCGTCAGTAAATTATTTAATTTATGACTCGATTTTACAGCAATAATATGTCCCCGTATAGGTCTCCCCAACAAAGATATATCGCCAATAACATCCAATACTTTATGTCGAACTAATTCATCAGCACTTCGTACCTTGGATAAGCAAGTAGTTTTGTCATAAACAATCGTATTTTCCAAATTACCGCCTTTTCCAAGTCCCAGTTTCCGAATCATTGCCAATTCTTCCGTAAACGCAATCGTTCGCGCATAGGCAATCTCTTTTATATATTCATCCGGTGTAATTTCGGCATCAAAAAACTGTACTCCCAATAAGGGATGGGGATTGATAGAAGTAAATGTAATTCGAAATCCATCATACGGAATGACTGCGATAAATTTATCATCTTCCTGAATCAAATGCTGTTTTTGGATGACAATTTCCCGCCGTGGTTCCTTCAATGACTGTATACCGGCTTTTTGAATCAGTTCTACAAAATTCAAGCTGCTGCCGTCTGCAACAGGCGGTTCTGCTGAATCCATTTCTACAATACAATTATCTACCTGCAGGCCATTAAGTGCAGACAATACATGTTCAACCGTAAATACCTTCGCTTCGCCGTCCTCCAGCGTTGTCGCCCGCATCGTATTCGTTACCTTTGATAAATGCGCCTGCACGGAAGGCTGCCCTGGCAAATCAGTACGAATAAATACGATACCCGTATTCGCCGGTGCCGGCCGCATAACCATATGAACTTCCTGAGCCGCATGTAAGCCTATTCCACTGTATGAAACGGAGTCGGCTAATGTCGTTTGTGCTATAGACATAAGTACGCCTCTCCTTTCCTTTTGTTTACTAAAATATAAAAATTTCCCATACTAAATTATTATACCGCATTTAAAGTTTATTTGACAACCATAAAACAAAATATCTGTCAAAGGACGGCTTTATATCGTAAAACACCCTGCCACTTTCTTTGGTCTTCACGAATATAAGCGGCATGCGCTGACTCTATGCCTATATAAAACATGCATATCGCCGTTTTTTTCTTTTGCCAATACATAGGAAAAACCGCCGCACACCCACGATGTACGACGGTTTTCACATATCTCCTGCCGCTTATTGCAAGAGGGTATAGACAGCAGATACGGTAGTATCCCACTGTTCTATTTGCTGTTGTTCTGCCGCAATGGTATCATGTCCTTTGCTGCATTGACGCTGTACCGATGCCGGTGAAGTACCATTGTACGTATTACGCTGGTCTACACAGGTTTCAATATCCAAAAAATGATGAATATCTTCGGCAAATAAAGGACTCATTGCCTGCAGTTCGTCCAATGTAAGCTGCTGCAGCACTTTGCCCTGTTCAATGCAGTAATGAACAGCTTTTCCGACGACAGCATGTGCTTCGCGGAACGGCAGTCCTTTTTTGGCAAGATAATCTGCCATATCAGTTGCATTGGAAAAATCACGTTCCAATACTTCACGCATGCGGTTACCATTGACAGTCATTTTGTCTATCATTGCCGCGTAAATTGTCAAGGCAAATTTCAAATTGTCAATCGCATCAAAGACGCCTTCTTTATCTTCCTGCATATCCTTATCATAGGCCATAGGAATGCCTTTCATCATCGTGAGCACTCCCATAAGATGTCCGTAAAAGCGTCCGGTTTTGCCACGAACTAATTCGCAAATATCCGGATTCTTTTTTTGCGGCATAATAGAGGAACCGGTGCAGTGCGAATCATCCAATTCAATAAATTTAAATTCAGACGAAGACCAAAGAATAAATTCTTCAGACAAGCGGCTCAAGTGCATCATAAGCTGCGCAGCGAATTCCAAAAATGCAATAATATAATCGCGGTCGCTGACAGCATCCATGCTGTTGTCATACAGTTTGCCAAAATGCAGTGTCTTAGCGACAAAAGGCTGATCCAGCGGATATGTCGTACCAGCCAGCGCACCTGCGCCCAACGGCATCATGTCTGCCATTTCCCAAGCATATTTCATATGAATGAAATCACGAGACAGCATGGAAAAATACGCCATCATATGATGACTGAACAATACAGGCTGTGCCCGCTGCAAATGCGTATAGCCAGGCATAATCACATCGCTGTATTTTTCAGCCGCCTTGACAATAGATTCCTGCAGTTTAACAAGAAGCTTGGCAACTGCCGCAATTTCTCTGCGCACATACATATGCGTATCCAGCGCAACCTGGTCATTGCGGCTGCGTCCGGTATGGAGCCGTTTCCCGGCTTCACCAATAGCATCTGTTAACCGTTTTTCCACATTCATGTGAATATCTTCCAGTTCTACAGAAAATTCAAATTCGCCCTTTTCAATTTGTTCATAAATATGTTTCAGCCCCATGACAATGGCATCTTTATCTGCTGCAGAAATAATTCCCTGCCGCTGCAGCATCGTCGCATGGGCAATGCTGCCGCAAATATCTTCCGCATACATGCGGCAGTCAAACTGGATAGAGGCATTGAATTCTTCTACACTTTTATCCGTGGCCTTTGTAAAACGGCCGCCCCATAATTTCATTCTGTTTCGCTCCTTATTTTCCGTTCTTTGCTGCATGCTGTTTCATGAGCGCACGCATCTGGAGAGGCAATCCAAAGAGGTTGATGAAGCCTTCTGCATCTTTCTGGTTGTATACATCATCTTCGCCAAATGTAACAAATTCTTCATTGTACAAGGAATACGGCGAAGTAGAACCAGCACTGATTATGTTGCCTTTGTACAGTTTTAATTTAATCTGGCCTGTAACGGTCTGCTGTGTTTCGTCAACAAAAGCAGACAATGCTTCACGAAGCGGCGAGAACCATTTGCCGTCATAGACTAATTCAGCAAATTTGTTGGCAACGGTTTCTTTGTAATGGAACGTATCGCGGTCGAGGCAGAGATATTCCAATTCTCTGTGAGCGTACATCAAAATAGCTCCGCCCGGGTTTTCATAAATGCCACGGCTCTTCATGCCGACAAGACGGTTTTCAACAATATCTACAATGCCTACGCCGTTTCTAGCACCGATTTCGTTAAGAGCCGTAATTAAAGCGACAGCATCCATTTTTTCGCCGTTGACAGCGACAGGAATACCTTTTTCAAAATCAATAGTAACATATTCAGCTTTATCCGGAGCCTGTTCCGGTGTCTTTGTTACCATATATACCATATCTTTTGGTGCATTAGCCGGATTTTCGAGGTCATCCCCTTCATGGCTCAAATGCCAGATATTCCAGTCCATGCTGTATGGATACGGATTTTCTTCCGACTGATAATCAATAGGTACGTTATGCGCTTCTGCATATTTGAGTTCATCTTCACGAGATTTGAGATCCCACATTCTCCACGGAGCAATCAGTTTCATCTGCGGAGCCAATGCTTTGACAGTCAATTCAAAACGAACTTGGTCGTTGCCTTTGCCTGTTGCGCCGTGAGCGATAGCGTCAGCGCCTTCCTTTTCAGCCACTTCAACGAGCTTTTTAGAAATCAGCGGACGAGCAAACGACGTACCCAGCAGATATTTTCCTTCATATACAGCACCTGCTTTGACAGTCGGCCATACGTATTCTTCCATGAATTCTTTTTTGATGTCCATGACATATACTTTAGAAGCGCCGGAAGCATACGCTTTCTTTTCAATGGCTTCAAAATCATCCGGCTGACCCACATCAGCACATGCGGCAATGACTTCAGCACCTTTATAGTTTTCTTTCAGCCAGGGAATGATAACGGATGTATCCAGGCCACCCGAATAGGCCAAGACGATTTTTTTAATTTTACTCATGATAATTCCTCCTATTGCAAACTAAGCGGCAAATTTATTTGTACAACTATCTACGGTTGATAGTATACACCCTACTGAAATAATATGCAAGTAAATTGCATAAAACCTTTGTCATCTTTTCTAAATTTCCTTCTATCCGCAAAATATGATACAATACACAATATATATGGAGGAATTATGAAGAAATATTTTTTTCTCATCTTTGTCATCGCATTTGCCGTCTGCGCGGCCTGGAGCATAGGAACAGACAAATCCAAACCGGCACGCACAGATTTTTCTTCCGCTGCACCGGCACAACCTTTTTGGCAGGAACCGTTAGCACCGCTGAAAGAAAAATCGTACCCATATCTTCATTTTCATGAAGCCATGGAAAACCATATCAAATCTATACCGATGTATGTATCCATTCATCTGATTCCCAAAGATATGCGGCACGCTATCATCGCGACAGAAGACCGCCGTTTTTACGAACATGGCGCGTTAGACCCTATTGGCATTGTGCGGGCCATTGTCGTCAATTTTTATTCCGGTTCTACCGTCGAAGGCGGCAGCACGATTAGCCAGCAAGTCGTAAAAAACGTGTTCCTTTCCCATGAACGGACATTTACCCGCAAAGCCCAGGAAGTTGTCTTAGCTTATCTCTTGGAACACTACTATACAAAAGATGAAATACTTGAAATCTATCTGAATACAGCATATTTTGGAGCTAATGCCACAGGTATTTACGAAGCCAGCGAAATTTACTACGATATTAATCCGGAAAAACTGCATCTTTCCCATGCATCTATGCTGGCTGGCCTGGTTCAAGCACCGACATACTATAATCCGCTGCAAAATTACGATGCTGCCAGAGAACGGCAGAAAATTGTCTTGGCATTAATGGTCGAACAAGGATATATCAGCAACACGACAGCGGCTGAGGCATACAGAGAACACACGGGTCTCAAGCGATAGGAAATAAAAAAGGTTGTCGTTTTTTGTTTGCAGTTTGAAGAAAATAAAGTATGAATGCAAACGATGTCCACAAAATAAAAATAGTAGTACAATAGTACAAAGGCTGCCGCGAAGTGAATTAAAGATTCACCTTTCGCCGCAGCCTTTCTGCTGTACAAAAATACGGGTACACCCCAAGGCATACCCGTTATGCGTACTAGAACTAACGCATTATTCTTTTTTATTAGTCAAATAATATGAAATACGGCTTAAGCCAATAGACAAATCTTCACGGAATACAAAAATGTTATCCGGTACATTCAGACGCAGCGGTGCAAAAGACAATATGCCTTTAATTCCTGCCTCTACCATCTGATCCGCTACTTGCTGCGCTACTGCCGCCGGAACCGTGATGATGCCGATTTGAATGCCTTCTTTGCGAATGACTTCTCCCATTTCAGCAATAGGCGTAACAACAACGCCGCCTACATTTTGACCAATGATACGATGGTCTACATCAAAAAGCCCCATCGTCCGAAATCCCAACCGGCCAAAGGTTTTATAGTTTGCCAGAGCCCAGCCCAAGTGGCCAATACCGGCAATGCCGATTTTCCAATGCTGCTGCAGACCAATAATTTCTACAATTTGCTGGCACAATTCACTGACATAGTACCCTACGCCTTTTTTGCCAAACGCGCCAAAACACGTCAAGTCTTTGCGAATCTGTTCCGGCGTAATGCCCAGCCGTTCTCCCAGCTTTTCTGATGAAATAATATCAATTCCCGCATCTTGCAGCAACAAAAGGTCCCTGTAGTACAGCGGCAATCGTTCGATAACAGCATCTGATATTGCCTTTTTCTGTCTCATGGAAATATCCTCCCACAATGATATATATACTTACTATTCATTTTAGTTATATATAATCATACGTTATTATAATGAGTTACATAGTTATTATATATCATTGTGAATTATTTCGCAAACTTTTTTTTATTATTTTTTACATTCTATATATGCATTGGCAAATATACCGCAAATCAACCAAAAAGTAAGTGAAATCTGCGTACTAAACAAATCATAATCACTAAACCCGCAAATAGTCTGTGACACGACAGCGGCAATCATCATCATAGCCGCAGAACGGTCAAATGTATGAACCTGCGGCATGTTTAAAAGCTTCCATCCATAATACGCATTGCCATAAAAAAAACAAAAGAAACAAACAAATCCAAGCACGCCTGTTTCTGCCCATATATTCAAAAACATATTGTGCGCATGAAATATGGTAATTCCCGCTTCCTGAATTAATTCATTATATACGGGATATACAAATTTAAACGCTCCCCAGCCTACGCCCAGCAGCGGATGCTCTATAATCATTTCCATGGCACTGTACCACATATCCAGCCGCATGGATACAGACGTATCTGCCTCGCTGTGGTAAAAAATGGACAGCAGCCGATCTGTCACGCCGCCGTGATAAAACAAGAGAATAGGCGGTATGAGCAAAAACAACAGCCACAGCCGTTTATCCCATACAAGTCCAAAGAAAAAGACCAATGCAGCCACGCTCAGCCACGCACCGCGGGAATAAGTCAATATGAGGCAAAGCCCCAGTGCCGCAAAAAGTGCTATATATCCTATACGATGCCATGTATGCCGTGTCCAAATCGACATAGACGCCGTACCGCCCATCATCATCAATAAAAAAGCTGAATACAAATTGGGATTGTACAGCGTTGAATACATACGACGCTTTAACAGGGGAAACGCCGAATTATCGACCCATTCTGCTTCATGGAGCGTCAGCATATGCGCATACTGGTATATACCGTACAATACCGTTCCTGCTGCACTAATCAGCAGACATACGATAACAAGATGCCTCTCTGCGGCTGTCCGCACAAAAAAAATCAGCAGTGCATACATCAAGATATACTGCAGTACCGTGAAGGCATAAAACCCCAAGCCAAATAAAACGTTCGGCGAGCCAACCAACGAAATCAGTGAAATCACAGCAAATAAACCGGCAGGCAGAAAAACCCCCATCCAAGAAACATGGCGCATATCATATTTCCAGCTATAATAAGCCGCCAATACAACAGCTATGACAAAGCAAAACTCCATTGCAAAAATATTTAACGGCAGGCAAAACGCCGTTGCCATTAACGCATAGACCACACGCAATCGCGCTTTTTCCGGCGGCGTCTCTCCTGTTTTCCACCTAAATGTTTTCATTCCCATCGCTCCTTCGTGTTTCATTATACTAAAAGAACCATACTATGGCTAGCTTTTCCGCTAGTCTTATACAAAATGCGCTGCGGCGGCCCGTATTGTCACAGGCTATGAGATATGCTATCGTATATAAGGACAATATATTGTAAAGGAGATACCAGTTGTTATGTATATCAGACATACTCAGATAGAGGACATACCACGTTTATTAGAAATCTATGAAGAAGCTCGCACCTTTATGGCACAACACGGAAATCCTACACAATGGACAAAAGGATATCCCTCGGAAGCACTGCTTACTCACGATATTCAGCAAAATAACAGTTATGTATGTATAGAAAATAATCGCATCGTCGGCACGTTCGCTTTTATTATCGGCGAAGATCCCACCTATACAGTGATTGAAAAAGGCGGCTGGCATGCAACTAAAGAATACGGTACCATTCACCGTTCCGTTTCTGACGGTACTACCAAAAATCTCACTAAATGTATTTTTGATTATTGCACGGCACAACAAGACTATATCCGCATCGACACCCATCAAGACAATCGGCCCATGCAGCTTGC